>NZ_CM001240.1:265000-400000 GCF_000230835.1 Clostridium sp. DL-VIII
AAGTTCTGACCCGCACGAATGGCGTAATGACTTGTGCACTGTCTCAACTGCAAATCCGGCGAAGTTGTAGTGCGAGTGAAGATGCTCGCTACCCGCGATTGGACGGAAAGACCCCGTAGAGCTTTACTGTAGCTTAGCATTGAATTTCGGTATTGTCTGTACAGGATAGGTGGGAGACTGGGATACCAGGGCGTCAGCTTTGGAGGAGTCGTTGTTGGGATACCACCCTGATAGTATTGAAGTTCTAACTGGATGCCATGAAACTGGTGACAGGACATTGTTAGGTGGGCAGTTTGACTGGGGCGGTCGCCTCCTAAAATGTAACGGAGGCGCCCAAAGGTTCCCTCAGAACGGTCGGAAATCGTTCGAAGAGTGCAAAGGCAGAAGGGAGCCTGACTGCGACACTTACAAGTGGAGCAGGGACGAAAGTCGGGCTTAGTGATCCGGTGGTACCTCGTGGGAGGGCCATCGCTCAACGGATAAAAGCTACCTCGGGGATAACAGGCTGATCTCCCCCAAGAGTTCACATCGACGGGGAGGTTTGGCACCTCGATGTCGGCTCGTCGCATCCTGGGGCTGAAGTAGGTCCCAAGGGTTGGGCTGTTCGCCCATTAAAGCGGCACGCGAGCTGGGTTCAGAACGTCGTGAGACAGTTCGGTCCCTATCCGTCGCGGGCGTAGGAAATTTGAGAGGAGCTGTCCTTAGTACGAGAGGACCGGGATGGACTGACCTATGGTGTACCAGTTGTTTCGCCAGAAGCATAGCTGGGTAGCTAAGTCGGGAAGGGATAAACGCTGAAAGCATCTAAGTGTGAAGCCCACCTCAAGATGAGATTTCCCATAGCATAAGCTAGTAAGACCCCTTGAAGACTACAAGGTTGATAGGTCAGAGGTGTAAGTATGGTAACATATTTAGCTGACTGATACTAATAGGTCGAGGGCTTGACCAATATAAATCAAGTTGTAAATACATTAAGTAGCTATGTGCAATTTTGAAAGAATAAATTTCTTTCAAAGCACTTGACATGTTATATATTACTAAGTATAATATTTCTTGTGATAATCTGGTGATGATGGCATAGAGGTAACACTCCTTCCCATTCCGAACAGGAAAGTTAAGGTCTATAGCGCCGATGGTACTGCATGGGAGACTGTGTGGCAGAGTAGGACGTTGCCAGGTAAAATATAAAAGGGATCTTTAGCTCAGTTGGTTAGAGCAACCGGCTCATAACCGGTAGGTCTAGGGTTCGAGTCCCTGAAGGTCCACCATGGGGGTATAGCTCAGTTGGGAGAGCACCTGCCTTGCACGCAGGGGGTCAAGAGTTCGAATCTCTTTATCTCCACCATTAAAAAGTTATGGAGTAATTCATAACTTTTTTTGTTATATAATTATTTAAATTAACCTGAGAAGTATACATTTACAGTAAATATAGAATGATTTATATAAATTTATGATTAGTCTAATTTTAATAACGATACAAAATTCAAAAACAAATTTATACTATTATTGATTCGAATAAAATTTAAACTATAATGAAATTATGAGAATTATTTTAAGGTAATATAAATCTGTTCAAATGTTATAATAATATAGAGAGTGTATATAATAATATGATTATATTATTATAGTACTAATTTTATTTTGGGGAATAATTGCAGTCGGCAAGGGAGGCAAATATGAATTCTAATGAGAGAAGAGAGAATATAATAAGGTTATTATTAGAAAATCATGAACCATTAAAAGGAGGTATTATAGCTAAAAAGTATTCTGTAACTAGACAGGTTATAGTAAAAGATATAGCTATTCTTAGAGCTGAAGGGCAGAATATAATTGCAACTCCAGATGGATATATAATAAATGCAAATCAGCATAAAGTCAGAGCTATTATTGCGGTAACCCATACAGAAGAAGAAATGTTTGATGAATTAAGTATAGTTATTAAATATGGAGGAACAGTTGAAGACGTTATAGTAGAGCATCCATTATACGGAGAAATAAAAGGGATGCTTATGATTAAAAATTACAATGAGTTGAATAAGTTCATTCAAAAATATAATGAGCAAAAGGCAAAATTGCTATCAGCATTAACTAATGGTGTTCATATTCATACAATAGCAGCAGAAAGTCAAGAAGATATTGATTTAATCATATTAGAACTTAGAAAACGCAATTTTATTGTATCAGATTTGGAGGATTAATAATGGACTATGATGTGTTAATTTTAGGTGGAGGAATAATTGGATGTGCGATAGCATATGAACTTTCAAAATACAATATAAATATAGCGTTGATTGAAAAGGACTATGATATAGCAAATGATATATCCTTTGCTAATACAGCAATTATTTATGATGGATCAGAGACAGATGATAGTACTATAGCTAAATTAGAGTGCGTCGGAAGAAAATTAATCGAAGAGCATTGTAAAAAGTTTAGTGTTGCATATAGAAAAGTGGGATCATTAAGAATAACATCAAATGATGCTAGATCTGATGTACTTGATAAAATAAATAAAAGAGCTGTGGAAAGAGGGATAGATTCTGTTCATATAATAGAAGACAGTGCCATCTATGATATAGAACCTAATTTGCAAACTAATATAAATAAAGCATTATATTCAGAAAATACTGCGATAATTTCTCCATACAATCTAGCAATTTCTTATGCAGAGGTAGCGGCAGATAATGGTGTAAACTTTAGATTAGAGGAAGAAGTTATAGATATAAAATATATATCTAAGGGATTTAAAGTAACTACTAATAAAAATAAGTTTACATGTAAATTTGTAATCAATACAATTCCGAATGAGTTTTCAAATGGAACGTTTTATGAAGCTCAAAATGAAGCAAAGAATAAGAGAATAAATTATATACTATTAAATGAAAGATTAAAGAATGATATAAATACTATTGTTATTGATGATATAGATGAAGATACATTCATAATAAATATGCCTACGACGTCATCAAAAGGAAATTTAATAGCAATTAAGAGTAATAAGTGTTTAGGATTAGAGGAAGAATTGATGCTATCCAAAAATATATTGAAATACATAGATAAAGAATTGATAACTAATATATTTACAGAAATATATAGTGGGAATAATATTCTTATAGATAATAGTAATGTAGAAATGGGGTATATGAGAATTTCAGGAAATCACTATGCTCAAATAACAATTGCACCAGCTATCGCTAAAGACATAGAGGAGAAACTTAAAGTAAATATGAATATAACTAAAAAGAGAGATTTTATTGATAAGAAAAGAGATGTATATATATTTAGAAATATGTCTAAGGAGCAGAGAAATAAGATAATTTCAGTAGATAGCCGCTATGGAAATATAGTCTGTAATTGCAATAATATATCAGAAGGTGAGATTGTCGACGCCATAAGAAGACCTTTAGGAGCAAGAACTGTTGAAGGAGTAAAAAGGCGTACTGGAATAGGAGTAGGGAGCTGTAACGGTTCGTATTGTAATATGAGAATTATAAAAATTTTAGCCAGAGAAATGGATAAAAGTATTTTGAGTATAGTAGATGATTCTATGGATTCCAATATCTTAGTAGGAAGAATTAAGGAATTCAATGAAATTTGAGTAAGGGGGATTAAGAATGGGAAATAAGGATGTATTTACTAGTGTAGTTAGAATAAAAGGTAATCAAAATTATAAGGTTGTATCAGTAAAGAGTAATAAGCCAATAGAGAAAGGCTTATGGAGGGAATTTTCTAAAGTTCTTAGCAGGATTTATGCAAGTACACCTATTAACATTGGAGACATTATATGCAAAAATATTATGAATACTGGTGTAGATATTGTTTGCACTAAAAAGATTTCGTCTTAAATTTAGTATATAGGTACAATGATGCATGTTAGTTTTATAATTAAAATAAAACTAACAAAAGAAAATATAATAAAATAGTTGACATAAATATAAATCCTTGTTATAATCATATTTGTCGTGAGACGTGGAAAGATGGTCGAGTTGGTTTAAGGCACCGGTCTTGAAAACCGGCGTGCGTGTAAGCGTACCTAGGGTTCGAATCCCTATCTTTCCGCCATTTTTTTTTCTAAAAAATAAAAAATTAGAAGGCATGTGGAGGATTACTCAAGTGGCTGAAGAGGCGCCCCTGCTAAGGGCGTAGGTCGGGTAACTGGCGCCCGGGTTCAAATCCCGGATCCTCCGCCAAAAACATCTAACGTTGGTTAGGTGTTTTTTTATTTTTGAAAGTAGTAGAAACACACAATATGTTAAGCAGATTTTCCTGCATATAAAAAAATTGATTTTCTAATAATTTATAAAGGTATTAAAAAAATTAAGATTGTGAATCTTGCTAAAATTATTCGAATAAAAATATTGACAGGTATAGTCTTGCTTGGTATAATAAGTTTTGTGAGTTACGGAAAGATGGTCGAGTTGGTTTAAGGCACCGGTCTTGAAAACCGGCGTGCGTGTAAGCGTACCTAGGGTTCGAATCCCTATCTTTCCGCCACATTATTTTTAAAGTAAAAATAATAGAGGGCACGTGGAGGATTACTCAAGTGGCTGAAGAGGCGCCCCTGCTAAGGGCGTAGGTCGGGTAACTGGCGCCCGGGTTCAAATCCCGGATCCTCCGCCAAAACATCTAACATTATGTTAGATGTTTTTTTTGTTGTTCAAAAAATTATAATACAAACATTTAATAAATATAATTAAAAATTGACGCAATAAATTTAAATTTTAGAATTAAAATATTATAATAAAATTAGTACACCAATTTGCTAAAGAAGGTGAATCATGCTTAAAGGTTATAATATATATTTGAGAACGTTACAAAAGAGAGATATTTTGATATTATATAGATTATTTAATGATGAAAATGTTAAATTATATAATACGATACCTAATGATATACAAAGTGGCAATAAAAGTTTAAGGAAGGCGCTAAGTATAATTAATGAAAAGAATGTTTTAGTTGGATTTATAACATATAAGGAGAGTAATGATTGCAAAGGAATATATTCTATTGGAATAACCATTGGAAGCATGTATTGGGGAAAGAAATATGGTCAGGATTCTATAAGGACGCTTATACGATATTTGTTTGGGAAATTAGATGCTATAAGAGTTGAGTTAGAAGTTATAAAGTATAATTTAAGAGCAGTAAATTGCTATAAGAAATGCGGATTTGTAGAAGAAGGAATAAAGAGAAATAAAGTTTATATAAATGGTAGATATGTTGATACTATAATTATGGGAATAGGTAAAAAAGAATTAGCAGATATTTAAAAGGTGAGGTATAGCACATATGAGTATAAGATTTATTTATGGAAGAGCAGGGACAGGAAAAAGTCAATTTTGTATTAATGATATAAAAGTTAAAATAGGTGAGGGAATAGGAGAAAACAAATTAATTTTATTAGTTCCAGAGCAATATACATTCACTACAGAAAATAAAATGTTAAAAGCTATTGGAGAACGTGCTTTTTTAAGAACCGAAGTATTAAGTTTTAAAAAAATGGCACATGAAATTTTTGAAGAATACGGTGGACGTGTCAAAGAAATAATAAAAGAGTCTGGACGAAACATGTTAATTCATAGAGTGCTAAATGAAACGATAGATTCTTTAGATTATTTTAAAAAAATATCAGGAGAGCAAGGATTCAATAAAGTAATTTCTGAAGTAATTTCTGAATTTAAGAAATACAATGTTAATATTGATAGTCTGCAAGCATTAGATGGAAAAATAAATGATTATGAATTAGTGCAAAAAATCAAGGAATTAGCAGTAGTCTATGAAGCATTTAATTTAAAGATGCATGAAAATTATATTGATGGAGATGATGAATTAACATTACTAGAAAAAAAGTTATCGGAATCTGACGCATATGTAGATTCAGAAGTATGGATAGATGAATTTAATAGTTTTACACCTCAACAATTAGAAATTATAAGATTGTTAGCCAAGAGATGCAAGAGAGTAAATATAACTCTTTGTATGGATAGTAGTAAATCTATAGATGATAAATACGAAGATATAACTGATGTATTTAATATAGTAAAAAACACAGAAAATAAGATATTGAAGATAATAGAGGATAATAACATAGCTTATGATAGACCTATTTATTTAAATAATACTATACCATATAGATTTAAAAGTAATGCGGAGCTTAGACACATTGAAAAATATTTCTTTACTTATCCATTTACAGAATATAGAGATAAGTGTAATAATGTAGCGCTATATAAAGCAAATAATATTTACGATGAAATTGAGCGGGTAGCGAGAAGTATTATTGAACTTGTAAGGGATAAAGGATATAGATATAAAGATATATCTGTTGTTTGTAGAAATATAGATGATTATCAAAAAATAATATCAGTAATATTTAAAGATTATGATATACCGTATTTCTTAGATAAAAAGATTCAGTTGTTAAGTAATCCATTAATAGTACTTATAAGTTCAGCTTTTGAAATTTTATTTAAAAATTGGTCTTATGAGAGTGTATTTAAATATTTGAAAAGTGGATTAACTGGTATAGATAACTCATATATAGATATTTTAGAAAACTTCGTGCTTGAACATGGAGTAAAAGGATATAAGTGGACTGTAGAAGAGATAATTAATGAAAAATGGTTTAATAATAATGAAGAATTAACGGATGAGAAAATATTAATATCTGAAATTATGGAGGAAATAAGAATTCCCTTAATAACTTTTCATAACAAAATAGACGGAAAGCATAATGTTAGGGATATATGTACGGCGATTTATGAGTTTTTAGTTGACTTAAAAGCTTTTGAGAGAATAAATGAATGGATAGAAGCTTTTGAGGAAATTGGTTTAGAAGATAAAGTTAAGGAATATAGTCAAGTTGAAGGTATAGTTATAGAGATTTTAGATCAGGCAGTAGATGTAATTGGAGATGAAAAATTAGATAGCTTTGAATTTTTTAAAATATTAAATTCAGGGTTCTCAAATGAGGAAATTGGAGTTATACCAGTTGCTTTAGATCAGGTGAATATTGGAGATATAGCAAGAATTAAAGGTAGAGATGTTAAGGTTCTTTATATAGTAGGAATAAATGATGGTGTACTGCCAGCATCTAAAAAGGAAGAAGGAATACTATCAGATAGAGATAGGGGAATATTAAGCGAAATAGGTGTAAGTTTATCATCAACAACCAGGAGCAAGGTATTTGAGGAGCAATATTTACTATATATAGCATTAACAATAAGTAGTGAATATTTATTATTATCGTATCCTATGTCTGATTTTGAAGGTAAATCATTAAGACCATCTATAGTGATACCTAGAATCAAAAAAATATTGCCTGGATTAGTAGAAGAAAGTGATATTTATGATTTAGGTAATGAAAAAGATAAGTTTAATAAAATTAATACTCCAATTCCAACATTTAATGAACTTATACTTGCGATGAGAAAGGATTTTGATAAAGAAGATGTAGAAGAATATTGGCCAGACGTATATAGTTGGTTTAGTGAGAAGGAAGAGTTTAAGGAAAAAGTTAAGAGCATCTTTAAAGGTCTTGAATATTCTAATGTAGGTGATAAGATTGCTCGAAGTAAGCTTAAAAAGCTTTATCAAAATGACATGGGAAAGTTAGTATTTAGTGTTTCAAGATTGGAAAAGTATGCTGAATGTCCATTTTCATATTTTGTTCAATATGGACTTAAAGCTAAAAACAGAAAAGTATACGAATTTACACCACCAGATTTAGGGTCATTTGTACATGAAATGTTAGATTCATTTACGAATAAAATTAGAGAAGAGGGTATTCTGTGGTCTGAATTAAACAATGAGAAGTGCAAAGATATAGTGTCTAGTCTTATTGATAAAAAATTAATTTCTGACGATAACTCCATATTAAATAGTTCAAAAAAGTTTAGATATTTAGCTCAAAGGTTTAAAAGGGTAATCTCTAAATCTGTCTCAGTTATTGCAAATCAAATAGGAAAAGGTGAATTTGAAGTATTCAAAACAGAATTTAATTTTGGAGACTATAGATCAGGGGAAGCCATAACATTAGAATTAAGCTCAAAAGAAAAAGTATATCTTCAAGGAAGAATAGATAGAATAGATACATTGGATTTAGATGGAGAAACTTATATTAGAGTTGTAGATTATAAGACTGGTTCTAATAAACTTGATTTAAATGAACTTTATAATGGATTACAAATGCAACTATTAGTTTATTTAGATGCTCTTATTAAAAATTCTAAATATATATTAAAGAAGCAAGTGAAGCCTGGTGCTATATTATATTTTAAAATAGATGACCCTATAATAAAGGGAAATAAAGAAATGACAACAGAACAGGTACAAGAAGAGGTTCTAAGTGCTTTGAAAATGAGAGGATTAGTTTTAAAGGATGCTAGGGTTGTTAGAGCGATGGATAAGGATATTGATGGATATTCATTAATTATACCAGCTGCATTTAAAAATGATGGAGATTTTAAATCTAATAGTGACGTAGTTACAGAAGAAGAATTTATATTACTTAGAGAGTACGTTAATAAAAAAATGATAGATTTATGTGAAGAGATGCTGAGTGGAGAAATTAAAATACAACCAATTAAAAATGCCAATAGAACATATTGTGAATATTGTGATTTTTCGTCAATATGCCAGTTTGATACGACAATAAAGGATAATAAATATAAGATAGTTTCAAAGAAATCTTCAAATGAAATTTGGAACAATATAAAAAGTTCTATAAGTTGTTTACGGGAAGAAAATGATTCGTGAGAATGTTTTATTAAAATAGCTTATAGTCTATAAATACTAAATTATAATTTGAACAGCTTTAGATAGTGATAGGAGAGATAATATATGGGAGAAACGAAATGGACTAAGGAACAGTTAAGTGCAATTGAAACAAGAAATTGCAATCTTTTAGTTGCAGCAGCAGCAGGCTCTGGTAAAACTGCTGTATTGGTAGAGAGAATTATTAGAATAATTACAAATGATGAGAATCCAGTTGATATAGATAAATTATTAGTTGTGACATTTACTAATGCAGCAGCAGCAGAAATGAGAGAGAGAATTGCTGATGCCATATCAAAAGAGTTAGAAAGAAAACCTAATTCTAAGAATCTTCAAAAACAGCTAACATTATTAAATAGAACTAATATCACTACAATGCATTCATTTTGTTTAGATGTAATAAAAAATAACTATCATAGAATAGATTTAGACCCATCTTTTAGAATTGGAGATCAAACGGAAGGTATATTAATTAAGAATGAAGTTATGGAAGAACTTTTTGAAGATAAATATGATGAAGAGGATACTGAATTTATTAATCTGGTTGAAGCATTTAGCAGCTATAAGAATGATAATAACCTTAGGGATTTAGTTTTAGATTTACATAATTTTACTATGTCAGGTCCATGGCCTGAAAAATGGCTTAATAAGAATGCAGAAATTTTCAATATCAATACATTAGGAGAACTGAATCAGACAAAATGGGTAAAAGTTCTTATTGAAAGTATTAGAATTGAAGTTCAAGGCCATATTAAAATGATGGAAAAAGCCATTGAAATAATTAATAAGATAGATGGTCTAGAAGCATATTTAGATAATTTTACAAATGAACTAATAGATATAAAAAAAGCTTACGAATCTACTGATAATGGGCTTGAGGCAATTTACAACTCATTATTGTGCATAAGTTTTTCTAGATTGAAGACTATTAAAAAAGATAAGGTTTCAGATGAAAGTTCTCAAAATCTTGTAAAAAAAATAAGAGACGATATTAAGAAGAAAATATCTGAATTAATTAATAATACGTTTGCAGTAACTCCAGAGCAAATGCTGCTTAATATTAAAGGTTCATATCCATATATTAAAAAGTTAACAGAAATTGTTTTAGAGTTTGATGAAAGATTCAGAAAAAGAAAAAGAGAAAGAAATATACTAGATTTTAATGACTTGGAACATTTATGTTTAAAAGTATTAATTGATTACGATGAAAATAATAATATAATACCATCTAAGGTAGCAGTAGAATTCAAGGAATACTTTGATGAGGTACTTGTTGATGAGTATCAAGATTCAAATAATGTACAGGAAACAATAATAAATTTAGTATCTAGAAAAGAGTATGATAATCCTAATGTGTTTATGGTTGGTGATGTAAAACAAAGTATATATAGATTTAGGCAGGCAAAACCTGAATTATTTATTGAAAAATATAATACTTATCATATAGATCAAGGTAATAACAGAAAGATTCAGCTATATAAAAATTTTAGAAGCAGAAAAGAAGTTATAGATGGTGTAAATTATCTGTTTAAGCAGCTAATGTCTGAAACTGTTGGAGAGCTAGAATATACAGATGAAGAAGCACTAAATTTAGGTGCTAGTTATAAAGAAGTAAGCCAAGATAATGTAATTGCTGGCGGATCAATAGAGGTCAATATAGTGGATAAAAATCATGAAGAAGAAGCAGCAGAAGATATTGAAGATGATCAAGAAGAAATAAGTAATGTTGCGTTAGAGGGAAGAGTTGTGGCAAGAAAGATTAGAGAATTAATGTCACAAAGTGGAGAGAAAACATTTAATGTTATAGATAAGGAAACTGGAGAATATAGACCATTAAAATATAGAGATATTGTAATTCTTCTCAGGGCAACAAAGAATTGGTCTGAAACACTACTAGATGAATTAGGGAATGAAGGAATTCCAGTATATGCAGATACAGGATCAGGATATTTTGAATCTATTGAGATTAGAACAATAATTTCTTTATTAAAAATAATTGATAATCCAATGCAGGATATTCCGATGATAGCAATAATGAGATCTCCAATTATCAGTTTTTCAGCAGAGGAGATAAGTGAAGTAAGGCTAGTAAATAAAGAAAGTTACTTTTATGAGAATATAAAGTGTATAAGCAAGGAAGATTTTAAATCTGGAGAAGGACAGTATTCAAAAGAGTTAATAAATAAGTGTAAATATTTAATTGATAATATTGATAAGTGGAGAAAAAAATCAATTTATATGGCAATTGATGAATTCATATGGTACTTATATATGGATACTGCTTATTATGGATATGTTGGGGCTATGCCTAATGGTGTATTAAGACAAGCAAATTTAAGAATATTATTTCAAAGAGCAAGACAATTTGAAAAAACAAGTTTTAAGGGATTATTTAATTTTATAAATTTTATAAATAAACTTAAAAAATCTTCCGGAGACATGGGAAGTGCCAAAATACTAGGAGAAAATGAAGATGTAGTTAGAATTATGAGTATTCATAAAAGTAAAGGATTGGAGTTTCCAGTAGTATTCTTATGTGGAATTGGTAAAAACTTTAATTTGATGGACTTAAATAAGGACATAGTATATCATGAAGATTTAGGATTTGGACCTGAATTTGTAGATTTAGAAAAAAGATTTAGCATTGGAACATTAGCTAAGGAATCTATAAAAAAGAAAATGAAACTCGAAACATTATCAGAAGAAATGAGAATACTTTATGTGGCATGTACTAGAGCAAAGGAAAAGTTAATCATGACAGGTACAACTGCCAATATTGAAAAATCAGTAGAAAGATGGATAAATTCAGCATCTTTAGATAAGGCTCGAATTTTACCTTCTGAAGTATTAAAAGGGAGATCATATTTAGATTGGCTTTGCATGGCATTGTGTCATCATAACGCAGGAAATGTATTTAATGAAAAAATAGGAGTCTCATGTGAGGGATTAAGTGATGACATATCCAAGTGGGAAATAAATTTTTGGAATAAAAATGATCTAATTATTAAATCTGATTCAGATAGTGAAAATGAAGAAGATCAGTTTGACTCAATGGCATATGTAAATTTAAATGATCAAGCCGTTAATGAGGAGATAAATAGGAGACTATCATATGAGTATCAGTTAAAGGCATTAACTACTCTTAAAAGTAATATTTCAGTTTCAGATTTAAAGAGAAGAAATGAAGAAGAAAATTATGATACTGAAGAAACTTACAGGGAAAAGATTATAACAACTCCTAAATTTCTTCAGAAAAAAAAGGGGTTAACTCCATCTGAAAGGGGTACGGCAGTTCACTTTGCAATGAAAAAAATAGATTTTAATAGAGTTTCATCAGTAGCAGAAATTAGTGAACAGCTACAAAAATTATTTGAAGAAGAATTTTTACTTAAGGAAGAGTTAAAAGCAATAAATCCTTATAAAATATTGAATTTTTTCAAATCTAATTTAGGAAGCAAAATTCTTGAAATAAATAAAAGAGGAGAAAAAATCTATAGAGAAGTACCATTTTATACTGAAATAAGCAGTTTAGAGGTAGATAAAACTTTAGATGATAAATATAAAGATGAGAATGTTAGATTGCAGGGAATAATTGATTGTTTTTTTGAATATAATGGAGAGCTTATTCTTTTGGATTATAAAACTGATTATATAAAAGAAGGTCAGGAAGAAGAATTTAAGCAGAAATATATTAAACAATTAGAGTATTATAGCAATGCCATATTTAAAATGACAGGAAGGGCAGTTAAATATAAGTATCTATATTCATTTTCTTTAGAAAAGGAATTTGAAGTACTATAAAACTTAAGTTAAAAGCAAGAGTTATATTTGTAACCTTGCTTTTTTACATTGCATATATATGTTGCGATAATAAAATTACATTTAGGATGTCTATCCGCTAAGTAAATATCTAAATGTTAAATGTAGAAAATCAATTGTAACATATATATTAAATTATCAAGATATTTACTTTATTATAACTTTACTTCCTTTAGGAATATTATTATAAATCCATTTGGCATCATCAAGTGAAAGTCTAATACAACCATGAGATGATGGTTTATTCATCGTATAATCTAAAACATTAGTTTTATCTTTATTAAATGGAACTGAATGAAATAAGATATCTCCTGTAATTTGAGTCCAGTATTTTCCACCTTCATTATATTTATCAGAGAAGAACCAATCACCTTTTTCTTGAATTGAAAAGGACCCTGAAGGTGTATCCTCTCCAGATATTCCAGTAGAACAAGAACAAGTTTTAACTAATTTCCAATTATCAGCTTTTCCTTTATAAATATATGTTTTTTGGTTTTTTATATTTACATTAATAAGATAAGATGTATCACTTTGAATATTTAATGTATTAATGTTACTTGGTGATATTACGGTTGTTAATGCACGAGAAGAAGCCTCAGCGACAGCAGAATTTTTATCTAGGTATTCTTGTTGTTTAGTTTTAATGTCAGTTATTTTTGCTTCTATATCAGCATCATTACCTAAAATTTTACTGTTATCAGAAATTTTTGATAAGGCTTCAGTATAATGATCATTATTGACTAAAGAGTCACAATAATTAAATAATGAATCTTTTAATGCGTTTTTAGATTTATCTATATATATCAATGATTTTGGATAATTTAAATCTAAAGCTGAAACCTTTTTTAAACATGCTATTGCCTCGACGTATTGCTCATTATCAAAATAATTTATGGCATCAGCATAATTCTTATTTGAATCTTTAATTAAGTCCATTGAATCTGAAATATTATGTAATTCATCATCAGCTATAATGTTATATCTTTTAATTTCTTTAAGCTGTAATAAAGCGTCTTCAGGTGATATTTTGTTATTATTTATACTGTCTGATAATTCCGTAATTTTGGAATTAAAATACTTAGAAACATCCATATTAGCTAAAAATAATTTGAACGGATTAAAATTTTGTTTAGTTAATAATAAATTATTTGCTTCAGAGAAGTTATAATCATTAAAATTTGTTTTAAAAGTATCTAATAATACAGTGTAGTTATGGTGTTCATATAAACAGTATAATAGAATGCCAAGCAATAGAGAAATATAAAATACTGCTTTTGAGATTTTGATATTTTTTGTTTTACTATAATAAAGTCTATTTGCTTTCAAAAAAACGCCCCCTGATTGAGTGACTAAGTTATTAAAAAAGTTTAATTATAAAAACATTTTCTAAGCATTTATAATAAATGTTTTTAATAACATATATTATCTTTCACATATAATATTGACAATAAAAACAAATAATAAACCTTGACGTTTTAACTAATTTTAATATGTGTTAATATATTGAGTATAACTAATGAAACTAAGGAATACTGATTTGGAGGTAACATGAATAATAAAACTAATTTTTTTATAAAGGTTATAACATCTATATATGATATAAAGGTATTTTCCAGATATGCCAAAGAGGGGATACTTAGATCAATTTTTTATGTAATATTACTTACCTTAATTTTATCGGGAATAAAAAGCATATATATTTGGCCTAAAAATATTAAATTTGAATTAAATTCTATCATATATTTAATTGTTAGTAATTTTGAAAGTATACTTATTAATTTACTAATAAATTGTTTACTTGTAGTAGTTATTGCTTCTATTTTCACTATATTTATGAAAATGGTAGTTAAATATATAGCGTTATATTCAGTAACTTTATATGCAGCAACATTACCACTCATAATACAAACTGCATTAGAAACAATAAATCCAGGTATAAATTTTGATTCCATGTTTATAGCAGGCACGCTAACATATGTATTACTAATATTAAAGTATATAAAAGATGAAATTATAAATAACATTGATTCAAAAAGTGGTCATAACTAAGTCAATATATAATTTCTAAATATTATTAGACCTTAGATTTTGTTCAATATTAAATAATCATTCAATATTTTTATTACATTTTTACTAATAATAATTAACTATTATAATTAAAATTTATTTAAGATGGAGTTGTTCACTGGCGGAGAATATGATATTATATATTAAAGGTATATGGTAAAAAAAGTAAAAAACAAAAGGGGATTTAAAGATGGTTGAGGTTAATGTTTTTAGAGACAGTGAGACAAATAATGAATATATATTTGATATGGAGGAACTAAAAAAGTTATCAAAAGAAGAATTAATTAATAAACTCACTAAAATGTCAGAATGTAAAAAAGCTCAAGAAGATTTTATTTTGAATATATCTCATGATTTAAGATCACCATTAAATATAATTTTAAGTATTGTACAATGTTATAAAGATGATTATAAGGATTCTTTAGAACATATTGATATTATAAAAAGAAATGCTTATAAAATTTTAAAGCTCATAAATAATCTTATAGATACTACAAAATTAGAACAAAGGCATTATAACATTAAAAGAGAGAATTTAGATATAATTAATTTAATAGAATGGGATATATCTTCTATAGATAAATATGCAAAGCAGAAGAATATATCTTTAGTTTTTGATACAAATGTTGAAGAATGTATTATGGCAGTTGATCCAGAAGCTATAGATAGAATAATAATGAATTTAATTTCAAATGCTATAAAGTTTTCTCCAAGAGAAAGCAGTATATATATAAATGCATGGAAAAGCATAAATCAAATAACTATATCTATAAGAGATGAGGGAATGGGAATACCCAAGGAGGAGCAGGATACTATTTTTAATAGATTCATTCAATCATCAAGAAATAAAAGAAATGAGAATTCTGGAAGCGGAATAGGATTGGATTTAGTTAGATATTTGACAAAGGCTCACAACGGAAGTATAGAACTTAAAAGTGAAGAAAACCGAGGCTCTGAATTTATAATTAAATTACCCATAGAAATTGTAGAGGAGTGCAAGGATAGCAGAAATAAATATTTAAATACTAAAAGCAAAGTGGAAGTGCTTGAAGTTGAATTTTCAGATATTTATTTATAATTAATTGTGAATAGGACAATATAAGTTATATAAAAGTGTATAATAATCTTTTTAGATAACTTATATTGTAAGTAATATTTAATTAATAAAGAGAAATATTATAAATTTAATGTTATGTAATATTATAAACTTGATTATTGTAGTAGCTTGTGATAATATAAACATGTTGCTAAAAGTTATATGGAGCGTTAGTTAAACGGATATAACATACCGCTACGGACGGTACATTGAGGGTTCGATTCCTTCACGCTCTGCCAGTTTAGTAAAAAGAAAGGCTTAGCTATTAGGGTTAAGCCTTTTTTATGCTTAAAATAGGGATTGTTTGGGGATTATTCTTCTTAAGAAAGTTTTTAAGGGATTATTCAAGAACTTTTGAAGAGGTTATTTAACAGTGTAGCCGTATTATTTTTCATATCGTCCATGACATGGGTATAAGTATTTAATGTTATGCTTATATCTCTATGACCAAGCCTATCAGATACCACCTTTATATTTTCACCATTGAATATTAATAATGTTGCATGAGTGTGCCGTAATCCATGAAATGATATTTGCTTAAGTTGCATATAATTTTCAGGAACGGTTTTATTTTCTTTCTCAATATCTTCAAGTGATTGCTTATATTTTGAAACTGTTTTAGTAAAATTCATTGATACATTACGGGGATTACACATAAAACCTTCACGACTTAAAATAACAAAGTCACCTTTTAAAGCATTTCTTTCTTCTTTAATTGCTTTTAAATGGTCAATTAATACTGGTGGGATAGAAATAATTCTATGACTTGTAGAGGTTTTTAAAAGTGATGATAATATCAATTCTTTATTGATTCTATCTTGTATAACTTGACTATTAACTTCTATAAACCCATTATCTAAGTCAACATCACTCCAACGTAAGCCACACAATTCACCTATTCTTAAGCCTGTAAGAACGTCTAAGAATATTGGAGTATATAAGTAATGTTCTTTTATTTCACTTAAGAAAAAGTCAATTTCCTCTTTGCTCCAAAACTCAATTGAAGGCTTTTCTAATTTTTGTTTTTCAATGTCTGTAGGTAGATCATAAATTAACTTTGATTTTTTTGCATATTTTAAGCAGCCATTAACAATATCATATACTTTTTTTGCAGATACTGGCTTCATGTTTTTTTCGCTTATTAATTTATTATAAAAATCTTGGATAATAGAAGTAGTTAATTCATTAAGTTTATAATCTCCAATCATAGGTATTACATGAGCGTTAATTCTGTATATATAGTCGTTTTTAGTGTTAAGGCTAACATTTAAAACCTTATATTCATTAAACCATTTATTTATATAATCTTTAAATAATATATTGCTAGTTGATGGTGCAATATATCCTTTATGCTTTTTACCTAAAGTATCAGTAACCCACTTTTCAGCATCTTTTTTTGTTTTAAAACCCTGTTTTCGTGTCTTGATTTGTTTTCCACTTTCATATCCTAGGCTTACAGTAGCTTTCCAATTATATTTTGATAATTGTTCATAACTTGCCATCTATTCACCAGCCTTACTATTTTTGAATTCTTCAAGTTTTAATTTAATTGCGAAATCAATAGAAGTAAAAAGTTCCTCAATCTGGTTGTCAGTAAGTAAATCTACATCAACTGAAAAACTATTTTTCAATACAAATCTTTTAGCATTTTTTATTGAATGGGGATATTCTTTTATTACATTTTCTGTATTATCAATGGAATCTGCTTGTTGCTCTGCTTTTTTTAAACGATTTATTGAATCCTTAAAGCTTTGGGACATAGAAATATATTTTTTATTAAAAGTATCAAGTGGGACTTCAAAGATTTCAGACATTTTACTTAGTGTTTCAAGTGTTGGTTCACGTTGCTCTAGTTCATATTTTTGGATTGTACTAGCAGATAAACCAAGTAATTCTCCTAAATCCTTTTGTGTAAAATTACGTTCTTTTCTTAGTTCTTTTATCTTACTACCAATAATCAAAATTATCACCTCAAAATAATTGTATACTAACACACACATAAAGTACAGAAAAAATATAAAAAAAGCATTGACACACACTATTAGTGGGTGTATATTAATAAATAAGAGCACACTTAAAGTGTGCAATAAAGGAGGGGCATGTGTGCAATATGGATTGAAAATAAAATTAAAACGAATTGAAAAAGGATATACTCAAAAAAAATTGGCTCAAGAATTAAGTGTTACTGTGAGTACAATACAAAATTATGAAGCTGAAAAACGAGAGCCCAAAATAGAAACTATGAAAAAACTATCAAAAATACTTGGTATTTCTGTTCAAGATTTATTTTTTTCAGATGAAGAATAAATAAAATATCATTTCTATAAAATCCTAAAATGACAATGCAGAGAGATGACAAAAGTAAATTGCAATGATTTACATAAATAAATTATGGAGGTAGTGAAGCATGGAAGAATTAAAAGAGCAATTACTAAAAGGCACATTTTATTATTCTAATTCTAACATACTGGTAAAAGGCAAGGTCTACAATGTTATAAGTTATGATGATGGACAATTAGAAATATTTTTTCATGGTGGAATAGTGGACTTATACAAAGATAAATTAGCAAAAGTAAGACGTCCACCTAATATAATAAGTGTGTTTAAATGGTGCTACTCACTAAAAAATGATGATAATGAGTGTATTGGATATATTGGAGAAACAGAAAGAAAAGAGGTGGAATAATTTATGGCAAAGCATGAACTATTAAAATTGTTCCAAGTTGCAGAGGAAACAGGATTGCCACTATCAACTATTCAAAAGCATGTTAGGGAAAGAAAGTTAAAAGCAACTAAAAACGGAAGGGAATATTTAGTTACTAGAACTGATTTAAATAAATATTTAGGAATAGAGAGTAATGACGATATGCTAAAGAAGGATTTAAAAATAGCACAGTTAGAAAGTAAGATAAAATCTTATGAATATCAATTTAAGGCAATTAAAGGGATGATAAGTAATTTAGATAATCTTATTGATTTATAAATATATATTTTTTTTGATTATTCAAATAACTTGTCTACTTGTCTAAAAAGATAAAAAGTTAGTAATATCAAGCTTTTAAAGTAGACATATAAACATTTTTTTGTTTGTCTATAAGTGTCTAGGATTGGATTTATATTTTAAATTTATTATTTAAAATAAGTAGACAACCATAGACAAATTTATATTTATTATATTGTCTATGGTAAAGCTAGTAATAGCAATGGTTTTAGAGTATTTGACAAATAGACAGTGATTTTTTACATTGAAAAATATATTTATCAATAGGAAGATGGTGAGTATTTGAAAAAAGTTAAATTTGATTTAGAGGAATCAGAAATATGCGTTGTGGCACTTTCTTATATGTATTCTAATGTTTCAGCTAGAGAAGAATATAAGAATTTATTACTTGAAAATAAAATTGAATTTCCAAGTAATGAATTTGATATTATTTCAAGTATTTTAATTAATTACAACGATAGCGAGAATATGCTACAAAATTTTAATGTTGTTAAGGAACTTACTGCAATTCAAAAATATAGTGAAATAACACAATATTCACTTGATACTAAATCAGAAATATATTTTAAAACATTCATAGAAAGAATAATTGGCAATGTAGACCAGTGCGTAAGTATTCCTTTAGTAAGTTATGAGGACAGTAAAAAAGCTTTTATATCATATGTAGGTGGAAACTTTAAAGCTATCATAAATTCATCTAATGAATATAAATTTATAAAATGGAATGGGAACTCATGGATAATGTTAACAGAAGAAGAAGGGCGAATAGTTTACAATAATTTTATTAAGGAATGTAATTTTGAATTAGAAAAAAATATGATGAATATGGAAAAAGATGATTTTTCAAAGTTAACTAAAAAGGTTAATTCATGGGATAATAAAAACCGTGTAAGTGAGGCATTAGATAAGCTTAAACGTGATGAAGTATATAGTATAAATTTAAGATATCATAAAAGAAATGAAAATATATTATGTTCAAAAAATGGATTGATAATTGACTTAAACAAAGGAGAAATAAAAAAATCATGTAGAAATGATTTGATTTTGAATACATCAAAATATAACCTTATAGATAAAAAAGATTCTTTAAGATTTGTTGAGGATAGATTGAAGCTATATAAAAATGTGCTAGGCAATGAAAGGCTTGAATTTATATTAGATTTAATTGCTTACAAAATGTTAGGAAAAAATCTGCAATTAGCAATATTTATGATAGGTGGAGGAGCAACAGGGAAATCAACATTTAAAAATATTGTTAAGGATTTATTTGAAGACAATGCAGTAAATATCCCATACACATATTTTACTACAAGACATAAAGGCAATGATGATGTTTCAAGAGATGATTTACTTGTTTCATTAGATAATAAATCTTTTGGGTTATCAAGTGAAGGAGATACAACAGATATTATTAACCAAGCAAAATTTAAAAATATCCTATCAAATTCAACAGAAAAGGCAAGACCAACAAGAGGAAAGTTAATAGATGTAGATTTACAAAAATTAGATTTATTAATTGATACTAATGATATTCCGCAATTTACAAACTATGATGATGCGGTAAACAGAAGATTATTGTTTATAAAATTCATAAATAAGATTCCAATAGAAAAGCGAAATGCAAGCTTTTATAAGGAAGAAATTAAAGAAAATTTTGATTATGTATTCTCGTATTTTATCTATAGAGCAATTGGCTTAATAAATAAAACTTTAACTATTCCTAATATCATAAAAGAAGATACAATGCAGAATATTAAAGAGTTAGATTCATTGTTGAAGTTTTCAAACGAAATAATAGTACCAGTAGAAGGGTTTTATATTGGATGTGAAGAAGTTGAAAAGGCTTATATTAAGATGTGTGAAGAAGATAATTTAATAAATATAATACCAGAAAATATAATTGGAACTGCAAAGGGATATAACTATTTTGTTAATAAGTTAAAAGAAAAGCAAGGCTACGAAAATATTGAAAGGGTCAGAAAATCAGATGGTTCAAGTAATAGAAAATATTATGTGATTAATGGAGTGACATTTTTGAGATAGCATTTCTATTAAATTGAATTGCTAAGAGGACAAGCTCGATTTAATAGAAATATTAAATAATATAAAAAAAATAGCAACCATAAAGGTATACTATTCATATTCGCAACATGATTATACACCTTTATTGTTGCTTTGTAAATAATAAAGGAGGATTTTTACATGAATCAAAATAATATAGAAAAGGACTTATTATTATATAGACTAAGAGAAATTGAAAACGAGGATATGAGGTTAAAAATTGAAGAATTAAGATTAGGATATGAAATAGGGGTAATTAATTATGATGAAAAGGTTCAAACATCAATCAAATGTAAAAACAATGATTCTGCTATGAATAAAATTGAAACGTTAGAAAAGAAAATAAGAATTAACGAAATTGCTAATAAAAGAGTAGATAACATTTTATCCATGTTAGAACCACATGAAAAAGAAGTAATTAAAATGGTATTTATAGAAAAAAAGAGTATTTCCCAAACAGCTAATGAATTGTATAAGAATAGAAAAAGTATAAAAAATACTATAACAAAGTCATTTGAAAGATTTAATAAAATATATAAATAAATATAAAGGTGTTCGTCATGAACACCTTTATATTGTATACAAAAAAATATTTGTAAAACAATGCTTTACAAATAAAACAATGTGGTATAAAATGAAAATATAAAAATTGGAATTTAACAAAGAAAGGAAAGTGATAAGATGGCAACATCAATAAACGTAAGATTATCAGACGAATTAGAAGAAAAATTAAAAAGTACAGTTGAAGAAGTGAAAAAGAAAACTCCATTAGGTGCAGAAGTCAATAATTCAACAATAGTTAGAGGTGCATTAGAAGACTTTATTAAAAAAATTGAAAATGAAGAAAAAGGAATAAAAACAGTTTCTTATAATTTTTCAGAACTTGAAAATGAAGAAAAAGAACTTGAAGTATTAAGAGATTTATTAAAAGACATGTCAAATGCTTTAGGAGATGTTAAAAATTCAGATAAAGGAACTGCTAAATATTTATTATCAATGGTTTTATCACAAATACAACTTCATTATTTACAAGAAAAAACAAAATTTCTGTAAAGAGAAGGTGAAACAATGGATTTTAAGAAATATAAAGAGTATAAAGCAGAACGAAGCAAACTATTAAATGAAGCACAAACAATAATGAGAAAAGTTAATGAAAAAAATCAAATGACACAAGCAGATCAGGAGAAGGTCGATAGTTTATTCAATCAAATTGATAAACTGGATAATGAAAATAAAGAACTTGATAAAAAATATAAAAGTGATTTTGAAAATTATATCAATTCATTAATTGACCCAAATGAAAGTGCATTAGAACAAGCAAATAGAAGAGCATTGGAAGACAACCACAGGGTAACAGATATATATTCTAAAAGTGTAGATATAAAAAATGGTGTGGTAATAGATTCAATAGGTGATTCAATAAGGGGGGAAAATAAAGTGTCAAACTTATTTTTAAACAAGGCTGATAAATTAGCAGATAGAGTTAGTGTATCAGATGAAAGGACAAAAGAGTTATTAAATCAAGATGGAGCATTAGGCACAGTAATAAAAGGAATGGTTACTGGAAAGTGGAGTAATCAAGAATTTAAAAATATAGTAACTACAACCTCAACGGGTGTATTAATCCCAGAGGTTCTAAGTGCGAACATAATAGATTTAGCAAGAAATTTATCATTATTTACAAATGCAGGTGTTCCAGTAGTTCCAATGGAAAGTAATAACATGACAATTTCAAGGGTAAAAACAGACCCAACCTTTGCATTTAAAGCAGAGGGAACAGAAGGGGCAGAAGGTTCTTTTGAACTAGATAGTGTAGAGTTAAAAGCAAAAACAGTTTACGGATATGCTTATGTATCACTTGAAAGCATAAATTCAAGTACAAATTTAGATCAAATAATAAGACAAGTATTTGCCCAAGCAATGGCAAATACAATAGATAAAGCATTTATATATGGTCAAGCAAATGCAGACAATACAGGCTTTGAAACATTCGCCCCAGGGGGAATAATGAACGATAGTGCAATTAATTCAATATCAGCAACAACTGGTGGTGGCTATGATGATTTTATAAAGGCTATCAGCAAAGTAAGACAAGCAAACGGGAATCCAACTGCATATGGTATAAATGCTGAAACAGAAGAATTATTGAGCCTATTAAAGACAAATGACGGTCAATATCTATCAGCACCAAAGGCAGTAACAGACTTACAACAAATAGTAAGTAATCAATTAAAGTATGACACCACTAATGGTAGTGACTCCTTAGTATTTGACCCAATGGCAATGTTAATAGGTATTCAAAATAATATACAAATCAAAATAATTGAAGATACAGAGTGCCTAAAGAAAGGTTTGATTGCCTTCCAAATATACAGTATGTTGGATTGCAAGACAACAAGACCTAAGCATATATGCAAGATTACAGGCATTAAATAAGCCTTTCAATTTTAATAATTTAATTATATAAAAGTAAAGTCATTGCTATTAAGTAATGGCTTTATTTTGAAAGTGTGGTGATAAGATGAAGGTATATGCCATTACAGATAAATCAAAGATACAGGAATGTAGGGAGTATTTAAACTACAGAAGCGAAAGAGATATGATAATGTTTGAATTGGGAGTAAAGACCTTATTAAGAATATCAGATATATTAGCCTTAAAAGTAGTGGATGTATATGGTAAGACTACAATAAGGAAAAGGCAAATAAAAACTAAAGAAGTCATTGAGATACCTATAAGAACAGACTTAAAGAAATTATTAGATAAGTATTGTAAGTGTAAGCCTAAATATGATTATCTAATAAAGAGTAGAAAGGGAAGGAATAAACCAATAACTAAGACACAGGCATATAGAATATTAAATGATATGGCTGAATACCTAAACATTGATAGGATAGGAACACACTCATTAAGAAAGACAGGAGCATATCACATATACAATGATACTAAGGATATAGACTTTGTCAGAAGAATGTTAGGGCATAAGAGCAATGAAGAAGTATTTGCATATATCTATAGTGGCTTAAAGAGTGATAGGGAATTAATCAATAAGGTTAAGTTTTAATTTATTCTATTGAATGTAATACTCACAGACTTTTATACATTCAAAATATATGAGTATGGATAAGCATAGTAATAAAGGGATATAGAGGGCAATTAAGTCAATGTAATAGTTCCTAATAGAAATGATACATTCAATTACCAATTTAAAGGGGAGTTAGTATGGATATAAAGTTAATATCTGATAATAAAACAGTAAATATTGAGCATGAAATAATTAATAAGAATAGTGGAACACATTATATTAATGTAGATGATAGACAAGAATTAGGTAATGAATTAGATAGACTTTATAAGAAAGGTATATTTGATAAATATAAAATGTCATATACGTATACTGTACATGATGATTACATTGTATTTCTTTTATATAAAACATTTGAGTTTATCATATAGCCCCCCCATAAAAGAAGTGTGGGGTCAGTCTTTGGAGACCGTATAGTGGACAACAATTTTCCTCCAAACGAAATTTTGAAATTAAAGGGGGGCATTTTTAATAGGATTTGTAGAGATTTAAGAATATTTACTGGAATAAAGAAAAAGATATAATATTCTAGAAGGTTAAAGGGGATTGCATGGGGCTTATTCTCTGAAAATAAAGTAAATTAAGTAAGAAATGATTTAAATATAAAAAGTATGTAGAATTAGTTATATCAATGGTTAATGAAGAATAGTACAAGCTATAAAAAACTATTAAAAAGTGTGATTATATTCCTTCACGCTCTGCCATTGTATAGAAATACTTAATCATGTAAATAAGATTAAGTATTTTTTTATTTTGCTGAAGGATGATTTATTCAGTGTGCAGTTTTTTGAATAATTCAAGGAACAGCTATATATCTATAATTTAATAAGAATGATCAATTATTTTATCCAAGCTCCATCAGCACCTAATGTATAACCATCAATTACTGTATCAGATAACATGTTACCTGATGCAGTACAATAGTACCATGTTCCATTATCATTAATCCAGCCAGTTTTCATAGCACCTGATAGATCTAGATAGTACCAAGTTCCGTTGTCGTTTATCCATCCTGTAGCCATGATACCATCAGATTTTAAATAATACCATGCACTACCATCTTTTAACCAGCCAGTCTTCTTAGTTCCGTTTTCTAAATAACTCCAAGTATTATCACTATTTTTTGTCCAACCATTTGTAGCAGCCGTGCTTACTGTAGCAGCTGCACCTGTAGTTGCAGTTGTGCTTGTAGCAGTCGTTGCTGTACCAGTAGCAGCTTTTGGAACGTTTATAACGGAATAAATATCTTTATCAGGACTCCAAAGAACTACCTTTGTGTTACTACAAGTAGAGATATTGTTTAATCCAGCGTCTACCTTAGCAAATTTTATAAAGCTATGATCTCCATCCCATGTCATAATATATCCGTCATTTGTGAAGTATGGTATTCCACCAGCATCAGCAATACTAGCTGAGTCATAGTCTGAGCTATCTTGATCACTAATATCTAAATAATTGAAACTATTTTTATGTGATGGTGTAACTGTTTCAGCTTTTATGGTACCATTTGCTCCTAAGAAACTGCAAAGAGCTTTAGCACTAGCTTTCATTTTGCCGCCATTTTGTAATGCTAATAAAGAACTAGTTTGATCCACACCTTTTTTATCAGCAACAAAATAAATTGTTGAATCCTTAGAATATTTTATACCATCTACAGTATCTGAAGCAGCAGTTTTTGAGAATGATTGAAGCACTGGAATAGTTCCGTTAACAATATAATCAACCTTATCTTTAGCATCGCCTCCGAATGTAAGATTATCCGCAGCAGTTACAGGTGAGTATGTGTTTCCATGATCGGTGCTTTTGTATATTGTGAGTTTTGCCCATCTGTAAACAGTATCACCGACTTCAGCAATATACCCTTTTCCTTCTTGAAGAACAGCTTTTATTTAATTCATAATCTTTTAAGTCATAAGAATCCTTAGTATTATTTAGAGTAACTGAAGCTCCAGTATCTATTTCTAGGTATTTATTCATTAATTCATCTGTCATAGTAGAATTGGTATCAACATCATCTAACTTATTATATTTTCCATCGTCAGATATCCAATAGTAAGCTTCATCAGCACCATTTACCTCCCCATCAATAAAGATATCATTTCCTTTTGCTTTAGCACTATAAGTAGTACCATTCTGAGTGTCTACATTTTGAACATCAGCAGCATATACTGGAACAAGAGATATAATTGAAGCAGCACAAGCCATTAAGCCTGTAAATTTTGTAATTCTTTTAATCATATTGTATTCCGTCTGGCAAATTTTTTATAATTTTTTTACTATATAGAAATATCCTTTCTTCTTTAATTAATTGGAAATTAATATGGTGATGTACATATAAACATATACTTATAATCCTTAATAATTAAAGAAGATAAATCAGGAAAAACATTACTTAATTCCTTAAAGTATTTAATTAAAAAAGAAAATATTTCAATTACGTATCAAATTATACAATAAAGAGTAAATTTCGAATACATATAATTACATTTTTTAACATAAAATTAAACTGCATTAAATATATGTTAAATTTAATGCAGTTTAATTTTTATTTATAAGAATTCAATTTTATTGATTACTTTTGATTCCAATCTGTTCGCCAAGAAGAACCTTACATTCAAAGCCACATTTTGATTGTTCTATAATATCACTATCTATTTTAACAGAATCTTTCTCAAAAAATAATATAGTTGTTGAACCTCCAAATTTAAAGTACCCTTTTTCATCACCTTTATTTACTTCGTTACGAGGTGAATAGGTTTGGATTATTGAGCCAACGCAAGTAGCACCAACTTCTATGTGTAATATATCTTTAAAATTATCTGATTTAAATAGTGACCATTCCCTCTTGTTTTCACAAAAAAGTTTTGGAATAGCCTTTAATGCTATTGGATTTACCGAATAATAATGACCTTTAATAGGATGATTTTCATAAGGAATACCTGAATCTACAAAATGAAACCTATGATAATCAGTAGGACATAACCTTAAGATGACACATACACCGCTACTATATTTGCTTGCAATAGTATCACTATCTATTAATTCTCTTAAGCTGTAAGTTAAACCTTTAATTTGAACTATATTATCTAAATCAATATTTTCATAAGCAGTAATCCTTCCATCACCAGGAGAAATTAAAATATTTTTATCTTTATTTATTGGTCGAGCCTCAGAAGTTAATTCTCTAGTAAAAAAGTCATTAAAAGAAGCAAATTCATTGATCTTTTTTTTCGACATAGTCATATCAATATTAAAATTCTCGATAAATGATGGGATTTTATTTGAACTAAATTTCGTATCACAAAACATTCCGTATATTTTAGAAAAAAATTTTTTCTTAGCAATAAGCTCAGTTATATTTTTGCCAATGGGAGATTCATATGTCCATTCAATATATTTCTTTCCAGCAACAAGTTCCTCTTCGTAAGATTTTGTGGTTCTATTATATACTTGAATCATAAATACAATTGTCAGAACTTTATAAGCGGAGATAGAATTCTATCCAGGTTTATAATGTTACAGTTATGACAAGCATCCTCCATTTCTTATTTTTATTTATATTTTAACTAATTTTTATGTATATTAATTTATATTAGTTAAGATATTCTTACAATAAATTATGTGTAACAGACATAATTTATTTTTTAGATTACTATTAATTTTATCATATATCATAAAAAATTCAAAAATAAAATTGAACTAAGTATTGGTAGTAGTAAAAAAGTGATAAAGTGTATAATAATGGTGATATAAGAAACCAGATGATATAATATTACTAGCATTTTTATGTAAATTCATAAACAGGAAATGAGGAAAAGTATTATGAACAAAACAAAAAACTTAATATTTGAATCTGCAATAAAAATATTTTCTGAGTCTGGTTATAGAGGAGCTACAATGGATGATATAGCTGCTAATGCAGGCTTGGTAAAGGGAACTTTATACTATCATTTTAAAAGTAAAGAAGAAATATTTAATTTTATTGTTGAGGAAGGACTTCAAATATTACAGGATCAAGTTGCTAAAGTTCAGGTAATGAATGTTGGCCCAGTAGAAAAGTTAATAAGTATATGCAGAATACAATTAACATTTTTATATGGTTATACTAGTTTTTTCAAGGTAGTGATGAGCCAATTGTGGGGAACAGAAGACAGACAAAATCAATTACGCAGTAAAATAAAAAAATATATAGATGAGATTGAAGTAAATATAAAGAGTGCTATGGAAATAGGAGTAGTGAAAAAAGGTGATACTGAACTTTTAGCATTTCAGTTTTTTGGATCATTATGTTCATCTGCGATATATGAATCAATACATAATGAGAAAATAGATTTAGAGACCATTATAGATTGTACAATAAAATTTACGCTAAATGGATTAGGAGTAAGTGTTTAATTAAATTTAATATACTAGATGCTAATTAAGTTCACAATATAAAAAATAAGAAGCTATTTTGCAACAGCTCCTTATTTTTTTACTATTTATTATTAGAATTACTAAATTCTAAATATTCATCGAAGGTCATAGTTCTATCAACTATAGATCCATCGTCTTTAATATCTATAATTCTATTAGCTATAGTTTGAACAAATTGGTGGTCATGAGAAGCAAATAGTATATTACTATTAAAATCTTTTAAGCCGTTATTCACAGCTGTAATTGATTCAAGATCAAGATGGTTAGTAGGTTGATCTAACATTAATACATTTGCATTTGAAAGCATCATTTTAGATAACATACATCTAACCTTTTCTCCTCCAGATAATACATTAGATTCTTTTAAGGCTTCTTCTCCTGAGAATAACATTCTGCCTAAGAAACCTCTAATATAACTTTCAGATTTTTCTTCAGAATATTGTCTAAGCCAATCTACTAAAGAAAGATGACAATCATCAAAGTATTTTGAATTATCAGCAGGGAAGTAAGCTGTAGTTATAGTTATTCCCCATTTAAATTCTCCACTATCTGGCTCTATTTCTCCTGATAAAATTTTAAATAGTGTAGTTACAGCTATTTCATTACCAATAAGAGCAATTTTATCTCCTTTGTTAGCCATAAAACTTACATTGTCTAAAACTTTAACTCCATCAATAGTCTTAGATAAATCTTTAACCATTAAGATGTCATTACCAACTTCTCTTTCAGGTTTGAATCCTACAAAAGGATATTTTCTGCTTGATGGTTGTATATCATCTAAGGTGATTTTATCTAATAATTTTTTACGAGAAGTAGCTTGCTTAGATTTAGAGGCATTAGCGCTAAATCTTGCGATAAAGTCCTGCAATTCTTTAATCTTCTCTTCTTTCTTTTTGTTTTGGTCTTTTGACATTTGAAGAGCTAATTGGCTTGATTCATACCAGAAATCATAGTTACCAACATAAACCTTGATTTTTCCAAAGTCAACATCAGCCATTTGAGTACAAACTGAATTTAAGAAGTGTCTATCATGGGACACAACTATAACAATTCCATCAAAATTACCTAAAAAGTCTTCTAACCAGTTTACGGCTTTTAAATCTAAGCCGTTTGTAGGTTCGTCTAGAATTAATATTCCAGGATTACCAAATAAGGCTTGAGCTAAAAGAACTTTAATTTTTTCTCCACCAGTTAATTCTGATACATTCTTAAAATGAAGTTCAGTTCCTATTCCAAGTCCTTGTAAAAGTGAAGATGCTTCAGATTCTGCTTCCCAACCATTAAGTTCGGCAAATTCTCCTTCTAGTTCAGAAGCTTTAATTCCATCTTCATCAGAAAAATCAGGTTTAGCATATATAGCATCTTTTTCTTTCATTATTTGATATAATCGTTCATTCCCCATTATTACAGTTTCTAAAACTTGAAAATCATCATATTTATAATGATCTTGTTTTAAAACTGACATTCTTGTATTTGAATCAATTATAACTTCACCAGTATTAGGTTCAATTTCACCTGAAAGTATTTTTAGAAAAGTACTCTTTCCAGCTCCATTAGCTCCAATAACTCCATAACAATTTCCAGGAGTAAATTTAAGGTTGACATCCTCAAAAAGTTTACGTCCACCAAATCTTAGACTAACATTTGATACGTTTATCAATCTTTTTCTACCTCATTTCTTTTAGTTTGTAATTATTATAATACAATGCATAATTAAGGAGAGAACTTATAAAAATAAGCTTTTGTTATCAAAAGTATTTTCTCCTTAATTATGCATTGTATAAGTAGGTTCGCTCCATGTTGCTTATTATATCATACAATTAATAAATTTTACATTTATAAGTATTACTATAAAATAAAAATTTTGTATTAATACTTATAAATGTATTATTTAGAGTTATTTGAATGATTAAAACATTCATCTATTATTTTTTCACTCATACGTCTATAGAGATTACTCATGCTAACATATGCGCAAATGAGTAAGAATTTTTCTTCATAGTCACCTAAAATATTATTCTCATTATTTATTATTTGTTTTATATTGTCATATATTTCATTAGAAGAAGAGTCTAGGTCTTTTAAGTTTAAGTCATATATATCAAGAAAAGATTGATATAAATCATATAATGGATAATCTTGATCATTTTCAAACGAATCAACTATAGGTGTTAAAATTGTCTTTATATCAGTTAACGATAACGCACCTTTTAGATTATAGATTAAGCTCATTAAAATTAGATGATTTTTAGTATACTTTTTATTTTTAATTTTCATTAATAAATTGCCTTTAGCATAATTATTAATCATGGTTTTAGTAAGAACTTTATCATCATCATTTCTTTTAGTATAGTTTAACTTACTTTCAAATAGCTGCATTACTTGATCCATATACAAATCAATTTCTGGGAAATCATCTAAACTAATATTCTTTGATGATTTTTGAGAATTTATATAGTTTTCAATATTAAAGTCATTCATAAGATTTCACTCCTTACATAGTAATAAAAACTATGTTTTCTACTTATAATTTCAATATTAATGGAATAAGGTAGATAATTCAAGCATTTATGGGTAAAATACTAATAAGAAGTGAAAATTAAAGAAAAATAACTTTTGCAATATTGATGTAGTTATGGAATAATTACTTATATATCATGATGTAGTTATTAAAACTACATGTAAAATAAGTGGGAGGTTGAAATGGAGAAATATTTAAGAGAACCTATTAATGGATTAACTCATTTTATTGGCGCAGTATTATCACTTTTTGCTTTGATTGCTATGTTGGTTAAGGTGTATGAGAACGAAGGATCTCCTGTTACCTTAGGATCAGTATTGTTTTTTGGTGTAAGCATGATTTTATTATATAGTGCATCAGCTACGTACCATTCAGTTATAGCTAATGACAAGGTAATAAAAATGCTAAAGAGATTAGATCATTCAATGATATTTATTTTAATTACAGGATCGTATGCTCCATTTTGCCTAGTTGCATTGAGTGGTAAAGTAGGATTTAATTTATTTATGGCAGTAACAATATGTGCAGTGGTAGGTATAGCATTTAAGTTATGCTGGGTAACTTGTCCAAGATGGCTAAGCAGCACAATGTATATAGGCATTGGATGGTTTGCAATTATTGTTATATACCCAATGGCTCAGGTACTACCTATAGCAGGTTTAATATGGTTAGTAGCTGGAGGCTTAATGTACACAATAGGTGGAGTAATATATGCATTAAAATCTGATAAAATAAGAATATGGTTATTTGGAAGACATGAGATATTTCATGTGTTTATTATGCTGGGAACACTTTGCCATTTTATTTGTGTATTTGCATATATTCTTTAGAAATAAAAAATAAAGATGAAATTTCATATTTTCTTTAATTAGAGAATAAAAATATATGAAGGACTAAAAGATCAATAGTTGTATCTTTTAGTTCTTTTTATGTAATCCTAAGAAAATAAGCATTAAACTCACTTGATAAGATATATTAGGTATAGTAAGATAAAACATAAGAAATAAATATGCTTTTGAGGAGATGTAGAAATGGGCTTTCGTCAAAAATTAAAAGATGCAAAAAGAATAGTAATAAAGGTAGGAACATCAACATTAACTTATGAGAATGGGAATATCAATTTATGTAGAATTGAAAAATTAACAAGAATTCTTTCTGATATAGTTAATTCAGGAAAACAAGTTACTCTTGTGACATCAGGAGCGATTGGTGTTGGTGTAAATAAGTTAAAATTGAAAGAAAAGCCCGAAAGCATAAGAGAGAAACAAGCAGTAGCAGCAGTAGGACAATGCGAGCTTATGCATATATATAGTAAATTTTTTGGTGAATATAGTCACATAGTAGGTCAAGTTCTTCTTACAAGAGATGTGGTAGAAGATGATCATATTAGGGAAAATGTATGTAACACATTTGAAACATTATTGGAGAAAAATATAATTCCAATAGTAAATGAAAATGATACAGTCTCTATAGATGAAATAGAAAATATAGTGAGATTTGGTGATAATGATAATTTGTCAGCAATAGTATCATGTTTAGTTAATGCTGATTTATTAATAATATTATCTGATATAGATGGATTCTATGATTCAGATCCAAGAAATAATGATAATGCAAAGTTATTAAGTGAGATTCATAAAATAACTCCAGAGTTAGAGGAATGTGCTGGAGGAGCTGGTTCAAACTTAGGTACTGGCGGAATGATTACAAAGTTAACAGCTGCTAAGACAGCTACACAATCAGGTGTAGATATGGTTTTAGCTAATGGCAGTGAACCAGGTATAATATTAGATATTTTAAATGGTGAAGAAATAGGAACGTTATTTATATCTCAAATAAAAAAATAGGGGGCCGAAAAATGAGCGAATTAATAATGATGGGGCAAAAAGCAAAAAATGCATCTTATGAATTAGGCGTTGCATCAACAAAAGAGAAAGATGATGCATTAATATTCATGGCAGATGAACTGCTTAAGGCAAAAGAAGAAATAATTAAAGCTAATAAGATAGACTTAGATGCTGCAGAAGCTAAAGGAATGTCAAAAGCTATGCTTGATAGATTGGCATTAAATTATGAAAGAATTGAAGGTATGGCAGATGGTTTAAAGGACGTTGTTAAGCTTCAAGATCCAGTGGGAGAAGTTATTTCAATGTGGCAAAGACCAAATGGATTGCAAATAGGTCAAAAAAGAGTTCCTCTTGGGGTTATTGGAATAATTTACGAAGCTAGGCCTAATGTAACTTGCGATGCTGCAGGACTTTGTCTAAAAACAGGAAATGCAGTTATATTAAGAGGTGGCAGTGAAGCAATTAATTCTAATAAGGCTGTAGTGGCTGCGTTAACTAAAGGAATTCAAAGATCTGGGTTACCTGAAGGCTGTGTTCAACTTGTTGAAGATACTAGTAGAGAAATTGTAAATGAAATGATGAAGTTAAATGAATTCATAGATGTTCTTATTCCAAGGGGTGGAGCTGGTTTAATTCAAGCAGTTCTAAAAAATTCTACAGTTCCAGTTATTGAAACAGGAATAGGTAATTGTCATATATATGTTGATGAAAATTGTGATTTTGAAATGGCAAAAAATATAACAGTTAATGCAAAAGCATCTAGGCCTTCAGTTTGTAATGCCGCAGAAAAGTTATTGGTAAATGAAAAAATAGCAAAAGAGTTTTTACCTATAGCTGTTAAAGCACTAAGGGAAAATGGAGTTGCAATTAGAGGCGATGAAGAAGCACAAACTATAATTGATGATATTGAAAAGGCCAATGAAGAAGATTGGGGAAAAGAATATTCAGATTATATAATGGCTGTAAAAATAGTTAAAGATGTCAATGAAGCAATTGAGCATATTAATAAATATGGAACAGGACATTCAGAGGCTATTATAACAGAAAGCTATAAAAATTCTCAAAAGTTTCTACAAAGAGTTGATGCAGCAGCAGTATATGTAAATGCTTCAACAAGGTTCACAGATGGAGGAGAATTTGGTTTTGGTGCTGAGATTGGTATAAGCACTCAAAAGTTACACGCTAGAGGTCCTATGGGACTTAAGGAATTAACAACAATAAAATATATAATTTATGGAAATGGACAAATCAGATAAGTGATTAAATTTAAATATAAGGGTATCTTTAAGGAATACTCTTATATTTTTATATATAGCGTTAATATTGGAAGATTATAAAGAGAGGTAAAATATGAAGTTTAACGTAAACAATCTTTCTTATTATACAAAGTTATAGTATAATTTCAATATGAAAACGTATCAAAAATATTAAAAGGGGATGACAATCTATGAAAATTGCTTTAATAGCACATGATAAAAAAAAGGAAGAAATTATTGAGTTCTCAAAAAAGTATAAGGATATACTTGCTAAGTATGAATTAGTTGCTACAGGTACAACAGGAAAGAAAATATCAGAAGCAACTGGGCTTGATATAAAAAGATATTTATCTGGACCATATGGTGGAGATCAACAATTAGGTGGACGTATTGCTGAGGGAAAAATTGACTTAGTAATATTTTTTACAGATCCATTAACTGCTCAACCTCATGAACCAGATGTAAATGCTTTACTTAGAGTTTGTAATGTACATAACGTTGCAGTTGTTACTAATGTTAGAACAGCTGAACTAATAATTAAAGAATTTTAAACAATGGACATGCTATAACATATAAATTTGGGTATGTATAAACATAGAATTAATAGTTACTTTAATTTAAGAATTATTAATTCTATTTTTTATGCTCATTTTAGGCACTATTAAATAAATAACAAGTCCGCTTGCAATGCTATTTTGGACTCGTTATTTATTTTCATGTGCCTTAATGAAATAATTGAAGATCATAAAAATAATTTTTTGATGAATCATATATCTGTATTAAGTGTTTTTATATATAATTGTATCAGCTAAATAAAAAGTATTAAGAAGAAGGTAAAATATGAACAATTTAAGTAGATATACACTAATAACTGGTGGTAGTGAAGGAATAGGTTTTGAATTAGCAAAGCTTTTTGCAGCAGATAAAAATAACTTAATTATAGCTGCCAGAAATAAATATAAATTAGAAAATATTAAGAATAGCTTAGAAAAAGAATATGGAATAAGAGTAGAAGTAATAGAATGTGATTTGTCTGTGGATAAAGCTTGTGAGAAAATAATAGAATTTGTGGAAGAAAAAAATTTCATTGTGGATAATTTAATTAATAATGCTGGCGTGGGAAGCTTTGGTTTTTTTCATGAGTCGGAAAATGGTTTTGAAGAAAAATTAATAAATGTAAATATTATTTCATTAACTGTACTTACAAGATATTTTATAAAAGATATGGTTAGTAGAAAAGAAGGCGGAATATTAAATGTAGCATCTACAGCAGCTTTTATTGGTGGACCTAAGATGGCTATATATTATTCTAGTAAAGCATATGTTTTATCGTTAACGGAAGCACTTCATGATGAAGTTAAAAGTTTAGGAGTAAGAGTGAGTTGTCTTTGCCCAGGACCAGTAAAGACATCATTTCAAGAAAAATCGGGAATCAAAAAGTCAGAGGTATCAAAGAAGTATTTGATGGATGCGAGTATAGTCGCTAAAGAAGCATATTTAAAGTTTCTTAAGGGGAAGGTAATAATAATTCCAGGACGTAAAAATAAATTATTGATTTTTTTAAATAAATTAATACCGAGAGCTTTAGGAAGATGGATAATATTAAAGAATAATAATTAATGTCATGATAAGTTTTATGTGATTGAGCATTTATATGATAGTAAGTTAACGTATCTTTTTTAGATAAGTGTATTAATATAAATATTATTGAATATAATAGAAAGATGATTATAACGTATTATTTAAGAATCTACATATAACTAAAATAATTCATAGCGTGAATAAAAATTCAAATTAATGCATTTTTATACTTTATCTAATTAAGTTTATGTGATAATATTGATATAAGAAATGAAAATTTGAAAATTATTTATTTTAATAAATGAAGATTATTAGAACTATATTAAATATTAAACTATCCTTAATTTATCTTGACATAGCATCGCCTATCAACTAGAATAGTTAGAAAGAGAAAATTTAGAAAGTTAAGATACACTTTAACTTGGTCCTGTGAGGCCAAAAAGGGAGCATAACTATGGTATTTGAAAGCATAAAGTAAAATTCATAGCTTATTTTTTGAATTCAAATATTTGCAAGGTATATCACAGGATAGTGAAGATACAGTTTTTCTGTAGCTTTATTATCCTTTTTGTTTTATGTAAGGTGTAGTTTTAGCAAAAATATATTTGTAGGAGGCTTGAGCATGAAGGCAAAGCTTATATTAGAAAATGGTATGGTTTTTGAAGGTAAAGCTTTTGGGTACCTAAAAGAAAGTGTTGGCGAAGTAGTATTTACAACTGGTATGACAGGATATCAAGAAGTTCTTACTGATCCATCTTATTACGGACAAATAGTGACTATGACTTATCCTTTAATAGGTAACTATGGAATTAATCTTGAAGATATGGAATCAGATTCAGTAAAGGTAAGGGGTTTTATAGTAAGAGAAAAATGTGATTTACCTAGTAATTTTAGATGTGAATTAGAATTAGAAGATTTCTTAAAACAAGGAAAAGTTATTGGACTAGAAGGCATAGATACAAGAGCACTTACTAAGGTTTTAAGAAACAGCGGTACAATGAGGGGAATCATAACACTTGAAGATGTTGATGATGAGTATGTTAAAGAAAAAATAGCAGGGTTCTCTACTAAAGAAGCTGTGAAAAATGTTACAACAAGTAAATCTTATGTAGTTGAGGGAACAGGAAAGCATATTGCTATTATGGATTTTGGAATAAAAACTAATATAATAAGGAACTTTAAAAAGAGAGGCTGTAAGTTAACTGTATTTCCAGCTACAGCTACAGCAGAACAGGTATTAAATATAAACCCAGATTTAGTTTTTTTATCTAATGGACCTGGAGATCCAGAAGATTTAGATTTTGCTATAGAAAATATAAAGAAATTAGTTGGTAAAAAGCCAATTGTAGGTATTTGCTTAGGACATCAACTATTAGGTTTAGCTTTGGGTGGTAAAACTACTAAATTGAAATTCGGACATAGAGGATGTAACCATCCAGTCAAGGATTTAGAAGCTAATATTGTGCATATAACATCTCAAAACCATGGATATGTAGTAGAAAAATTACCAGATGATATGGAAATTACTCATGTAAACATAAATGATGGAACAGTAGAAGGAATGAAGCATAAGACTTTACCAATATATTCGGTTCAATTTCACCCAGAAGCATCTGCAGGGCCAAAGGACAGCGAATACATATTTGATAAATTCTTAGAATATGCACTATAGGAGGGGTAAGTAAAATGCCATTAAATAAGAATATAAAAAAAGTTTTAGTTATAGGATCAGGTCCTATAGTCATAGGGCAGGCAGCAGAGTTTGATTACTCAGGAACTCAAGCATGTGAAGCATTAAAATCAGAAGGTATAGAAGTTGTACTTATAAATTCAAACCCTGCAACAATTATGACAGATAAGGAAGTAGCAGATAAGGTTTATTTAGAACCATTAACATTAGAATTTGTTGAAAAAGTTATAGCTAAAGAAAGACCAGACAGTTTACTTGCAGGTATGGGTGGCCAAACAGGGCTTAATCTTGCAGTAGAATTGCATGATGCTGGTATATTAGAGAAATACGATGTAAAAGTAATCGGAACATCTATTGCATCTATAAAAGAAGGCGAAGATAGAGAACTATTCAGAGATATGATGAATAGAATTGGAGAGCCAGTAATAAAGAGTGAGATTGTAACTGAGTTAGAAGCAGGATTAGAATTTGCAGGTAAAATAGGCTATCCGGTTATAGTAAGGCCAGCTTATACTTTAGGAGGATCTGGTGGTGGTATTGCTGATGATGAAGAAGAGCTTAAAGTTATTCTAGAATCAGGACTTCAGCTAAGTACAATTGGTCAGGTTTTACTTGAAAAAAGTGTTAAGGGCTGGAAAGAAGTAGAATACGAGGTAATGAGGGATTCCTATGGAAACTGCATCACTGTATGTAACATGGAAAATATAGATCCAGTTGGTATACATACAGGAGACAGTATAGTAGTAGCTCCATCACAGACTCTTTCGGATAAAGAATATCAAATGCTTAGAACTGCATCAATAAATATAATAAATGCTGTTGGAATTGAAGGTGGATGTAATGTACAGTTTTCATTAAATCCAAATAGCTTTGAATATTCAGTTATAGAAATAAATCCTAGAGTTTCAAGAAGTTCAGCTCTAGCGTCAAAAGCAACTGGTTATCCTATTGCAAAGCTTGCTGCTAAAATAGCTCTTGGATATGGATTAGATGAAATAAAAAATGCTGTAACTCAAAAGACTTATGCATGTTTTGAACCAACACTTGACTATGTTGTTGTTAAAATACCAAAGTGGCCTTTTGATAAGTTCTTTGGTGCAGATAGAGAACTTGGAACAAAAATGATGGCAACTGGAGAGATAATGGCGATTGGAGCTAACTTTGAGCAGGCATTTTTAAAGGGAATTAGAAGCTTGGAAATAGGAAAATTCTCTTTAGATCATAAGAAATTCAAAGAATTAAGTATGTCAGAGCTTAAGAGAAGAGTAATGGCTCCAGATGACGAAAGAATCTTTGCTTTAGCAGAAATGCTAAGAAGAGACTATAGAATAGAAAAAATAAATAGAATAACTGGAATAGATATGTTCTTCTTAGAAAAAATTAAATGGATTGTTGAAGAAGAGCAAAGATTAAAATTGAGTAAAATAGAGGATTTAGACAAAGAATGGTTATACCATTTAAAGAAAAAAGGATTTTCAGATAAAGCTATAGCTGATATGTTAAAGGTTAGTCCTGATGACGTATATAGGTTAAGAGATATTTGGAATATAAAACCTTCATATAAAATGGTTGATACTTGTGGTGGAGAATTTGAAGCATTATCTCCATATTATTATTCAACTTATGAGCAATATGATGAAGTTGAAGTATCAAATAATAAGAAAGTAATAGTTATAGGTTCAGGTCCAATAAGAATTGGTCAAGGGATTGAATTTGATTATGCTTCAGTACATTGTGTAAAAGCGTTAAAGAAGCTTGGAATTGAGACTATAATAGTTAATAATAATCCAGAAACAGTAAGTACAGACTTCGACGTATCGGATAAATTATACTTTGAACCATTAACAGAAGAAGATGTTTTAAACATAATAGAGAAAGAAAAACCAGATGGAGTAATACTTCAATTTGGTGGGCAAACAGCTATAAAGCTTGCTAATTTTCTAAAAGAACAAAATATAGTAACTCTTGGAACTACAGCAGATCAAATAGATATGGCAGAAGACAGAGAGAAATTTGATGAGTTATTAGAAAGATTAGGAATAGCAAGACCAAAAGGTAAAGGAATATGGTCACTTAAAGAAGGCCTAGAAGAAGCTAGTAGATTAGGATTCCCAGTATTAGTTAGACCTTCATATGTAATAGGTGGTCAGGGAATGGAAATAACTCATGATGAAGATGAATTAACATACTATTTAGAAAATGCATTTGCTAAAGATAGTAAGAATCCAATCCTTATAGATAAGTATTTAATGGGAAGAGAAATAGAAGTAGATGCAATATCAGATGGTGAACAGATATTAATACCAGGCATTATGGAGCACTTGGAGAGAGCTGGTGTCCACTCTGGAGATAGCGTTACTATGTATCCAAGTCAAAATATTTCTGATAATATAAAAGCTGATGTATTAGAATATACTAAAAAATTAGCTTTAGGAATCGGAATTAAAGGAATGATAAATATTCAATTCATAGAATTTGAAGGGAAATTATATGTAATTGAGGTTAATCCAAGGGCATCTAGAACAGTGCCTTATATAAGTAAGGTAAGTGGAGTTCCAATAGTAGACTTAGCTACACAGGTAATGCTTGGAGCTAAATTAAAGGATCTAGGATATGGTGTAGATGTATATAAGGAGCCAGAACTAGTTTCAGTTAAGGTTCCAGTATTCTCAACTCAAAAGTTACCTAATGTTGAAGTAAGCTTAGGACCTGAAATGAGATCAACAGGAGAAGTTTTAGGTGTAGGAAGAAATATAAAAGAAGCTTTATATAAAGGCTTTGTAGGGGCTTATATGTATCCATCAAAAGAAAAAGGAAAGATTCTAGCAACAATTAATAAACATGATAAACCAGAATTTTTACCTATAGCAAAGGATCTAGCAGCAGTAGGATATAAGTTTATTGCAACAACAGGAACTTGTGAACTACTTAGAGAAGCTGGAATAGAAGTAGAAGAGATTAGAAAGATTGATGAAGAAGAACCAAACATACTAGATATAGTTAAGAATAGGGAAGTTGATTTAGTTGTTAATACTCCAACTAAAGGAAATGATTCAAATAGAGATGGTTTCCTAATAAGAAGAGCAGCTGTTGAAAGAAATCTAGGTGTAATTACTGCATTGGATACATTAAGAGCAATAGCTGATGTAGAACTTGAAAAGTTTGATCAAAAAAATGATTTAGAAGTATTTAATATAGCAAAATAAAAATAAGTAACGTATAAAATTAATCATATATAACGTTTGAAAAGGCTGGGATATTAATATATACCAGCCTTTTCAATGCCCAGAAAAGTATAAGATTTTTGAATTTTGAAAGTCGGATATATTTATGGTTACAGAAATTACCTTCTAAAAACGCGAATAGGAGAAAGCATTGGGTAGACAATTTATTCTAAAAATAAGTGTGGAATTAAGTTATAGTTATATAAAATTTATTCTTATGTATGAAATCTAACTTTTTATTTTAATTTGAAAAAATTATTGATAAAATGAAATATTGACAAGTGAACATATGTTCTGTATAATACAATTAATGAACATATGTTTGCTAAGGAGATGTGTACTATGAAAGAAGAGGGAAATTTTTTTGTTAAATTGCATTGTAAAAACATTGATAATATTAGGAGTTTAATAATAGATCGACAAGGAAACTATATGAGCAAACAGGAAAAATACATAATGTGTGCAGGAAAATATGATAAAAATGGGTGGACATTAGTATTTAGAACTAAAAGTTTTGAGGAAGCTGAAGAATTAGCAAGTTTAAATCCATTTGCATACAGAAAAAAAAGAATAAACTAATATTAAATACATTTGATTGTATAAGAATATTAATCTTATTACATCAAATAAGTAAAAAACATACTAGAGATTAATTCATATTTCGTATTGTATATTCGAAATAACAATTGAAAGATTTTCGATTAGATTAATTTTAGAGCCAATTTTATTTGGACGCTTACTTTTAAGAATTTTAACCATAGGCCTTAATGGATAGTTTGGAAAAGTTTCTTCAACTACTCCTATATCCCCGTTACTAAGACTTACAATTGTTCCTTGAGGGAAGGTTATAATAATCTTACAAAATGTACTAATCATATCATAATCAAATAGTGTACCTGAGTTAGACATTAAATATTCCAAGGCATCGTTTGGACACATAGCTCTTTTATAAGGTCTATCAGAAGTTAATGCATCATAAACATCAGCAATGCTTACGATTCTGGCTAAAGGGCTAATTTTTTTGCCTAAAATTCTATTAGGATAACCCAATCCGTCAAACCTTTCATGATGCTGTGAAACTATTAACTTAATATGAGCACTTAAATTTGAGAATTTCCCTAAGAAGTCATATCCGTACTTTGGATGTCTTTTTATTATTTCATACTCCTCAAGAGTCAGTTTGCCAGGTTTTTGCAGGATTTCTTTTGGGATAAATATTTTTCCTATATCATGAATTAATGCTCCAATACAAAGGTGAATTAAGCTCCTTTTAGAAAGATTAAGGCCAATACCAAGTATAAGTGATATTACAGCAACATTAACTGAATGAGAATAGGTGTAATTATCCATACTTTTTATATCAACCAATGAAAATAGAACATTTTTATTAGCTAAAACATTATCTAACAGTTCTTCTGCAATTCTATTAATTGAATTAAAATATCTTTTTTCTTGTTTAGTATAGTCAGCAATGTTACGCTTTTCAAAAGTATGTGTAGAAGCTATTCGTTCTATATCAGAAAAAGTTTCTTTAATTACAGATATGGCTTTTTGACGTAATTCTGGTTTTATTACTTCTTCTATTTCAGAATAGCTATAATCATCAATTATATATAAAGAAAATATTTTGTATTCTCTGATCTTTTTAAGTCTAGCATTAGTCAACATTAGCCCAGCTCGAAGCAGGCATTTCCCATTAGAAGTATATATATTTTGACCTAATAACGAATTTTCTCTAATACATTCAATTGGAACTAATCGCATAATCATATACCTCACAACATTAATAATAATTATTATATCATAAATTAAATGTAATATTATACCTCAATATGAAAAATATTAAAAGAAAAAGATAGATATAAGGTTAAGAATTATTAATCATATCTTGAGTTTACACTAGATTGGAATAGCTAGACATTGAATAAATAAAGTAATAAAATATTTATTATATAAGGCACATTCGATTTATTGATCTAGTTTATTCTATGTGGCGAATTTAAAAAAAATGGAGTGAGGACATTTTGAATATTAAAAAAAATAGTGCGATAGGTTTTTTTGATTCAGGAGTAGGTGGATTAAGTGTACTGAGAGAAGCTATTTCACTAATGCCAAATGAAAATTATATTTATTTTGGTGACTCAAAAAATGCTCCTTATGGAACTAAGGAACTAAATGAAGTTAAAAATCTTACTTTAAATGCAGTTAATTTCTTATTAAGTAAGGGAGTTAAAGCAATTGTAGTAGCATGTAATACAGCAACTAGCGCTGCAATTGAAGACATTAGAAATAAATATGGAGATATGATTATAATAGGTATAGAACCTGCATTAAAACCAGCTATTAAGCTTAAGAGAAATGGAAATGTAATAATAATGGCTACACCCATGACTTTAAGAGAGAAAAAATTTAAATTACTAATGGAAAAATATAAAAAAGAAGCTAATATAATATCATTGCCTTGTGCAGGACTTGTAGAATTTATAGAACAAGGCATATTAGAGGGAGAAGAATTAGAAGATTATTTAAAAGAAAAATTCAATCCTTACCTATTCGATGATATAAGTTCAATTGTCTTAGGATGTACACATTATCCATTTGTAAAAAAGGCGCTATCTAATGTTATTGGAAAAAATATACCACTTATTGATGGCGGTCTTGGTACTGCGCAGGAGTTGAAAAGAAAATTAATGGAATCAGATTTAGTGAATGATTCTAAAGAAAAAGGAAATATTTTAGTCTATAATTCTATAAATGATAATAAAGTTGTAGATTTCTGTTATAATTTAATTAATGCATAAATATAAGTATAATTCAGATTTGTAATAAATACATATAAGTATTGAATTTTAATTTATATTTTAGATAATAATAGTAGACATAATCAAAAAAATAATAAAGTAAATTGTACTTTTTTATTATTTTCTTCGATTTGTCGTAGTAATATTGATTTCGAGAGGAGAAATTTTTAGCATGAAAAATCCAATTATCACAATGACTATGGAAAACGGTGGGGTTATTAAAGCAGAATTATATCCTGAAATAGCTCCTAATACAGTAAGTAATTTTGTAGATTTAATCAATAGAGGTTTTTATGATGGATTAATATTTCACAGAGTTATTCCAGGATTTATGATTCAGGGCGGATGCCCAGAAGGAACTGGAATGGGAGGCCCGGGATATTCTATAAAGGGTGAATTTACAAGTAATGGATTTAAAAACACATTAAAGCATACTAAAGGTGTATTATCAATGGCTAGAGCTATGCACCCTGATTCAGCAGGAAGCCAGTTCTTTATTATGGTTGCAGATGCTCCACATTTAGATGGTCAATACGCATCATTTGGTAAAGTTATTGAAGGCATAGAGGTAGCAGATAAGATTGTTGCACAAAAGACTGATATGGCAGATAGACCTTATGAAGATCAAGTAATAAAAAGTGTTACAGTGGATATGCAAGGTGAAGAAATTAAAGAACCAGAAATAATTGAAGAATAAAAGACATTAGTCATATAAAGTTTTTTAGGCACATGAAATAAGATAATAAATCTAGAACTGATATGAATATTTTTCAAGGAGGCAAAGTGTGTTATTATAGCTGGCCTATTATAATGCTTTACCAATGCAGGATAATGAAAGATATGCTGGTATATGGACTTGTTATCTTTTTGATTGTGCCTTATGTATATTAATTATAAAGTATAATAACGTAAAAAGAGGTGGTATAAATGGCAATGAAGGATAAGTGCATATTAGCATATGGATTAAATGAAGAAGAAATTAAGAAAATCGAAAGTCAAAATATTAAGGTTATAGAGATAAGCAATAATACAGCTTTAATGACCTTAGAACAAATAATCTGCGGAAATACGGATGAAAATTCTTATGATGAGTTGCCTAAAAATGAGAAAGCACTTATTTTTAACGGATTTAAGGATGAACAATTAAAATATACTATTAGATATATTAGAGGATTTATCCAAGGAGGGGTATTAGCTATGTGTACACCTCAAAATTATAGATGGACAGTTAAATATCTTTTAGAGCATTTAATCGAAGAGAGAGAATGGTATAAGACAAATGGAGGAAAATAAAGCATATTAATAGTTATTTTCTAAGATATGCTTAAGAATAGCAAGAGGGGAGAAAATAAAGTGAGTCGTGTAGGTGAAAATATAAAGCAGGCTAGAGAAAAGAGTGGCATGACAGTTAAGGCTCTAGCTAAAAAATTAGGTGTGGCCGAAAAATACTTAAATGAAGTTGAAATGGGAAGAAAAGTTGCGCCTGAATCATTTATAGATAAAGCCGCTAAAGTTTTAAAAGCTGATTTAAATGATATAAGTATGGTTGTTACTGATGAAGCGTTACAAGAAGAAAAGAAAACATTAAAGGAGCTGCCAAAGAAAAACATAGAAAACTCAGAACTTTGGACAGATGCTTTTTCATCGGTACTTAGAAGTGTTCCAGTATATGATTATTCATTATCAAATAAAAAAGCTTCTAAAGAAATGCCAGTTCATTCAAATAAGATAGAAAACTACCCACAAGACAAGGTGTTTTATCTAGAAGTAGAAGATGATGAAATGAATGGTTTTAGAATGTTAAAAGGAGATATAGCTTTTGCACATAGTGTAAAAGAAGTAAGTAATAATGGCTTTTTCTTACTTGATTATAAAGGAAAAAGAAAGATAAGACAGGTAAAAGTTTTAGGAAATTCAAAGGTACTTTTAGTAAGTAATGCAGGCGGCTTACTTACTGAAACAATGGAATTAAAAGAGATAGATGTAATTGCTAAACTAGAAAGAGTTGAAATCAAATTATAACAAGTATGATTATAATAAAATAATATTATAACAGAAAAGTAGAGGATAATTGTATAGTGCAATAATCCTCTACTTTTGTTGCATATTAATGCTTATCTGCATAATATGTTTATGTATATATTAATTTAGAGAGTTGTTGTTATGGCAGAGTTACAAAGGGAAGTGCCTTCAAAAGTAGATGCCTCCATAGGATTATTGACTAATGTACCAAAGGCAATATTAGATGAAATTGGATTTAAATATCAAAATCAAGGAAATAATTTAGAACTTACAATCTTATATAGAGATACACCAGAACAAACAAGAGTATTTGTTGAAGGGTTAGGTGGTACATTTACAGATTTAGGTTTTAACTTTGCAATCGTTAATATTCCAAGAGATAAATTAGATCAATTATCATTAAGTAACACTATTCAATATATAGAATTACCCAAGAGTTTATATGAGCAAGATGAGGAAAGTAACAGAGTGTCATGTATTCTTGATTTGCCTTCTAACTTTGCTGTTTCAGGAGAAGGAATATTAGTTGGCTTTGTGGATTCCGGAATAGATTATACTCATCCAGCATTTATGAATACAGAGGGAACAACCAGAATAGAGTATATTTATGATTTAAGTATTGGAGGAAACATATATAATAAACAAACCATAAATGAAGCAATAAAATCTTCTGATCCATTTTCAATAGTCCCATCAAGAGATGATACAGGGCATGGGACTCATGTTGCAGGAATTGCTTGTGGTGGAGGAAGGATAAATCAAATGTATAAAGGTGTAGCACCTAGTGCATCAATAGCAATGGTCAAGGCATCAAGGGGAGCTGCGGCTTTAAGCTCACAAATACTGCAAGGTATTAAGTTCCTAATAGATAGAAGTAAAGAACTTAACTTACCATTAGTAATAAGTCTTAGCTTAAGCACAAATGATGGAGCACATGATGGAAGCAGCATATTGGAGCAGTACATTAGAACTATAGAAAATCTTGAAAGAGTATCAATTGTTATTGCAGCAGGAAATGAAGGAGATGCAGGCCACCATGTCGGAGGGGAATTAAGTAAAACCCAAAGAGCAATTTTTAATATATCAAGTGATGAAAAGTCAGTTGTTATGAATTTATATAAGCCGATTTTGCCTAATATAGCAATAAGTATAATAAATCCTACTGGGCAAAGCAGTGGAAATGTAACTATACAAGAAGGCTATATTCAAGGAGCTATAGGTCGTGATAGATATGATATATATGTAGCAGGACCAAAACCATTTGAATTGAATAGCGAAATAAAGGTAATTCTTTCTGCTAGATCTGATTTTCTTGCGGAAGGAGTATGGACATTAGAAATAAATGTTTTAAATGAATATTTGGGAATATACTCAATATGGCTTCCAGTTCTTGAAGGTCTTAATCCAAAAACAAGATTTTTAGAGCCTAATCAATATAATACTTTGGGAATACCAGCGACAGTAGACAACATAATAGCTGTTGGAAGTTATAATTATAGAACTAACAACTTATCGTCATTTAGTGGCAGAGGAGCACAAAATCAAGGAAATCTAGTGAGGCCAGATTTAGCTGCACCTGGAGAAGGCATACTTGGTCCAGTACCAGGTGGAGGGTATGATACTAAGACAGGTACATCAATGGCAGCACCACAGGTAGCAGGAATATGTGCACTTATGATGCAATGGGGGATAGTTAAAGGAAATGATCCATATTTGTTTGGCCAAAGATTAAAATATTACTTATTAAGAGGAGCTAAGCGAAGGCGTACAGATGTGACATATCCTAATCCATTATGGGGATATGGAGAAGTATGTGCATTAAATAGCTTTAACTCACTTCAGTCTGACTTAAGTGGAATTTTAACTAGAAAAAACACAAATCAAAGGAATATGTTGGTAATAAATACTATAACTGATAAATATAATATTCTGAGAAAAAATATAAAGAGGAAAGTTATGGAGAATACAAGTAGTGGAAATGCTATGCAAAACACTGGTATGTTAAAGATTCAATGTTTCAGAGGAGAAGATTACATTCCAATTGATAATGCTAAAATAACTGTAAGGGGAACATCAGTTTCAGAAAATGCTAAAGCTATTGAGTTAGTTACAGATTCAGTTGGACTAACTCAAGTAATAGATTTAGCAGCACCACCCTTAGAATACTCCCTAAATGAAAATAGTAATCAGATACCTTATAGTTTATATGATATAACTATTGAAAGAAGCGGTTTTAGACCAATAGCGATAAAGGGATGCCAAGTCTTTCCTACACAGGTTGCATATCAGATTTGTAATTTAGAGGCAAGTTCAGGACGTGGAGACATGAGGCAGGAAATAATAGATATACAACCGAATACATTAAATGGTAATTATCCGCCTAAGATACCTGAAGAAGTTGATAAGCCAGTACCGCCACCAACTTCAGGGGTTGTATTATCACAAGTAGTAGTTCCAGAATATATTATTGTTCATCAAGGAGGGCCCAATGATCCATCAGCACCAAATTATAAAGTACCATTTAAGGATTATATTAAAAATGTTGCGTCTTGTGAAATATATTCGACTTGGAATAACTCAGCACTTAGAGCAAATATCTTCTGTATTATATCATTTACATTAAATAGAATTTTTACTGAATGGTATAGAGGTAAAGGTAAGAATTTTGATATCACCAGTTCCACAGCTTATGATCATGCATTTAATTATGGCAGAAATATTTATGATAGTATAAGTCAGATTGTAGACGAAATTTTTTCTACTTATGTAAGAAGAACTGGAAAGAAACAGCCCCTTTTTACACAATACTGTGATGGAAAGAGTGTTACGTGTCCTCAATGGTTAAGTCAATGGGGAAGTCAAGGGTTAGCACAGCAAGGAATGGTTCCATTTGATATATTGAAACATTACTATGGGGACGATATTGAATTAGTTACAGCTGAAAAAGTATCAGGAAGTCCGCAGTCATATCCAGGGCAAGAGTTAACGATTGGATCATCTGGTCCTGATGTAAGGACAATTCAAGGACAACTAAATAGAATAGCAAGAAATTATCCTTTAATTCCAAAGCAGGCTGAAGATGGTCAATATACTCAAAAAACAGCAGATGCAGTAAAAACATTTCAACAAATATTTACATTACCACAAACAGGAGTGGTCGATTATGCAACATGGTATAAGATATCAGATGTTTATGTTGGGGTAACAAGACTAGCAGAACTAAATACTACAGAATCAAGCAGGGGATGGTCTTTAAATGAGTTTATGCCACCAATAATACCTGAATTAGACAATAAGAGAGGAATACCTAAATTTTATTATTAGAGAGATAAAAAATAGTAGACCAATTATGGACTGCTATTTTTTTACTCCCTCAAGATTAAAATCAGGAATATAAGAGATATTATTTGTTCCATCATCTTGAATAAATCCATTTTTGACACCAAGGTCTAAGGCGTAATTAATTAAACTATCATAAAGCTTGGGATTAAGAGGTTTATTTATTTCAGGATAATTACAAGCTTTAAACATAGGCACATATTGGTTCATTAAACTTATATAAACATTATCGCCATATCTATTATAAATGCAGTCAACTACTTTCTTAGAATCAAAAAGAAGTCCAGGAAGCATTAGATGCCGTATAATAACCCCTTTCATTATAAGCCCAGCTTCATTAAATACTGGTTTTCCAACTTGCCGTAACATCTCATCTATTATCTTTAGTACGTTAGAAGAATAATTCTTAGCATTAGAATATTTAAAAGCATATTTATCGTTAAAGTATTTAAAGTCTGGAAGGTAAACATCAATGTATCCATCTAGTAACTTTATAGTTTCAATAGAGTCATAGGTATTAGTATTATATAGAATAGGTATAGTTAAGTTATTCTTTTTGGCGATTTTTAGAGCTTCTATAATTTGAGGAACATAGTGTGTTGGAGTAACTAAATTTATGTTATTTGCTCCTTTTTCTTGAAGCTCTAAAAATATTTCTGAAAGCCTCTCAATAGATACTTCCATACCTATGACAGAAGACTCATTTTTAAAGTTTTGATTTTTTAAACTGTCAGAAGTACAAAGAGAAAATTCTTCTTTTTCAGTTCCTTGACTTATATTGTAATTTTGGCAGAATACGCAGTTTAGATTGCAATGAGAAAAAAATACAGTGCCTGAGCCTTTTTCCTGGGAAATAGGAGGCTCTTCCCAGAGGTGTAAAGAAGCTCGGGCAAGTTTTACTTTATTTGAAGCTTTACAAAATCCAATTTGCTCAGCATTTCTATTAATTTTACAGTTTCTATAACAAAGAGTACATTCATCTAATAAATTTAAATAGTTCATTTATATCAAATCCTTTATGGTAATTATTAAATAATATTATAAAAAGTATACCATATTTATTTCACGGAGTGAGATTTATTGGATCTGAAAAAGTCTTTTTTATGTTTAAAAAAGAATATTATGCACTGGCATATGAAAATTAGGCTTAATAATCCAAACATAGGATATAACTTAGTTATAAGATTTCCAAAGCCTAGTTGAGAGATTAAAAGTGCAAAAATTATAACTACAAATATAGCTTTTTTAAATTCAATATTAAATGTTTTGTTCAAAGTTTTACTTATTGAATATATATCTGAGACTTCAGTGGAAAACATCTCTAGCCAAATAATTACAAGTAGCAAAGCTTGAATTAGATTGCCAAATCTATTTGCTACAAAAAGCAAGGGTATTTCATAGTTATATATATAAGGTTGATTAACCGTTAATAATAAATTAATCATTAGGCAAAGTATTGTAAGGCCAATAGCCCCGACTATTACTCCAATAATCATAATCTTACTTTTCTTCATTTGTGTACTAAGAGGAACTAAAACTCCAGATGCTGAAAGTGTATTATAGCCTGCATATAATATTGTGGAAACGAGAATTCCTGATCTTTTAGGCTGAAAACTTGCTATATTAGTAAATGAAACTGCATCCTTACAAAATGAAAAGTATAGAATTGTGATAAGCGTAATGGTAAAAATTAATCCAGGAACAATAAAAGAGTTAACTTCGATTAAGCCTTCAGTATCTCTAAGTAAAAAAAATACAGCAATTAAAATCATAAGTAATGACCCAATTATCTTTGGTATTCCAAAGAATTGATGAATTAGAGCTCCACTGCCAGCAAGTATTATAGAAGCACTAGAAATAAGAAATAAAGTAGTTATAAGTCCTGTGAATTTTCCAAATATATTAGGACTTATTATATTCATAACATCACTATATGAATTAAGATTATAATTAACGCTTATTCTTGAGATTATAGAATTTATTAAAATGTAAAAAATGCCACAGCCTATGATACCTAAAAAGCTTGCAATTCCATATTGAGTAAAGAATTCTGTGATTTCTTTTCCAGAAGCAAGTCCAGCTCCAACGATTGTACCAATAAATACTGTAGCAACTTGAAAAATTTTGATTAATTCGTTTTTCAATATTTATCCCCCTAAAGAATATTACTTGTATAATATATAAGGTTTACTTTTAATTTATTCTATAAATTATATTATTGGTTAACAATTTATGATTAAAAGTTAACATGTATAGCTAATGGAAAGGAAATGAATAACTATTACTAAAAGTCTGAAAAGTATCTAATGTACATTTCGTAATTAAAAATGTACAATTAGTTTGGAAATATATTTTATTATGTTTAAGATATATGTAATTACAACGATTCGTGATTAAAAATCATTATTATAGGTTCGGAGGTCTTATGGATAATTTTTGGAATGGTAAAAGATATCACAGTTTAAATTATTTTTTAAGAAATAAATTTGGAGAAAAAGTATTCAAAATCTCTTTGGATGGAGGTTTTTCATGTCCTAATAGAGATGGAAAGATAAGTAGTGGAGGATGCCTTTTCTGCAGTGAAAGAGGTTCAGGAGATTATGCTGGAAATAGAGAATTATCTATTACAAAGCAATTTAATGATATAAAAGAAATGATGGCACAGAAGTGGAAGAATGGGAAATATATAGCTTATTTTCAGGCATATACAAATACTTATGCACCTGTTCAAGAATTAAGAAGAAAATATGACGAAGCATTGAAGCAGGAGGGAGTTGTAGCCATTGCAATAGCTACAAGACCAGATTGTTTAGATAATGATGTACTGGATTTATTAGAGGAGATAAACAATAAAGTTTACCTTTGGATAGAGCTTGGGCTTCAGACTTGCAATGATAAAACGGCTAAGATAATAAATAGAGGATATGAATTACAGGTTTTTGAAAATGCTATGAAGAAATTAAAAGAAAGAAATATTGATGTAGTGGTTCACGATATTCTAGGATTGCCAGGCGAAACTAAGGAAGATATGCTAAAGACAATAGATTATATTTCTCATTCTGGGGCCAAAGGAATAAAGTTACATCTACTACATCTAATGAAGTATACTCCAATGGTAAAATTATATGAAACGGGCAAGCTAGGATTTTTATCTCAAGAGGATTACATTGAATTGATTATAAAGGGTATAACTCTTCTTCCTAAGGATATGGTGGTTCATAGGCTTACAGGAGATGCCCCTAGAAGTCTCTTAATTGGTCCCATGTGGAGCCTAAAAAAATGGGAAGTTTTGAATTCAATAGATAAAGCGTTAGAAGAAAATGAATTATGGCAAGGAAAAAATTATAGGGAGATATGACGATTATGAAAATAGATATTATAATATCAGCTGATGATATAAAAGAGAGTAAAATAAAAGACAAAATAGTTGTTGTAATTGATATGTTTAGAGCAACCTCTGTAATAATTACAGCTTTAAACAATGGCTGTAAAGAAGTCATTCCTTATTTAACAATTGAGGAGACGTTAGAAGAAGCTAGAAAGCTTGGGAGAGAAGATTATATTTTAGGAGGAGAACGAAGAGCTGTTAAAATAGATGGATTTGATTTATCAAACTCTCCACTTGAATATACAAAAAATAATGTTGAAAATAAAACGGTATTTTTAACTACAACAAATGGAACAAAAACGCTTACAAAGTCTAAATCTGCCAAAAGGATACTTATAGGTGCTATGATAAATGCAAAAGCAGTAGCTAATAATCTAATGAAGATAAATGAAGATGTAGTAATTATAAATGCAGGAACAAATGGCAATTTTTCAATGGACGATTATATTTGCAGTGGATATATAATTAATGAAATATTAAAAGATGATAAAAGTATTGAACTTACAGATATAGCTCGAACAGCTAATATTATATATGAAGAGAATGTGGATATAATGAGTTATGTAAAACAAGCAACACATTATTCGGTTATGAAGTCTTTAGAATTAGATAATGATATTGAGTATTGTGTTAAAAAAAGTATTGTAAATATAGTTCCAGAATATAAAAATGATAGGATTCAATAATTATAAATGTAACTATAAAAAATCGATAGCTGAATGGTATGTGTAATATATTTGGAAATATGATATTACGCCTATAAAATTAAAGACTTAGGTAATTAATGTACCTAAGTCTTTAAAATAACTAGCTTTCATATTGTTTTAATAATTCGTATATTCGTGGAGAACAATTTTTTCCTTTACACGAACCACTTCCAGCACCTGTAGCTTCTTGAACTTCTTTCACAGTAGAAGCACCATTTCTAATGGCTTCTTTTATTTTAGCACGAGTAATAAGCTTGCAGGTACAAGTTTTAGTTAATTTATCTAAAATATCTTTATTCAAGTTATTATCCATATATAATCTCCTTAAAGCAATTTAATTTTAAATAATTAAATCACTTTATTGAGGAATGGTCAATAGATATTTTTAAATAATATATAGTATAAATATAAACTGTTAATATTTAGTTCCAAATAATCGCCCTAGAAAACTTTGCTTTGACTTTTGTGAAGCTATTTCTTCCTGAACATAATAGGCACGTTCAATTATATTTTTAAATCTTTTAATCTCATCTGCTAAATTTTTCCCATTAGTAACAAATGATTCATTTAAGTTCTTTAACTGAGAATTAACATTATTTTCGAATGAAACTCTATTATCTATTAATGTATTGACTTTTTCAGATAGTTCACTATAAGAATCCATAGCCACATTTGTATTAAATTTAAAGTCTATGTAATCTTTAATTTCATTTATTATACTATTTTTAAAGATATCCAGTTGCTTATTCTGTTCTTTTATAATTGATTCTATAATTTGTTGTATAATTAACTCATTACTTTCATCAATTTTATTAGATAAATAGTCTTTAACATTATTGATTTTCTCACTTTCTAATTCTATAACTGAAGAGATAATTTCTTTAGCTGATAGTGAGTTATCTTCTTTTACTTCTAATAAATCTTGAATATCCAAAGGTAATTCTTCACAATACTTTTGAACTTCTTTGATAGACATACCTTTATTTTTTAAATTTATCAAGAATTCAAGCTTGTCAACATCTTTATTTGTATATCTAAATTCCTTATTAGATATTTCTATTTTTAAGATGTTATCAAAAACATTAGTATAATATCGTATGCTGCTATCCTCTTCCCCTAATAAATCAGCTACCTGACTTAGAGAATAGTATAAAATATCTCCTCTTCTTTTGTTTTGCATAATATTTTCATCTTGAATATCTAAAGTGTTAGTTTCAGAATTCATAATTATCGTAAATCCCCTTTCTATACGATTGAAATTAGCTTTGATAAAAAATAAATTACGTTAAAAGTAGAAAGTATTATATTAAAATTAACTTAATTATAATACAATTTATAATAAAAAGGATTAAATTTTTATATTTTTCTTTTAATATTGTCACAATTGGTATAAAATTATAATGTTAGGAAGAATTTTCCCGAACAATACTATTATATAATAAGGTCCAATATTAAAGAATAAAAATTTTAAATTATTTTATAAATTATAGATAATAATGAATAGGGGGATTAATTATGGAAAAGAGCAAAATGTTATTAGTTGCCCTTGGGCAAGGTGCTGGAAATATAGTAGACGGATTATTAAGTAAAAATAAAAGCTATAATGGATTATTTTTTAATAGCAGCTTATCAGATATAAAACCATTAAAAAATGCCAATATAGATAAAAACGTATACCTATATCCAGGAACTGATGGTTCAGGAAGGGATAGAAGTAAGTCAAAAGAGATGATAAAGGACAATGCAAATGCAGTAGGAACTTTATTAAGAAAATTTCCTCAAACAGAAGTTATGGTTGTTTTTACAAGTATGGCAGGAGGAACAGGGTCTGGTGCAGTTAAAACTTTTATACAAGTAGCATCAGCAGCTATTCCATCTACAAAAATAAATGTAGTAGCAATTTTACCAAGCTTACAAGAAGATCAATTATCATTCACAAACGCAATTGAGTGCTGGAATGATATTAATAGTGTAATCAATTTAATCAGTGATATTAAATTTGTTGATAATAATAAAAGAAATACATATAAAGAAGTTAACAATGAAGTAGTAGAAAGCTTAGATTTAGCATATAATTTGATGGGAATTCATATTGATGGTAACATTGATAAGAAAGATTCATTCAGAATAAACACAGCTAATGGTGCTGGACTTGTTTTAAAATTATATGATGGATTAAAAGATGCGAAAACAGCTATAGACTTAGCTATAAAGAATAGTGTATTTGCACAACCAGACATGTATGATTGTGATTACTTAGGGATAAATGTAAAGGTAGATGGATATGATCCAAATGAGATTTCTAAGTGTTTCGAAGTTTATAAAAGTACATATATGACATATAATAATGCATTTAATACAGTTGTTCTTGGAGGTTGCGAAATACCTACTGAATCAATTAAATTAATAAAAATGGCATTAGATGACAAGAATAAAAGAAAACAATCAAGAGATAGAAGAAAAAGTATTATTATAGATTTTGATGACAATATGGAACAAAGAGATGAAAGCACAGGATCACATTCATATGATTCTGATGAATTAGAATTTTCTTTTGAATAAAATATAACTAATATTATTAAGAATCAATCAGGGAGATGTTACAGAAATTAAGCACAAGTAACCTCTCTTTTTTGCTGTTAAAAGAAGCAGCACATATATTTAAAATAGTTATCTTAACAGACATATTAAAACAAAATGAAGCTAGGAATTCACTAGGAATTGACATTTATAAGTCGGTAATATATAATAAATGAGATAAAAGACTATGATTAGGAAAAGTATCTTAAGATATTATTTTTAGAGAGTAGCTGTTTGGTGTAAAGCTATAATAAATCTTAGAGAAAATCACCTAGGAGTTGGAGACTGAAAGGCGAGATTAGCCAAATAAGTTATCACGTAACAGCCTGCGTTAAAGGATTGAGTATGTATGTACTTGAAATAAAACATTTAATTTATTATTAAGTGTTAACCTTAGGTGGTTCGCGAATTCAACTTCGTCCTGTAGGATGGAGTTTTTTTTATTTTCAAAATCAGTAATGGAATTTTTGAAGTCTATAAAGGACTAATAAAATATAAAATTGGAAAGTATAAAGTTAATGTTTAGTAATTGATAGAATTTTGGATACTAAGTAATTTTATTCTTAATTGTGCACTGTTAATTGTTAACTATTAACTGAATAAAGGAAAGGGGAATTTTTAATGTACAATAAGGTAGATGCATCAAAAGGCACCGTCAATATGGAAAAAGATATAGCAAAGCTTTGGACGGAAAATGACATTATACAAAAAAGTTTTGATTCAAATCAAGATGGAGAATATTTTACTTTTTATGATGGTCCTCCAACAGCAAATGGAAGACCTCACGTGGGTCATATTTTAACAAGAGTTATGAAGGATATTATCCCAAGATACAAAGTTATGAAGGGATATAAGGTTCTAAGAAAAGCAGGATGGGATACTCATGGTCTTCCTGTAGAATTAGAGATAGAAAAGAAGCTTGGAATTTCAGGAAAAGGACAAATTGAGGACTTTGGCGTAGAAAAGTTTGTTAAAGAATGTAAGGATAGTGTATTCTCATATGTTAGCTTATGGAAGGAAATGTCTGAGCAATTAGCTTTCTGGGTTGATATGGATGATCCATATGTAACGTATCATGATAATTACATTGAATCAGAGTGGTGGGCTTTAAAACAAATGTGGAATAAGGGTCTTTTATACAAAGGTCATAAGGTAATGCCTTACTGTCCAAGGTGTGGAACAGCTCTTTCATCTCATGAAGTAGCTCAAGGATATAAAGATGTTAAGGATTTAACTGCAACTGTTAAATTTAAAGTTAAAGGAGAAGCTAACAAGTACATATTAGCTTGGACAACAACTCCTTGGACATTACCATCTAACTTAGCATTATGTGTTAATAAGTCATATACATATTGTGAAGTAAAAGCTCACGATGAAGTCTATATTTTAGCTAAAGACTTGGTAGAAAAAGTTTTAGGAGAAAGAGAACATGAAATAGTTAAAGAATTTAAAGGTGAAGAATTACTGGGAGTAGAATATGAACAATTAATGCCTTTTGCAAAAGTTGAAGGTAAAGCATTTGTAGTAATTCATGGAGACTATGTAACACTATCAGATGGTACTGGTATAGTTCATATTGCACCAGCTTATGGTGAAGATGATAGCTTTGTTGCAAAGAAAAATGGAATTGCTTTTGTGAACTTAGTAGATGCAAGTGGTAACTTTGTTCCAGAAGTTACACCATGGGCAGGTAAGTTTGTTAAGAAATGTGATGAAAGTATAGTTAAATACTTGGAAGAAAATAATAAATTATTTAGTGCACAAAAACATCTACATTCATATCCACATTGTTGGAGATGTGATACACCACTTTTATATTATCCAAAGGATAGCTGGTTTGTTGCAATGACTAAAATGAGAGACAAACTAGTTGAAAATAATAATAAAATTAATTGGTATCCTGATAATATTAGAACAGGAAGATTTGGTAAGTTCATTGAAAATGTTATTGACTGGGGTATTTCAAGAGATAGATACTGGGGTACACCACTTCCAATATGGCAATGTGAATGTGGCCATCAAGAATGTATTGGAAGCAGAGAAGAATTAGAATCAATGGCTACTACAGATTGTAAGGGGATAGAATTACACAAACCTTACGTAGATGGAATAAAGTTAAAATGTCCACACTGCGGTAAAGAAATGAAGAGAACTCATGAAGTAATTGACTGCTGGTTTGATTCAGGATCAATGCCTTTTGCACAATGGCACTATCCATTTGAAAATAAGGAAACTTTTGAAAAGAATTTCCCAGCACAATTTATTTCAGAAGCAGTTGACCAAACAAGAGGATGGTTCTATACATTACTTGCCATTTCAACATGTTTATTTGATACAAATTCCTTTGAAAATTGTATCGTATTAGGGCATGTTTTAGATAAAAAAGGACTTAAGATGTCTAAACATAAAGGAAATGTTGTAGATCCATTTGAGGTATTAAACAGTCAAGGGGCAGATGCTACAAGATGGCATTTCTATACTGCAAGTGCACCATGGCTTCCAACAAGGTTTTCAATAGATGATGTTGGAGAGGCTCAAAGAAAATTCTTAGGAACATTATGGAATGTATACTCATTCTATGTTTTATATGCTGAAATAGATAAGTTTAATCCAACTAAGTATGCTGATTTTGTTTCAGACAACGTAATGGATAAATGGATTATATCTAAATTAAATACTTTAATTGAAACTGTTGATGAAGGTTTAAATATTTATAAGATTACTCAATCAGCGTTAGCTATTGAAGATTTTACTGATGAATTATCAAATTGGTATGTAAGAAGAAATAGAGCAAGATACTGGTCACAAGAATTAACAAATGATAAGATAGGTGCTTATGTAACACTTCACAAAGTATTAACAACTTTGGTTAAAGTAGCAGCGCCATTTGTACCATTCATGACTGAAGAAATTTATCAAAATTTAGTTGTAAATTTAGATAAGAATGCACCTGAAAGTGTTCATTTATGTGTTTGGCCAGAAGTTGATAAAGCAGCTATAAACAAGGAACTAGAAAATGAAATGGATCTAGCATATACACTTGTTAAACTTGGAAGAAGTGCTAGAAACTCAGCTAATGTTAAAAACAGACAGCCACTTTCTGAAATGCTTATTTCAACAAAGTCTCTTCCAGAATACTATGGAGATATTGTAAAGGAAGAATTAAATATTAAAAAAGTTGAATTAGGAGCAGATTTATCTAAGTATGTTAACTTTGAAATAAAACCTAATCTTCCTGTTATAGGTAAGATGTATGGTAAGCTAATTCCACAAATTAAAAAGGCTATTTCAGAAAAGAATCAAATGGAATTAGCTCAAAAAATTCAAAATGGTGGAAGTGAAGCTATTGACGTTAATGGAACAGAAATAGTTCTTACAAATGAGAATCTTTTAGTAACAATGCAAGGCTTAGAGGGATATGCATTTGCAGGAGAGGGTGAACTAGGAGTTGTTTTAGATACAACAATTACACCTGAGCTTCAAGAAGAAGGTCATGTAAGAGAGATAATTTCAAAGATTCAAAACATGAGAAAAGATAAAGGCTTTGAAGTTGCAGATAGAATAAATCTCTATGTATCAGACAATGATATGTTAATAGACGTCATTAGGAAGTTTGAAGAAACAATTAAAAAAGAGACTTTAACTTCTGAGGTTATTTATAACAAGCAAGCTGATTATTCAGAAACAGTTATAAATGGAGAAACACTAAACATGAATGTTGAAGTAACAAAATAATAATAGTGATAATAATAGGCTGAGAATTAAAATAATTTCTTGAGATTCTCAGTCTATTTATTTGTAATAATAATCTTTAGTTTTATTATTCAGATATAATAACTTACATTACAATATAAAATTATGAAATTAAGTTTAAAAGTTATGATTTTTGACAAAACTTACAATAATACAATAATTTATTGTAAGTTCTGTTGATTTATAATGTAATATATTAGTATAATAAAATTATCTAGAAAAATTCAAAGGAGGAATAATAATGGCTACTTCTATTAAGGATGTTGCAAAAGAAGCTGGAGTATCAATTGCAACAGTTTCTAGAGTTTTAAATGATATCGATGTAGTAAATGAGGATACTAAGAAAAAGGTTTTGGATGCAATAAAGAAACTTGGATATAGACCCAATATAGTTGCAAGAAGTTTAAAAACTCAAAGAACAAAAACAATCGGAATTTTACTCCCAGACATATCAAATCAATTTTACCCAGAAATCGTAAGAGGTGCTGAAGATGTATCGAATATATACGATTACAACATAATACTATGTAATTCAGACCTGGATATAGAAAAAGAAAAAGAATACTTAAGAGTACTTAAAGAGAAAATGGTCGATGGTGTAATTTACATGAGTAGTTCTCTTAATGAGGAAATCTTGGAATTAATCAACGAATTAGACCTAAAAACTGTGCTAGTTGAAACAAAAGATAAAGAAGGATTATTACCAAGTGTAACTATCGATAACGTTAAAGCTAGTTATGACAGCACAAAATTATTAATTGAAAAAGGTATAAAAGAAATAGCATTCATAGGAACCGAAAAGGAAAGTAAAAACGCTTGGGGCGATAGGTATGTTGGTTATGAAAATGCTATGAAGGAATCAGGAATAAAGATAGATCCAGAATTGGTTTATCTAAGTTCAATGAAAGTAAAAAGTGGATATGAAGGAATACAAAAGTTTATAAAGCAAAGTAAGAAATTTAAAGGTGTCGTATGTGCATCTGATGATATTGCAATGGGTGCAATAAATGCTTTAAGAGATAATAAATTAAAAATTCCTAAAGATGTGAGCGTTGTAGGATTTAATGATAATTTTGCAGCATCTATTTTCTATCCAAAGATTACAACAATTTCTCAACCAACTTATGATATGGGATCTGTTGCTATGAGAATGCTCATAAAGTTGTTAAACAAAAAGGAACTAGAAGAGCCTCATTATGTTTTAGAACATCAATTGGTTGAAAGAGAAAGTACAATATAATAAAAAGAAAACGTGTGTTAAAAAAGGTGGAGCATATTAAAATGGATCCTATAGAATGGACAGTTAGAAAAAAGGCTTATAAAACCAAATTTCTTACTGACTCTATTTTATAGGGTCTTTTTTGTTACAATTAATTTCAGTATAATTGGAGGGGTGTTTATGGGTGTTAATCATTTTACAGAAGAACAACAAGAAGAATTGCGAAAAAATCCGTATATCGAAAAAGTTAGTGATAAAGCAATAACTTATACAACTAAATTTAAAGAACTGTTTGCAAAAGAATACCGTGCAGGAAAAATACCATCTCAAATATTGATTGAATGTGGAATTAATCATCAGCTCTTAGGTAAAAAACGTAAGGATGCTCTTGTTGCAATGGTGAAGAGATGTGAATTTCGCTCAGATGGCTTTGAAGATATAAGAAAATGTAACTTAGGCCGTCCAGTTGCAAAGGATTTAACTGATGCTGAGCGAATTGCCAGACTGGAACATCAAATTAAATATCTAAAACAAGAAAATGAATTTTTAAAAAAATCGAATTTTTAGAAAGACAAGCCAAATGGAAGAACAAACAGAAGCAGCACCAGAAGAAAAATTCAAACTCATCCAAGAAATGACTCAGCGTGATAATAATGAATTAAATATAAGTTGGTTATGTAAAATGGCTAGCGTATCGCGAAGCGGCTACTATAACTGGCTTCATTCATTTGGTCAACGATGTAATAAGGAAGAACTGGATAGAGCTGACTTTACTCTAATATTAGAAGCTTACAAGTATCGTGGATATGATAAAGGTAGACGTGGAATACATATGCGGCTGCTACATATGGGTGTGCGAATGAATCAGAAAAAGATTAGCCGCCTGATGAAGAAATACAATCTCTTTTGTCCAATTAGGAAAGCCAATCCGTACCGTAGAATGGCAAAAGCTCTTAAGACAGATGCCATATCTGATAACCTTGTAAAACGTGAATTTGCAGAACATGGTGCAGGAAAAATACTTCTTACCGATATCACATATTTATTTTATAACCATGGCTGTAAAGCGTATCTCTCTGTTATTAAAGATGCGTATACAAAACAGGTTCTGTCCTATGTAGTAAGCGAGTCTCTTGAAGTTGATTTTGTATTAGAAACTATTAATAACTTAATTGATAAACATGGAGACACTCTTCAAATAGATGCTATTCTTCATTCAGATCAAGGCTGTCATTATACCAGCATGTCTTTCCGTCAGTTGCTGAAAGACAAAGAACTGAGGCAGTCTATGTCACGAAGGGGAAACTGCTGGGATAATGCACCACAAGAATCTTTCTTTGGGCATATGAAAGATGAAATACATCTGGACAGATGCAGTACTTACGATGAACTTTGCAATGAAATTGATAATTATATGGACTATTATAATAATGAACGATATCAGTGGAAACTGGCGAAGCTGGCACCAAATCAATATGCAGAATATATAATAACTGGAAAGCATCCGCTCAACGATGAACAGACAGGTCTTCCATGAACTGGGTATGGTAACGTTGGCTATACATAGCCCGGTATTCATCCTTAATCAGTGATTCAGAACTACACTCTGGATTGATCATGTCATAGAAATACATTTCATATGCGAGGTCATGGAAATCGGTTTTTAAAATCCATTTCAGCACATAAAACAGATAGTCAAGTTCTTCTGTAATTATCACAGCTTCCATCATTTGTACATAAAACCATGTCCACTTCACTTCATTAAGCTGTTCGCAATAACGAATAACATAAGAGGGAACATCATCACTTAACATAGATTCCTTGAAAGTATTTAAGGTTTCTATAAACTTTCTATTTATCATAATCATACAAGATACAGTTAGCTATTAAGATGAGCCAACATCAAATCCATAGGATTCAATGTTGGCTCATCTTTTCTGCATCTCCTCCTTACGGATAAAATACATGATTTAGATTTAAAATTTAATGCCTTTTTTTATAAATGTCCTTGACAATGGGACCACTTTATATAAAGCGCCGCCTTTTTTGTTTTCAAAATTAGTTGTAATAACACCCAAATAATACTAAAATTGTTATTGTTGCAGTCAGTGAAAGTTTATATTAATTTACTTATAACGTTTAATTAATATAAATTATTTATAATGTTTTAATTACTGGGAAAATTTTTATAAGGAGGATATTTATGAATAGTCAGAAACGGTTGGGAGAAATGAAAATAGGAAAGTTAATACTTGAATTTTCGATTCCAGCAATAATAGGTATGCTGGTTAATACTTTATACAATATAATAGATAGAATATTTATTGGACATATAGAAGGAATAGGAAATATAGCTATGGCAGGGGTAGGAATAACAATGCCTCTCATGACTATAATTTTAGCGTTTGGAATGTTAATTGGCATTGGGACAGCAACGAAGATATCAATAAAGCTCGGAGAGCATGATAAAGAAGGTGCAGAAAAGTTATTGGGGAATGCATTTACGTTAATAATAATAATAAGTATTTTCTTAACTATATTTGGACTTGCATTTTCAAATCCACTCTTAAAAATATTTGGTGCTAGTGAAAATATTATAGGTTATGGAGAAGAATTTATCCAAGTAATTTTTAGTGGATGTATTTTTAACATGATTAGTTTTGGCCTTAACCATTCAATCAGAAGTGATGGAAGTCCTAGAATTGCTATGGCATCTATGCTTATGAGTGCAATTATTAATATTATTTTAGATCCTATATTTATATTTGGTTTTAACCTTGGAGTTAGAGGAGGAGCACTCGGAACTGTAGTTGCACAAACAGTAAGCAGTACTTGGATATTATATTACTTTACTAAAGGAGCCGGCGTGTTAAAAATTAGAAAAGAAAATTTAAAGCTTAGTAAAAAAGCTGTGTTGAGTATAATTGCTATAGGAATAAGTCCATTTAGCATGCAGCTTGCACAAAGTGCAGTACAAATAGTTTGTAATAGCTCTTTGCAGAAATATGGTGGAGATATAGCAGTTAGTGCAATGACAATAATAGGAAGCGTGGCTATGGTATTTTTAATGCCTATTTTTGGATTAAATCAAGGATTGCAGACTATAATTGGTTATAATTTTGGAGCGAAGAAATATGATAGAGTTAAGCAGGCTGTAAAGTATGGAATTATAACAGCTACTGTAATAGTAGCTGTGGGATTTATAATTATTGAAGGAGCTTCAGAAATTTTAGTCAAGGCTTTTAATGGAGACAGTTCACTTATACAAGTCACATCACATGGAATGAGAATATTTCTAATTATGCTTCCATTTATAGGAGGGCAGATCGTAATAACTAATTATTTCCAGTCTATTGGAAGAGTTAAAATATCAATGATTTTAAGTTTGTTAAGGCAAGTGATAATATTAATTCCATGTCTTTTAATAATTCCAATATTTTTTGGATTAAATGGAGTGTGGATTGCCGGAGCAGCATCTGATTTTTTGTCAGTTACAATTACTTTTATTGTATTTATTAAAAAATCAAAGGAATTATCAGAGGATAAGAAAGTAAAAGAAGCCGTACTTGAAAACTAGAATATCAATAATATAAAAAGCGTAGTTAATATCAGTTAAATATTAACTACGCTTTTTTTATGTATTTAAAGAATTCCCTCATTCTTTAAGATATCTTCTAACTTTTGAACCCTAGATGATAAGTTCATAAATTTTTCTTTTAATTGTTCTTTTGAAGATGGTTCATCATCGTTTATAAATCTTTCCATATCTTCTACAGTTTTTAATGCTTCTTCTATATCTTGTTGAGCCACTTTTAAATTTGAGTCGTTCATAAAAATCTCCTTTTAATTTAATTATGTAATTACATCCTATCACTACTAAAAAATAAGTGCAAGGAATATAAATATAAGGAGTAATTATATTAGGCACATTCAAAAAATAACAAGTCCATTTGCCAGCCCATTTTCCATCATAGCAGAAGCTCGACTTGCATACGCTCGCTGAGTAAGCGATTCACACAAAATCATAGATTTTGGTTCTCTGCTCATCGGCAAATTGACCTAATAGACCCACTATAAGGGCAATTTGCCTCCTTGTCTGATGAAAAATATCCATGGCAACTTTGGATTTGTTATTTATTTTCATGTGCCTTATGGGGGAGAATATGATAAATTATATTTGGTTTTTTCTGATTTTTTTTGGAATTTTGGTTGGGGTGTTAAGTGGAAATGGCGAAATTATTTCCAAGGCAATAGTTAATTCATCCGGAAGTACGGTTACTTTTATAATTGAGCTTACGGGTATAATGTGTTTTTGGTGCGGAGTTATGAAAGTAGCAGAAAACAGCGGACTTACAGAAAAAATATCTAAGCTGTTGAAACCTATTCTTAAAGTTATTTTTAAAAATGCAGCTAAAGATGAAAAAGCATTGGGAGCTATAGTTATGAATCTTACTGCAAATATGCTTGGATTGTCGAATGCAGCAACACCTTTTGGAATCAAGGCTATGGAAGAATTAGATAGGCTTAATGAGAAAAAAGGAACTGCATCTGATGATATGGCACTTTTTTTAGTTTTGAATGCAACCTGCATTCAATTAGTTCCGTCTACAATAATTTCAATACGTGCAGCTTGCAATTCTGGAAATCCAGGTGGAATAATACTGCCAACAATTGTATCTACAGCAACAGCAGCCATAGTTGGGGTAATATGCTGCAAATTATTGCAAAAGTATTTTTAAAAGTATTCTTAGAATATATAAGATAAATAATTACTTTTACAGGAGGAATAATAGTGATATGTTTAACTATTTAAGTAAGAGCATAATACCAATAATATTTTTACTTATTATAACCTATGGAATGTTTAAAGGCAGAAAGGTTTATGAATGGTTTATTGAAGGTGCTAAAGAAGGTTTGAATGTAGTTTTGAGAATATTTCCATATTTACTGGCTATGATAATTGCAGTTCAAATTTTTAAGGACGCAAAGTTAATGGATTTATTAAATAATTTAATTGCACCGTTAGGTAATATGATAGCCTTGCCTAAGGATCTTATACCTTTATTAATAATAAAACCTTTATCAGGAAGTGGAGCAATTGGAGTATTTACAGATATAATAAAAAGTGTAGGACCGGATACAAGAACAGGTCTTATAGCATCTGTGGTAATGGGAAGTACAGAAACTATATTTTATACTATTACGGTTTACTTTGGTGCAGTAAAGGTAAAGAAGATAAGGCATACTTTATGGGCGGCAGTATTTGCTGATTTGACAGCAATAATAATGGCTATATTTATGGTAGACAAATTTTTATTGAGATAATATTTGTTAGGTTAATTGCCTTTATTAAGATTAATTTTTGGAGTATTATAATAAAAGAAGGAAAAACTTGAATGAAAGAGGATGTAATGTTATGAACAAAAATGTATATATAGAAAATAGAAAAAGGTTTATGAATACTATAGAAGACAATTCAGTCATAGTGTTATTTGCAGGAAAGTCACGTCCAAAGACAGGAGATGAAGTATATCAATTCACCCCTGATAGAAACTTTTATTACTTAACAGGAATACAAGAAGAAGGGCACATAGTAGTATTATCAAAACTCAATAATTCAGTAAGTGAAAAGTTGTTTTTGACTGACTTAGATTTAGATAAAGAAATGTGGAGCGGAAAAACTCTAAGGGATACTGAAGGTCAAGAGATATCTGGCATAAAAGATACGGTTTATATGAAAGAATTCAATGATTATTTTAATAGAATAGTTAAAGGTAGTGAAGAGCTTAATTTATACCTAGATTTAGATAGAGAAGCGTTTGAAGATGATGCATCTGTATCAAATTTATTCGCAAAAGAAATTATAAGTAAATATCCATACATTAACATAAAGAATTTAATAAGTAAAATAGCACCTCTTAGAATGGTTAAGTCTGATGAAGAAATAAAGGAAATGAGAAAAGCTATAGAAATAACAATTGAAGGTGTAAAGGCTTTAATGAAAAATGTGAAGGCTGGAATGAAGGAATATGAAATAGAATCATATTTTGATTTTGAATGCAAAACAAGAGGGGTTAAAGACTACGCTTTTAGAACAATAGCAGCAGCAGGAAAGAATGCAACTATTCTTCACTATGTTGACAATAATAGTGAATTAAAAGATGGAGATTTAATTTTATTTGATTTAGGAGCTCAATGGAATTTATATAATGGAGATATCACAAGAGCTTTCCCAATCAATGGAAAGTTTACTGAAAGACAAAAAGAAGTTTATGAAGCAGTTCTAAGAGTAAACAAGGCAGTAATTAATAAAATAAAACCAGGAGTTGATTCAAAGGAACTTGATGAATGGGCTAGAGGTTTAATTGCTGAAGAATGTATTAAACTAGGAATAATAAAGGAAAAGGAAGAAGTTAAAAAATATTACTGGCATAGAATAGGACATAGTTTAGGATTGGATACTCACGACTTGGGAATATTGGGTAGAGAATTTACTTTTAAAGAAGGTATGGTATTTACAGTTGAGCCAGGAATATATATAGGAGAAGAAGGTATTGGAATAAGAATAGAAGATGATATTCTAGTTACTAAAGATGGATGTGAAGTTTTAACTAAGGACATGATAAAGGAAATTAAGGACATTGAAGAATTTATGAAATAATAAATGTAAAAAATAATTTATAGGCAATAATGGTATTAAATCGGCTAACATATGTACTTGTTATGTTAGCCTTTAGAATACATTTAAAGTATAAATATTAAGGGGGAAACCTATGAAAGTTTCAGAAAGAATACAGAAGTTAAGAGAACTAATGAAAAAGGAAAAAATAGATTATTATATAGTACCAAGTGATGATTTTCATCAAAGTGAGTATGTTGCTGAATGCTTTAAAGCAAGAGCATATATAACTGGCTTTACAGGTTCAGCAGGAACAGCTTTAATTGGGAAAGAAAAAGCAATTTTATGGACAGATGGAAGGTATTTTATACAAGCTAATCAGCAGTTAGAGGGTTCAGGTGTAGAACTTTTTAAAATGAGAATTCCAGGATGGCCAACTTTAGAAGAATGGCTTATAGATAACATGAAGGAAGGAGAAACTCTAGGCTTTGATGGAAGAGTAGTGCCATTAAACCAATATAAAGATATTTTAAAAATAAAAGAAGAAAAGAATATAAACATATCTATGAGCAAGGATTTAATTCAAGAGATTTGGATAGATAAACCTGAAATGCCGAAGGAAAAGATTTTTATTCTTGATACAAAATACTGTGGAAAAACTGCTAATGAAAAGATTCAAGAAGTAAGAGCTGAGATGAAAAAACTAGGTGGAAAGGCATATATTATAGCATCTTTAGATGATATAGCATGGCTTTTTAACATTAGAGGAAATGATGTTAAATATACACCAGTAATATTATCGTATGCACTGATTGATGAGAAACAAGCACGATTATATATAGATAAGGAAAAGGTATCAGCTTATGATAAAGAAAGGCTATTAGCTGAGGGAATTGAATTAAAGGATTATGAGGACATATTTGGAGATATAATGGCGATAAAAGATAGTGTTATATTAGATTCGGGTAAAGTAAGTGCCTTTATATATGAACAAATAAATAAAAATATTAATATAATAGAAGAATTAAATATAACCACAAAGTTAAAAGCTATAAAAAATGAAACAGAAATAAAAAGCTTAAAAAACTGCCAGCTTAAAGATGGAGTTGCAATGGTAAAATTCATAAAGTGGATTAAAGAAAATGCAGGTAAAGAAGTTATCACAGAGCTTACTTTAAATGATAAGCTATATGAATTTAGAAGCAAAGGTGATTTATTTATTGAAGAGAGCTTTGCTACAATTGCAGGATATAAAGAGCATGCAGCAATGATGCATTACTCAGCAACAGAAGAAAGTGCATATGAATTAGAAAGGCAGGGAATATTGTTAGTTGATAGCGGCGGACAATATTTAGATGGGACTACTGATATAACACGCAGCATTATTTTAGGAGAAATAAGTGAACAAGAAAGAAGAGATTTTACATTAGTATTAAAGGCTCATATAAATTTGATGAAGGCTAAGTTTTTAAAAGGAACAACTGGATCAAATATAGACATATTAAGCAGAAGAGTTCTATGGGAAGAAGGAATAGATTATAAGTGTGGAACAGGACATGGAGTAGGTTTTTGTTTAAGTGTTCATGAAGGACCACAAACTATAAGACCAATTCCTAATACAATAGAGCTTGAACCGGGAATGATACTAACCAATGAACCAGGAATATATAGAGAAGGTAGTCATGGAATTAGGACTGAAAATATTATGTTAGTTGTGGAAGATGAAAAAAGTGATGAGTTTGGTGAATTCTATAGATTTGAAACTATGTCATATTGTCCAATAGATTTAGATGGAATTGATAAAGAATTATTAACAGAAGATGAAAAAGAGTGGCTAAATAGTTATCATGAAGAAACTTATAATAAATTAAGTCCTTTCTTGAGTTTTGATGAAAAAGAATTTCTCAAAAATGTGACAAAAGCAATATAATAATAAGCTAGAAAATTATACTATTGCGTCTATTTAAAAGAAATAGTATAATGTAAATAATTTGAGAATTAACATGTATTTAGGTATTAGAATCAAAAGTAAGTTTTTATAACTAAACGAAAAGAATTCTGAAATAATTTTATTCACCAACTGTTAATTGTTAACTATATAAAAATGCGATGAAAAGAAGAGTAATAAAAGGAGCATTCTATAAGAGAGCTAAGAAATGCTGAAAGTTAGCGTTTGTGAATTTTATGAAGATGGTCTTAGAGCATGTTTTTTGAGCCGAGGTATTTGGTTAGGAAAATACGGGAGCAACCGTTATATTGCAAGGTGATGATGGTCACCTACTGAGTTATTCGTTGTGAAATGAGTAAGAAATAGAGTGGTAACACGTATAATGCGTCTCTATATAGGTTTTAATATACCTATATAGAGACTTTTTAATTATATAAATAAAATCACAATGAGAGATTTAAAAAAATAAATAAGTTTTCATTGTTTAAAATAAGGAGGAACACAAATAATGTGTAAAGATTGTAAAAAAACATTTTATATTAGTACGCCAATTTATTACCCATCAACTAAGCTTCATATAGGAAATACCTATACTACCGTAGCTGCTGATGCCTTATCTAGATTCAAGAGATTAACTGGATATGATGTAATGTTCTTAACTGGTACAGATGAACATGGGCAAAAAATTCAAAGAATAGCTGAAGAAAAAGGAATTACACCTAAGCAGCATGTAGATGAAGTTGTTGCTGGAATTAAAGATCTTTGGAGCATGATGAATATAAGCTATGATAAATTTATAAGAACTACTGATGATTATCATATTAAAGCAGTTCAAGATATATTTAAGAAATTATATGATCAAGGAGATATTTATAAGAGTTCTTATGAAGGATGGTATTGTACACCTTGTGAATCATTTTGGACTGACACTCAATTAGTAAATGGTAATTGTCCAGACTGTGGAAGACCAGTTGAAAAATCAAAGGAAGAGGCATATTTCTTTAAAATGAGTAAATATGCTGACAGATTAATAAAACACATTGAAGATCATCCAGAGTTTATTCAACCAGAATCAAGAAAAAATGAAATGTTAAATAATTTCTTAAGACCTGGGCTTCAAGATCTTTGTGTATCAAGAACCAGCTTCAATTGGGGAGTACCAGTAACTTTTGATGAAAGCCATGTTGTTTATGTTTGGATTGATGCTTTATCAAACTATATAACTGCTCTTGGATATGGTCAAGATAATAAAGAATTATATGAAAAGTATTGGCCTGCAGATGTGCATTTAATAGGAAAAGATATCTTAAGGTTCCATACTATTTATTGGCCAATTATGTTAATGGCTTTAGATTTACCACTACCAAAACAAGTATTTGGCCATGGATGGTTACTTGTTGATGGTGGAAAGATGTCAAAATCTAAAGGAAATGTAGTTGATCCAGTCGTACTTGTAAATGAATTTGGGGTAGATCCTGTAAGATATTATTTATTAAAAGAAATCCCATTTGGAGCAGATGGATTATTTAATAATGAAATATTCATAAAGAAGATAAATTCAGATCTTTGTAATGATTTAGGTAATCTTTTATCGAGAACTGTTGCGATGGTTGAAAAATACTTTGGCGGAGAAATACCAGCGCAAAGTGAAAAGGAAGCTATTGATGATGAGTTAATAGGCTTAGCATTAGCAGCACCAGGAAAGATCGAAGACGCGATAAATGAGTTAAATATACCACAAGCATTAGAACATGTTTTTGAATTAATAGGAAGAGCTAATAAATATATAGATGAAACAACTCCATGGATATTGGCTAAAGATGACAGCAAAAAAGCTAGACTTGGAACAGTACTTTATAATCTAGCTGAAAGTCTTAGATTTGCATCTGTAATGATTTCATCATTTTTACCAGATACAGCTAGGAAGATAAATGAACAAATTAATACTTCAGAAATATCATGGGAATCATTAAAATCATTTGATGGAACAAAAGCAGGAACAAAGGTGGTTAAAGCTGAAAACTTATTCCCTAGAATAGATGTTGATAAAAAGCTTGCTGAATTAGAAGCTTTAAAAGCAGCTATGCAGCCAGCTAAGAGAGAGATTACTCAAATAAAAGAAGAAATAACAATTGAAGATTTCGAAAAGATTGATTTAAGAGTTGTAAAAGTATTAGCGTGTGAACCAATAAAAGGTGCTAAGAAATTACTAAAATTAAAAGTTGATTTAGGCAACGAAGAAAGACAAGTGGTTTCAGGAATAGCAGCTCACTACAAACCAGAAGAATTAGTTGGGAAAAACGTTGTATTAGTTGCCAATTTAAAACCTGTAAAGCTTAGAGGAGAATTGTCTCAAGGAATGATTTTATGTGCTGCAAGTGATGATGACAGTATATTAAAAATAGTAGATCCTGGTGACCTTGATACTGGAAGTATAGTAAGATAGGCAGATAAGTCAAAGTCCAAAAGTGATGCTCCAAATCTTGTATTTGGCTAGCAGAACTATCTATGATTTGGTTCCTTGAACTTAGTTACCCCACTTATGAGTTAACATCATATAAAAATGATTTGATGATCATTGCTTACTTTGTGAGTACTCATCTGATGTTAGGAATAAGAAATTTTGTGCAAAAAAATGAACGTCTCATTTAGGGGAATGAGACGTTCTTTAACCATAAAAATAAATGGTTAAAAGGGGTAAATAATAATGCTTTAACTACTTTACAATTTAAATTTTACGATAAAAATATGTCATTTACGTGTCAAAAAGTAAATTTGTAAAATTATAATCGTTATATTGAGAAACACAAATTATGGGAAATAATGATACTAAAAAAATAATTAATGATAAAATAACTTATATAAAGAAATAATAAATAAAATTAAAAATGAAAAGTGTAATAATATAAAAAGTTATAGAATAATATAGAACTTAAACTATATTATTTGAAGTTTATTGTATAAAATGTATAAAAAATATAAATTATGGGAAGGAATGATAAATGAAGATGAATGAGAAGTTTAAAATAATTGATAGCCATGCTCACTATGATGATGAAGCATTTAATGAGGATAGGGCAAATGTACTAAATGAAATTAGAAAAAATGGAGTAGTTGGAGTATTGAATTGTGCATCATCATATGATAGTTTAAAAAGCACGGATAAATTAACAAAAGAATATGATTTTATATTTGGTGCATTAGGGATACATCCTGAAAATGCAGATGAGATGGAGGAAGACATATTAGATGAGATTAGAACGTATATTAAAAGTAATGATAAAATAGTAGCTATTGGAGAGATAGGTCTGGATTATCATTGGGATGAAAATCCTTCTAGAGAAGTTCAAAAAAAAGTATTTAGAAAACAAATGAATTTAGCAAAAGAACTAAAGCTTCCTGTTGTTATCCATGATAGAGATGCTCATAGTGACACATTAGAAATTATAAAGGAATTTCCTGATGTCACAGGAGTAGTTCATTGCTTTTCAGGAAGTGTAGAATTTGCAAAAGAATGCGTGAAACTTGGTTATTATATAGGGTTTACAGGAGTTGTTACTTTTAAAAATGCAAAGAAAACCGTTGAAGTAGCAAAAGAAATTCCGCTAGATAGAATTCTTGTTGAAACAGATTGTCCGTACATGGCTCCAGAGCCAAACAGAGGAAAAAGAAATAAATCAGATTATATTGAATATATAATCACTAAAATAGCAGAAATTAGAAATATTGACCCATATGAGGCTAATTTAAGCTTTAATAATAACTTTGCTAGATTGATTATTAAGGAAAAATAAGGTAAAATATATATTGTACTCTTAATCATTAATTCATGTATATGTTTAATTATGAGCTAAATAGTTTGAGTATCAATTTAATATCATTTTATTTTAAACTCTTTTTAATGAAGTAATGAGAAAACACGCTATCATTTTTATATATTATATTTTTATGCACAAGGTGCATTGTTACTATACTTCATTAATATTGCAAGAGATCACTGGTTTGACAACTTTGGAATATTAATATATAATTCAAAAGACACTCTTGCCAAAGGAGGGAAATTAATGATAGAAAAATTGAGAAGATTTATCAAACAAAGTTTTTCTAACGGTCCGAAGGCAAAATTTATAATTGGTGCAGCTGCAATAATGATTGTAGTTGTTACAGTAGTGACGATAATGAGCATGAGAAAAACGCTCATATTAAGTATAGACGGTAAAGAAGAGACTTTTGTCACGTACAAGGGGACTGTTAAAGATGTGTTGCAGGAAAAAGGAATTCAACTATCCGAAAAAGACAAAGTGCAGCCATCCATAGAATCCAAAGTATCTGAGAAAGAAACTATAAAAATTAAAAAAGCTATTCCAGTTGAAATTAAAGCAAATGGAGTGCAATTAGAAGTGCAAACAGCAGAAGATACTGTTGAGGATATGCTCGATGCAGAGAAGAATACATTAGAAAGTCAAGGAATAGAATTTGACAAAGATGTAGATGAAGTATCACCTTCATTGGATTCTAAGGTAGAAGGGGACTTAAGTGTACAGCTTGTCAAAGTGGACACTAAAGATGTTGTTGAGAAACAACCAATTAACTTTGATACAATAGTTGAAAAAGATGAAAACTTGGACAGCAGTGTCCAAAAGGTTAAGAGTGAAGGAGTTAATGGGGAAAAGGAAATTACTTATCAAATAATATATAAAGATGGAGTAGAAGTTTCTCGAAATGTAAAGAGTACTAAAACTATATCAGAGCCAAAAAATGAAATAGTAGTAAAAGGAACTGGCCAAGTATACGCAAGTAGAGGCGGAGATAGGATAAACTACAAGAAAAAGTTTAATTGTACAGCAACAGCGTACAGTAATCATTCGACTACTGCTACAGGGAGAACTCCTGTTAGAAATGAAGGCGGTTTAAGTACTATTGCGGTTGATCCTTCTGTAATCCCATTAGGAAGTAAAGTTTATGTAGATGGGTATGGATATGCAATTGCAGCGGACACGGGTGGTGCTATAAGAGGCGATAAGGTTGATTTGTATCTCAATTCATCAAGTGAATGTAACAATTGGGGTAGGAAGTCAGTTAACGTATTGGTAGTAGCTTATCCTGGAGAATGGTAAATTATTTTAAGAGATAACATTAGTTATCTCTATTTTTTTTCTTTAACTAATAAAGGTTTTATCATATTATTTAAAGAGATAAGAGTTAAATTACTGTATAATATATTTTATAATTGATTTATTTAGATGAAGAATTATTATTCACATATGAAAGGAAGTAGAATATTGATAAAGGAAGTAATTGTTGTTGAAGGTAGAGACGATGTTGATGCCGTAAAAAAAGCAATAGATGCAGAAATAATATCTGTTGGAGGATTTGGAATAAATGCCAAGGTAATTGAAAGAATAAAAGAGGCTCAGAAAAGAAAAGGCGTAATTGTTTTAACTGATCCAGATTTTGCAGGTGAAAAGATAAGAAGAATAATATCTAAGAGAGTAAAAGGAATAAAGCATGCGTATATAGCGAAGGAAGATGGGCTTAAAAATGGAGATATTGGAGTTGAAAATGCTTGTCCAGAAGTTATCTTAAGAGCACTAGAAATGGCGAAAATAACGGTACAAGAGAAGCAGGAATTTTTTAATATGCAGGATATGTTTTATTTTAAATTAACAGGTGATACTACATCAAAGGTTAGAAGACGTATGTTAGGTAAAATATTAGGAATAGGATATGGAAATGCAACACAAATGATTTCTAGACTAAATAATTATGGAATAACAAGAGAAGAATTTACGGATGCTATAATGGAAATAGAAAAACAATTGGAAGTAGGTAATAATTAAATGGATTTTAAAGATGTAAAAACTCAAGAATTGGTTAAAAAATATAACTTTAAATTTTCAAAGAGTTTAGGCCAAAATTTTTTGGTTGATGATTCTGTACTTAATGATATAGTTGATGGAGCGGAAGTTAATGATGAGGATTTTGTCATAGAAATCGGACCAGGAGTTGGAACATTAACAGCTGAGCTTTTAAAGAAAGCTAAAAAAGTAACATCTATTGAATTAGATAATGATTTAATTCCAATTTTAAAACAAGAATTAGGGGAATATGAAAACTTTGAATTAATACATAAAGATGCACTTAAGGTTGATTTTAATGAACTTATTGGTACTGAAAAGAGTGTTAAACTTGTAGCTAATTTACCTTACTATGTAACTACTCCAATAATAGTTAAGCTTTTAAAAGAAGGATATAACTTTAAGTCTCTAACTATAATGATACAAAAGGAAGTTGCAGAGAGAATAAATTCAGATCCAGATTGCAAAGAATATGGAGCATTATCCGTTTTGGTTCAATATTATTGTAACACTAGTATTATAAGAAAGGTACAGCCAGCTTGTTTTATTCCAAGACCTAAAGTAGAATCTATAGTCATTAGACTAGATAAATTGAATGAACCAAGAGTAAAAACCAAGGATATAAACTTTATGTTTGAGTTAGTAAGAGCAGGATTTAATATGAGAAGAAAGACTTTATGGAATGCGGCAAAAACACTTAAAGTAAATAGAGATAAATTAGAAGAAGCATTTGAAAAGTCAGGAGTAGATCCTAAAAGGAGAGCTGAAACATTGGCATTAGAAGAGTTTGCAAAGCTAGCAGATTGTATTTATGATATAAAGGTTTCAGACTAAAAATAGTACATTTTATATTCAAGGTTTTAAATGAATCATAATTCCAAATCCCAAGCATATATTATATGGAATAAATATATGTGGAGGGAATATAGGGTTTGGCACATAATAAATTGTATAGAAATTTTATAATATTGCAAGAAGATGAAAGAGGATATTCTCATGCTAATGAAAAGGCTTTGTCTGGATATGCGAAAATAGAAGCAAAAGGAGATAAGTGCAAGATTTCTTTTTATGCTCAAAATCTTAGACAAGAAGATAACTATTCGATGGTACTTATTTGTAACAAAAGAGACCTAAGACAATTGATTGATATAGGATCTTTAGCGATAAATGAAGTTGGAAAAGGAGATACTAGCAAAGAATATTACGTTAATAACATAGCTGGTCTTGGAATATCTTATGAAAAAGTATCTGGTGCTGCTATTTGCAGAGTAAAAGATAACGAAAATGAATTCATAATGCATGGATTTATGAATGGAGAAGATTCTACTGATAATTGGAGAAAATTTAAGTATGTTAAAGCAGATTCTAAGAAATACATTGGTAAATCAGATGCAGAAAATGTAAAGAAGGATATTTATAATACGGATGTAGCTAACAAAACTACAATGTCGCAAGTTAGTGATACATCCATAAAAGCATCTGATATAGTCGAGCGTAAAAAGGATGAAGATAGTATTTTATCTAAAGGGAACATAGAATTAGGAAAATCAAATAATAATTCTAGTATTCAAGAAACAGAAAATAGAATTCCAGAAAGTTATACAAACATATATGAAACTAAAGATGATTTTAGTGAAGATAGAAAGAAGAAATGCATGGAATCTAAGAAAGACAAGAAAGATGAGAAATGTGATAAGTGCGACAAGCTTGATGGATACGATTATTATGAAAAAAGCGAAAATGTAGAAGAAACTATTACTAAACTAGCCATGAAATTAGAGACGTATGATGGTTCAGTGGACATGGAAGTGTATCATCATATGTATAAGGATGTTATAATTTATGGCTTCATTAAAGATAAGAATGATTATAATTGCAAGTGGAAGAAATTCAAAATAGAGAAGAAATGTAAAGGGAAAAAAGACCCAAGTTATAATTATATCCAGAATTATAAGAGAATAGAAGAAAACTTTGAACTGGATAAATTGAATGAAATAGATGATTCTGATAGAAAAGATATAATAGATTTTGATAAATATGAAAGTGGTATTAAAAAGATAAAGCCTGCGAGTACAACAACAGAAACTATGGGAACTGGAACAGGATATATGACGCCGCCACCAGCTCCAATGATGACACCACCACCCGCACCTATGACTCCGCCACCAGCTCCAATGATGACACCACCGCCGGCACCAATGGCACCGCCACCAGCTCCGATGATGATGACACCGCCAGCACCAATGGCACCACCACCAGCTCCGAAGCCACCAATGGAGACTACATGGAAGCCATGGCCAGAATATGAAGGAAGTAAAACAGGAAAATGTCCAGAAAATGTTAAGCCATCAGCTCCAAATTGTTTTGGACAACTAGATTTAAGTGATGGAGAACCAGAAAGTTTAAATAAGAAACAGCCAATAATTTCAAATCAAATTAATATAAAGGGAAGCATAGGAAAATACTTTGAAAAAATTGCAGAAGGCTTTGCTCCATTTTTAGGAAAACTAATTGATATAAACTATTGTAAGTGGTATAAAATTGATGTAAATGGTGTAGAAGATTTATCTGATGAATCAAATTATAATCAGTATACATTAGCATATTATCCAATGTTAAATTATTACCCTTATATCAGTAAAGTAGGTCATTTTCTATTAGGATATAAATGCAATAAAGATGGGGATATGCAGTATATTATATACGCTATACCTGGAAGTAAAGCAAAAAGTGATCAGCCATATGGTGGAAGAACAGGATTTGTAACATGGACCAGTGACAATAAAAGCGGAAAAGGATATTGGTTGATGTTTTACGACTTTAAGAATTCTTCAATTGTAATTCCAACCAAATAGTGAAATGTCATGAATAAAAAACAACTGATTGTTACATCAATATTACTATTATTAATGTTGGTTTTAGTTATAACTCAAAGGTTCTTTAAGAATAATTTTGAACAGGTTGTTCTTATGGATCAAGGAATAAGTGAGTTTACTGAATATGCTCTTGATGATAATAAGTATACTATATCTTTGCCAAGTGACTGGACTGTTGAGGAAAAGGAAAGTAAAGGACAATATGTAAGTTATAGATTAGATTTTAAAGACAAGAATAATAAACTTACAGGTCTTGTTGAAGTAATAAATACCAAAGAAGATTTAAATGCATTTGCAGAAAAGGAATTGGATAATCAGTATTTGGAATATTATAATTCAGAAGTTATGCCTTTTAAAAATTCTAATAATTCAGGAGTATTGGTTAAATATGATACATCCATAAAAAATGGATATACTTTTAAAAATGAATGCTATTATTTAAATTTTGAAGAAGGTCAAACAATAAAAATATTATTTAATATAAAAACACAATATTATAAAGATAACATTGAGACTGTGCTTAGTAATATTATCTCAAACATTAAGTTTTCGAAAAAGTAAGAAATAAGTGATCCTATTACAAGATACCATAATAGGAAAATTAAACTTATAATATTTTGTATAATGAAGACTTGCCTTAGTTTATACTTCAAATATAAACTTTATTAAAATATTTATTTTCGGATGTTTTTGTAAAGTAAATAAGATTTGCCAATGGTACGGATAAGTATTATAATTTAAGTATCAAGGAGAGGCGGATAGAGCTTCTCCTTGATACTTATTTGACGTTTGGAGGGGAGTAATGAGGATAATACTATTCGAGGTATTTGGGATACAAATAAAGAGTTATGGATTAATGATTGCAATTGGAATAATAATTGCAGCCACTTTATTTATAAATAAGGGAAAAAATAGAGGATTCGATGAAGAACTTTTATTGAATTTAGTTATTTTTGCAGTACTTGGCGGTATATTTGGAGGTAAGGCATTATTTATAATAACTGAAATTAAAGATATTATAAAAGATCCAAGCATATTATTGAACTTTGGATATGGATTTGTAATTTATGGAGCTATAGGTGGTGGAGCCATAGCTATATATTTATATTGTAAAAGAAAAGGTTGGAATTTCATGGAGATCTTAGACATGACGGTTCCAGGGCTCGCAATAGCTCAAGGATTTGGGAGGATTGGATGTTTTTTAGCAGGATGCTGTTATGGTGAAGAAACTACTCTGCCTATAGGTGTTAAATTTCCGGAAAATTCCCTAGCACCAGCAGGCGTATATTTACAACCAACACAAATATATTCATCTATTTTTGATTTTTTACTAGGTTTTTTACTTTTATACTATAGCAAAAGAGAAAGGCAATCTGGTAAGGTTGTGGGCTTATACTTAATAATATATAGTATAGGGAGATTTTTAGTGGAATTTTTAAGGAATGATCCAAGGGGTAGTGTTGGAATTTTTTCTACATCACAATTTATTGCAATATTTACTTTGATACTAGGGATTAGTATTTATTATAAACATAAGATTTTTAAAGGAGCGGAGAAAAGAATTGAAGAAAAATAAGTTTTCAATTATTGCTTTATCTATATTAATAATTACAAGTATGATGCTCTCTGGTTGTGATTTTATTAATAATGTAGAAGTAAAATTAAACCTAAAAAATCAAAAGTTTGATTATATAAAACAAAATAGAGTTGATAAAATAGTAATACAGAGTGTTAGGGATAGCGGGTTCAGATTTATTGTTAATGATAGTAAAGCAATAGATGACATTTATGATATACTATCTGATGGAAGTGAAGTATCAAAAAAGAGTTCACTAGCGCCGGATTATATTTTTGAAATATATACTGGAGATGAAGTGAAAAAATACCAATATGTAGTTGGGGCAAATGAGAAAGGAACAGGAAACTTTTATGATGAAAATGATGCTTTTTCAGTTCCGAAAAATTTAGAAAATACGATAATGGAGAATCTTTCATTTATTAGAAAGCCTAGGGACTTTAATTATATATATTATCAATCAATATTAAAGGTTATTGAAACTAAAAAGGATGCTCTAGCAGATGGAAGCAAGGTAGGAATCGATATACAGGGAGATACAGACTGTTTGAAGTATGTTTTTTCTACAGACTTAGAGGAATTTAAGAAAAATTTAAATGCAGAGTTACCTAATAGTGATTTGGTAGATAAAAATCCTGAGGATTTTGATGTAATAGTTAAGGTAAAGAACCGAGGATTTAATACTACACTTTTTAAAACATTGATAACAATAGATAATAAGAAAGATAAATCTTCTGAAAATTACTATGTAATAGCAGAATATAATTATAATAAAGATTGGGACATAAAAGTAAGTGAGCCAGGTAAAGTGCCACAAGACTGGTAAGGGAGGATAATATAGTATGAGTTGTGAAAATTGTAAAAGTAAGGATACATGTACATCCAAAGGTGAAGGATGTAAGGAAGAAAGCTTAAAACTTATATCTAGATATGGCAAAATTAAAAATGTTATAGGAGTTATAAGTGGAAAAGGTGGAGTTGGAAAATCAACAGTTACTGGAATGATGGCAACTATGTTAGCTAAGAAAGGCTATAAAGTTGGAGTTCTAGATGCAGATATTACAGGACCATCTATGCCAAGGTTTTTTGGAGTAAACAGTAAAAGAGCTACTATAATTCCATTGGAAAATGATATGGTAAGATTTGAACCTGTAACAACAGAGAGCGGAATAAAGGTGATTTCTATGAATCTTCTGACAGCAGTAGAAGATGAGCCTGTTATTTGGAGAGGACCTGTAATCACAGGGGTATTAAAACAAATGTTTATAGAGACTAATTGGGGAGAACTTGATTATTTACTTATAGATATGCCTCCAGGTACTGGAGATATAGCATTGACTGTAATGCAGGAGTTCCCAATTAACGAAGTTGTAATAGTGTCTACTCCACAAGATATGGTATCAATGATAGTTAAGAAAGTAGTAATAATGGCTGAAAAAATAGGCGTTAAGATCAAAGGTGTAGTAGAAAATATGGCATATATAAACTGTCCAGATTGTGAAAAAAAGATAAGAGTATTTAGCAGAAAATCCTCAGAAGAAAATGCTGAATATTTAGGAATACCATTGATTGGAGAATTACCTATTAATATTGAATTTACAGAAGCATTGGAAGAAGGAAAAGCAGAAGAATATGTTAGAGAAAATCCTTTATATTCATTAATATTTGAAGGATTATATTAAAAATAATTATATTATGGTTTTATAAATTTATTTTAGATTTTAAATTATACATATACATAACTTAATATTCCTTGGGAAATAATAAGTTATGTAATTCTAGATTGAGGAGATGAAATAAATTATGAAACCAAATGTAGATAAAGATACATGCATAGCATGTGGATTATGTCCATCTATATGTCCGGAATGTTTTCAAATGGAGGATGATGGAAAAGCTGGAGCTGTAGTTGATGAAGTTCCAGATGGTTGTGTTGATGAAGCAAAAGAAGCTGAAGAAAGCTGTCCAGTTAACGCAATTACGGTAGAATAATAAAAGTTTAATTACAAGTACAAATTGGACATTTAAAAGAAAATTATATATTAAAAAGTAGTATCATTTAATCTAAAATAGGCTTGATATAGTGAAAGTATCAAGCCTATTTCTATATAAAATTATAATTGGTTTTTATAAGATCAATATCTAACTGTGTAATGCCTTTATTGAGGATGCGTGGATTATTCTTTCAAAAGGAAGAACTGTTAAAATAACTAAACATATAATTCCTTCTATTCCTACCATAGGTCCATTAACAATTAGTGAATAAACAATTGGAGACACTCCTTCTGGTGCAAATGATCCAAAGAAAGCAACGCCAGAAATAAAGTGGCATATAAACCTTACAAATACAGCTACACTTGTCCCGATTAGCCTCTTATCTTTAAAGAAACCAGCAAGGCCTAGGGCCGCGAATGGTAGTGGGTAATCAAATAATACTTGAACTGGATGTAAAATATATGGGTCTAAGAATAATGTAATTACTCCATAAAGGAAGCCGGTTAAGCATCCAACCTGTGGACCATACATAAAGGCTATAAAGAGCACAGGAACCATACTGCCTAAAGTGATACTTCCACCTTGAGGAAAGTGATATAACCTCAGTATTTTTAATATAGTAGCCAATGCTAAAGCTATTCCAATTCTGGCAATTAACTGAGGCGTAAATTTTATTCCTTTAGCTTTTACTAAAACTATAAGCAATAATATACAACCGATTAAAGTAATAATAGACATAGGGCTTGCTAATATATCTGTAATATGTTGTGGTAATTCTAAGAAATAACTAGAAAATTGTTCAGCCCAATCATTAAAAAGTGACATAAAAAAAACCTCCTTAATTGTGCTTGGAGATTCTCAACCTAATAATATAGAATAAAAAATTTTATAAGGTTGCATTCCCTACGCTAGAATTAACTAGATCAGGTTTTAAGGGTTTATGAATATCAAATCTCAGCCAATGGCTCCCCTAGCACATTACTATATTTTATACCTATAGTTAAAAATAGTCAATTAGATTATAGCTGTTGAACTTGTCATTTTTCCGGTGAGTATTGCTATAGTTAAGATTGGTGTTATTTAAGTTTACACCATGATGAACGATGCTATTAGAAGGTATATTACATGATGCAGTTGTAATAATATCACCATTACTATTAACAATGATTGAATCTTTGTAAGTGGAATCTAACACAAAATCTTTCATATTTAAATAAATCCTTTCATGAATTTTCTTTGATAATATTATTTACAATTGAAGAAATATGTATTCATCTATAAAGATTTTAAATAATATAAGTTATGTAAAAGACAAGCCTAGGGATGATTTTAAAAAGTCAACTTAATAAAAACATCAAAAACAAGTTAAATTTAAAGATAATTGGGTGTAAATCATGATAATTAAAATGTAGATGCTTAAAAATAAAAAAATAGAACTATTGCTAATGAATACCTAATACAGTATAATATACGATAGTAATAATACTATATATTGTGCCACGGAGGGAATAATAATGCTATATGTTGTGAAAAGGGATGGGAGAGAAGTTGAGTTTAACTCTGACAAGATAGGTCAGGCGATTAAGGGAGCAGCTAGTGAAATCGGTTTAAATTTGAAAGAAAGTGAAGTATTAGATACGGTACATAAAGCAATCACGTATATTGAAGCAGAATATACAGGATCAATAACCGTAGAACAAATACAGAATTCTGTAGAGAGAGCATTGAAAGATGGAGAGCATAAAGATATATCAATTGCTTATTCAACATACAGAAGTGAGAGAACAAAGGTTAGAGAAATAAAATCAGATTTAATGAAAGCTATAAGGCAGATTGGAATTGAGACTGATAGAGATAATGCAAATGTAGGAAATAATTTTAGTTCTAAGCTTCTTAGAATAGCTTCTGAATCGAATAAGTGGAATACTTTAGCCATAATGCCTAAGAATTTAGCCAGAGCTCACGAAGTAGGCGATTTATACTATCATGATTTAGACAGCTATAACTTGACAGTAAACTGCTTACACATACCAACAAGAGAGATACTTGAAAATGGATTTAATACTGGGTATGGAACAATTAATGCTCCTAGAAGAATAGAGACGGCTGCTGAATTATCTTGTATATTGTTACAGTCAACTCAAAATGATATGTTTGGAGGGCAATCTCATCCAGATTTTGATAATGATATGGCTATATTTGTCGAGCCTACCAGAGATGAAATTAGAGAAGAACTAATAGAATTGGGAATATCAGAAGAAAAGATAGAAGATTTAATTGAAGAAAAAGTAAAAAAGAAAATACATCAAGCTATGCAGGGAGTTGTATATAATCTTAACACAATGCATTCAAGAGCTGGATCTCAAGTTCCATTTAGTTCAATAAACATTGGTCTACCTACAAGTAGAGATGCCGCATTAGTATGTGAAATTTTTCTTTTAGAATATGAAAAGGGGTTAGGTAAAGGAGAGCAGCCTATTTTCCCTAACATAATTTTTAGAGTAAAATCAGGTGTTAATAGAGAAGAAAATGATCCATATTTTTATTTATTTAAGTTAGCCTGTCGAGTGGCTGCAAAGAGAATGAATCCGACGTTTATGAATATTGATGCAGATTTCAATAAAGAATATTATGATCAAGGCTATGTTCCTGCGACTATGGGATGTAGAACTTACCTTATGAAAAATATAAATGGTGAGCCAGGATGTAAAGGAAGAGGAAACATAGCACCAACAACTCTTAACCTTCCAAGAATAGGTTTGCAGGCTAAAGGGGATATAGATAAGTTTTTTGAGATATTAGATTCAAGACTTGAATTAGCAAAAGAATCTTTAATGCATAGATATAACATATTAAAAAAACTAAGAGTTAAAGATTTACCTTTTGTTGCAGGTCAAGGGCTTATGAGGGGAGCAGAAGGCTTAACTTCTGATGATTCTATTGAACCAATTTTGAAGCAAGGAACTTGGGGAATTGGATTCATAGGACTTGCAGAAACTTTAGTAGCTATAAGAGGGAAACATCACGGTGAAGATGCTGAAACAAGAGAACTGGGGATGAAAATCATTGAACATATAAGAAAATATTGTGATAAACTTACAGAAGAATATAAATTAAATTGGAGCTGCTATGCTACTCCAGCAGAAGGACTTTCAGGTAAATTTATAAAACAAGATCAAAAAGTATTTGGAATAATAAAAGGTGTAACAGATAAGGAATATTATACAAATAGTTACCATGTACCAGTAGGTTATCCGATATCTATTAAAGATAAAATTGATATTGAAGCACCATATCATAAACTTTGTAATGGTGGGCATATAAGTTATATTGAGGTGGATGATTCGCCAGATGCACAAACAATAATGGATATACTAAACTATGCATACAAGAACACTAATATTAGTTATATGGGAATTAATTTTCACATAAGATACTGTAGGGAATGTGGTACTTATTTACATGAGAATCAAAGTAAGTGTCCAAAGTGTGGAAGTACAAATATACAAGGAATATCTAGAGTTACAGGATATTTGAGCTTAGATGAAAGATTTGGAGCTGGAAAGTATCATGAAAGAGAAGATAGGATATCACATACAGAGAACCATGGTCATCATTATTAAAAAATTATTAGTGATTGTAAGTACTTTAAATAGTAAAATTTGATTATTCTTATTTTCAAAGTTAGTTTGGGGTAATTAATTTAAGAAACTATGTTAGGATAAAAATAAATTAACGGTTGTTAAAATTTTATCTTAGCATAGTTTTTTTATATTTATACACTAAAATTTAATATATCTGGCTATATATTAAATTTTTCTACATAATTATGTAATTGTTTAGTATAAATACAAATCAAATTGCATGAATTTGTTAGAAAAATAAAAGATTGAATTTCTTAAACTATGCAATATTGAAAAAAAAACTTGCAATAACAAGGGAAATTTCTTCCTAATTTAAATAGATTTTAAAATATCATGAAGGAGCAATCGTGATTTGTTGCAAAAGGAAGAAAATAATTCTTGTATACTTTTACCTATATATGATATTATAAATATACATAAAATTTGATTTAAGCTATAAGTAATAATATAAAGTGGGGGGATTGCAATGGCAATTAGTAATTTAAAAAATAACAAAAAAGTTACTATAGTAGATACCACTCTTAGAGATGGGGAACAAACAGCAGGAGTAGTTTTTGCTAATGAAGAAAAAATAGTAATAGCAGAAATGTTAAGTGACTTAGGTGTTGATCAACTAGAAGTAGGAATTCCTACAATGGGTGGGGACGAAAAGAAGGCTATAAAAGAAATTGTAAAAAGAAATTTGAAACCTAGTATTATGGCATGGAATAGAGCTGTAGTCAGCGATATAGAACAATCAATAGATTGTGGAGTTGATGCAGTTGCCATATCAATATCAGTATCAGATATACACATTCAGCATAAACTTAAAACATCTAGAGAATGGGTATTAGAAAGCATGGTTAAATCTGTAGAATTTGCAAAGAAAAATGGTCTTTATGTATCTGTTAACGGGGAAGATGCATCTAGAGCAGATAAGGACTTTTTAGTTGAATATATTAATGCAGCTAAACAAGCAGGTGCAGATAGATTTAGATATTGTGATACTGTAGGAATTATGGAGCCATTTAAAATTAGAGATGATATTAAATATATATATGATAAAACAGGCTTTGATATAGAAATGCATACACATGATGATTTTGGAATGGCAACAGCTAATGCTGTAGCAGGTATTAAAGGTGGAGCAACCCATGTTGGAGTAACTGTAAATGGCCTTGGGGAAAGAGCGGGTAATGCAGCATTAGAAGAAGTTATAATGGCATTAATGCTTGTATATGGATATAATGGTGAAGCAATAAATACCCAAATGTTTAGAGAAGTATCACAATATGTATCAAGAGCATCAGGAAGAGAACTTCCAATCTGGAAAGCTATTGTTGGAACAAATATGTTTGCACATGAATCAGGAATTCATGCAGATGGAGCAATAAAAGATCCTAAGAATTATGAAGCATTTGATCCAGATATAGTTGGTCTTGAAAGGCAGATTGTTATAGGAAAGCATTCAGGACGAGCTTCAATAATAAATAAATTTAGAGAATATAATAGAGAACTTACAGATGATGAAGCAAAAGGAATACTTGAACTTGTAAGAGCTACAGCAGTTAGATTAAAGAGAACTTTATTCGATAAAGAAGTAGTTCAATTATATAAAGAGTATCATAGACGATTAGAAGAAAAAAATAAGCAATAGAAACAGGGGGAAGAAAAATTGGGAGATAATTTAGTTTATAAAATTTTAAAGAGTCATGTTGTTGAGGGAGAATTAAAGGCCGGAGAACCTATTGCATTAAAGATCGATCAGACTTTAACTCAAGATTCCACTGGAACTATGGCATATCTTCAATTAGAAGCTATGGGCATAGACAGAGTAAAGACTAAAAAGTCAGTAGCATTTATAGATCATAATATGTTGCAACAGGGCTTTGAAAATGCAGATGACCATAAGTTCATTCAAACAGTTGCATCTAAATATGGAGTATATTTCTCTAAACCAGGTAATGGAATATGTCACCAAATATTTTTAGAAAGATTTTCAACTCCAGGAGATACATTGATAGGATCTGACAGCCATACACCAACAGCAGGTGGAGTTGGTATGCTTGCTATGGGTGCAGGTGGATTAGATGTTGCTCTTGCTATGGGAGGCGGAGCTTATAACATAAACACTCCTAAGGTTGTAAAAATTGAACTTACTGGAAAGTTAAACCGAATGGTGGCAGCAAAAGATGTCATTCTAGAAGTATTAAGAATATTAACCGTAAAAGGTGGAGTTGGTAAAGTTTTTGAATATGCTGGTGAAGGAGTTAAGACACTTTCAGTTCCAGAAAGAGCTACTATAACTAATATGGGAGCTGAACTTGGTGCTACTACTTCAATTTTTCCAAGTGATGAAAGAACATTAGAATTTTTCAAGGCACAAGGAAGAGAAAAGGACTTTATAGAATTTAAGCCAGATGCAGATGCTGCGTATGATGAAGTAATCACAATTAATTTAAGTGAATTAACTCCACTTACAGCTAAGCCACACAGCCCAGATAATGTTGCTAAAGTTAGTGAAGTAGGTAATATTAAAGTTGACCAAGTCGTTATAGGAAGTTGTACTAACTCTTCTTATGAAGATTTAATGAAGGTTGCTAAGATATTAAAAGGAAATAAGGTTCATCCAAATGTAAGCTTAGTAATTGGTCCAGGTTCAAGACAAGTTATGGAAATGATAGCTAGAAACGGTGCATTAGCGGATATAATCAGTTCAGGAGCGAGAATTCTTGAGAATGGCTGTGGACCATGCATTGGTATGGGGCAGTCACCTGGAACTGATGCGATTTCACTTAGAACTGTAAATAGAAATTTCTATGGTAGAAGTGGAACATTATCAGCACAAATATATATAGTAAGTCCTGAAACAGCTGCAGTTTCAGCTATAAATGGGGTTTTAACTGATCCGACAGAAGTAGATGTAGATTTAACAATAGATATGCCTAAGGAATTCTTAATAGATGATTCTATGATTTTAGCACCAGCACCAACTAATGCTGAAGTTGAAGTTGTTAGAGGTCCTAATATTAAACCATTCCCAGTAAGTGCAGCCTTAGCTGAAGAATTAGATGGGAAAGTATTAATAAAAGTTGAAGACAATATTACAACGGATCACATTATGCCTTCAAATTCGAAGTTATTACCATTTAGATCAAATATACCGTATCTTGCAGAATACTGTTTTAATACAGTAGACACAGAATTTCCTAAGAGAGCTAAGGAATTTAATGGTGGATTTATAATTGCAGGAGGAAACTATGGTCAAGGTTCAAGTAGAGAACATGCTGCATTAGCGCCTCTTTACTTAGGAGTTAAGGCAGTTATAGCTAAATCATTTGCAAGAATTCATAAGGCTAACTTAATTAACAATGGAATAATTCCAATGGAGTTTAAGAATGAAGAAGATTATGATGGTATTAATCTAATAGATGATTTAAAGATAGAAAATATTCAAACTGCATTAGATTCAGGAATAGTTATAGTGAAGAACTTAACTAAAGGAATTGAATTTGAAGCAAAAGTTGATTTGACAGAAAAAGAAATTGCAGTTATTAAGGCTGGCGGAAGACTTAATTATGTAAAAGCAAACAGCTAGCTATAAAATAGCGGTATAGTACAAATTAAAAAACTCAAGAATTTATTAAGATTAAATTCTTGAGTTTTTTATATAAATTTCTTTTATAAAATTTAAGAGATAATAATAAATTACTAAAGAAGAATGAACTGTTATATTAAGATAAGTATTTAAATAACTAATCATTTATAAGTACTGTTAATCATTGTAAGATTATTTAGAATATATTATGTAAATATATTTATAGGTAGGTTATAATTAATTAATAAGAGGATTTTTATGTGATAATATAAAGCAGTTAGAAAGAGGTCGTTATTATGGAAGAAACTATAAGATTATCTGGGATAGCCTATGAAAGTTTGGTGAATGGACCAGGTATGAGAAGAGTATTTTTTGCTCAAGGATGCAAACATAATTGTAAGGGCTGCTTTAACCCGGATACTCATGATTTTACTGGTGGTGAAGAAAGATCAATTGATTCGCTTATAAAGGATACATTAGAAAACCCAATATTAAGTGGAGTTACATTCAGTGGAGGGGATCCATGGGAACAGGCTGATAAATTCGCTATTATGGCAAAAGCTTTTAAAAAAGCAAAACTAAGTGTTTGGAGTTATACAGGATATACTTATGAATATATTTTAGAAAATAAGGAAGTAAGACTAGGCTGGAACGATTTATTGAATAATATTGATGTTTTAGTAGATGGGAAGTTTCAAGAGGAGAAGCATGAAGATGGACTTAAATTTAGGGGATCAAGTAATCAAAGAATAATAGATGTTCAAGAGAGTTTAAAAAAAGGAATTATAGTAATTAAAGAGTATTAATAATATGAGGTTTTTGATTATATATTTTAATTCGAGGAGGAAACATTATGATCTATTCTTTAGAAAATGCATGTATTAAAATTACAGCTAGTACACATGGGGGAGAAATACATTCAATAAAAAGCATCAATGAGGAAATTGAATATTTATGGAATGGAGATCCAGAGTATTGGAAATATCATGCACCAATATTATTTCCTATAGTAGGGAAGGTTATAGATTCAAAATATAGAGTTGATGGAAAGATATATGAATTACCACAACATGGACTAGCTAGGACATCAGAATTCAAATTAATTTCAAAAACAGAGGATGAAATAATTTTTGAATTAAATTATTCAGAGGAGTCGCTAAAGGTATATCCATATAAGTTTTCATTGAAATCAAAGTATAAGTTGGAAGATAATACTGTGAATGTTACCTATAGTGTTAAAAATACAGATGATAGAACAATATATTTTTCAATAGGTGCTCATCCAGCGTTTATATGTCCTATTGATAATACTAACGATACATTAGAAGATTGCTATCTTCAATTCAATGAAAGAGAATCAAGTAAGAAAATGATTATTACAAAGGATGGATATCTTTCTCATAAGAGGGATAAGTGTTTAAATTCTACGGATAAACTTATGTTATCAAAAGACTTATTTAAGGACGATGCATTAGTATTTGATGATTTAAAATCTGATAAAATAACAATAAGATCAAAGAATAATGATAGAGCATTAATTGTTGACTTTGAAGAATTTACTTATATGGGAATTTGGGCACCAAAAGATGGAGCACCATTTGTGTGCATAGAGCCTTGGTTTGGACATGCAGATTATGAAAACTTTGAAGGTGAACTTAGTGAAAAAGAAGGCATATTGTCATTGAAACCAGGAAAAGAATTTAGTTGTACTTATAAAATAACGGTTATATAAAGTTACATTTAAGCTTTAAAATTTGACTTGAAATAGAATAAGTAAAAATAATTCACAGAAAGTATTAATAAAACCTATATATCTGTGGATTATTTTTATTTACATGTGGACAAATTAAAAAAGAATAAAATAGAAGTATGAAAAACGTTACAATTATTTACTTAAAATCAATAAAGAGTAATAAAATTAGCTCGATAAAATTACCATGAGATAAATAAATGGGAGAGATTTTCATGGTGGTTAAGATAAGTAATAAGGATATACACAGGTACACCTTCAAAAAGAGGGAAATATATTTAAAGTCAAAAAAAATTAAAAAAGAGAATATGTCTTTTGGAGAAGTACTGGGGGAGATACAAGTGCTTAAAGAAAAAGGCATTATAACTATAGAAAACGTTAATATATACATATCTAAAGCCATAATGAAAAATAAAAAGTAAGATAAAACATAATTGAAATATTTTTATCTTACTTTTTACTCTGTATTAATATTTTTAGTGTTAAACGCAAAAAATTTTATTAATAAAAATGTAATTGGAACGCCAATAATTGCTGCTAGTAAATATGCGAAAAGTTTTTGTATTCCAAAAGCACTACAGATAATCACAACAATATATTGAATTATGAAATTAGGCATGGATGATATTGTGAATTTAATGAACTTTCTAAGACTGAGAGTTTCTTTAAAGGTGATAAAACTATTTAAAATATAAGATATAATCAGTCCTGAAATATATCCAGGCAAAAATGCTATGGTTGCATTCAAAAAACTAGAATATATATATGAAAATACAGTTCCATTAAATGTATTTATAATTCCGATTATAATAAATATGATAAATTGCTTCGAAATAAAAGTATCTTTAACTTTTTTTATAATATTATTCATGTAAAATACCTAACTATCCCTTTTATTAGTATTAATTAATTTATCAGCAATAATAAACCTAGGTCTTCTTTTAGTTTCATTATATATTTTACCAATGTATTCACCTATAACTCCAAGTGATAAAAGCTGTATACCTCCAAGCATCCAAATTGATAAAGTTAGTGACGTCCAACCGGTCACTGTAGTGCCTAAAAATTTGACTATTAGAGAATAAATAGAAGCGATTCCGCTAATAAAAAATATTGTAAAACCGAGAAAAGTTATTATTCTTATTGGTTTTATGCTAAGAGAGGTTATTCCATCTAGGGCAAAAGCAATCATTTTCTTTAATGGATATTTAGATTCCCCAGCAAAACGTTCATGGCGTTCATATTCAACAATTGAATATTTATAGCCTATTAAGGGAATCATCCCTCTAAGAAATAAATTAACTTCCTCGTATTGACTTAATCCATCTAAGGCCCGTTTGCTCATAAGCCTATAATCAGCATGATTATAAACCATATCAACACCAAGACCATTCATAAGCTTATAAAAAGCTAATGCAGTTGATCGTTTAAAGAAAGTATCAGTTTGTCTAGAGCATCGTACTCCATAAACAATATCACAGCCACTATAATATTGTTCAACAAATTTATCTATAACATCCACATCATCTTGTAAGTCAGCATCTAATGAAATAGTCATATCTGCATATTCCTTAGCAGTCATAAGTCCCGCTAGTAAAGCGTTTTGATGTCCTCTATTTCTTGATAAGTTGATTCCTGAAAAGATAGTATTTTTTACATTGAGTTCCTCAATTATACTCCAGGTTTTATCATTTGAACCATCGTTGACAAATAGAATTTTACTCTCATCAGAAATAAGGTTATTTGCAATCATATAATTTATTTTTTCTAGCAGCCTTTTGGAAGTCTCATGTAAAACTTCTTCTTCATTATAGCAAGGAATTACAAGGTATAGTATATCATTCATAAAGTCGCCTCCAGTAGACATTATATAAAATTTCACATTACTATTATTAACATATTATCAAGAAATTTATAACTCGTATTTTATATTTTTTATGACTAATGAAGTGATATCTATCAAATTAATTTCTGTATCTATTGTATTAGCATTAGAGCTTTTAATTATTTTTACAATTGGTCTTAGAGGAAAACCAGGTAACGTTTCTTGAACCACAGCTATATCGCCATTACTTAATTCTACTAATGTGCCTTTAGAAAAAGGAATTACTATCTTGCAGAAGGTATTAACTATATCATAATCAAATGCTTTTCCTGCGTTGGACATTAAATATTCTAAAACATCGCTTGGAAACAATGCTCTTTTATTTGGTCTGCCAGCGGATAAAGAATCATAAGCATCAGTAATGCTGACAATTTTACTTAACATGTTTATTTCATCATTATGTAAGCCTTTAGGATATCCTAATCCATCTGGTCTTTCATGATGTTGTAAGGTTATCATCTTACTATGTGCGCTTAAATTATAAGAGTCAGATAAATACTTATATCCTAAGGTTGGGTGTTGCTCTAGAATTGAAATTTCATCTGGAGTCAGCTCCTCTTTCGTCATTAAAATTTCTTTAGAAATAAATGATTTACCTATATCATGAAGTAAAGCACCTATGCAAAGATTTTGTAATTGCCTTTTTGGAAGCTTTAAGGCAATACCAAGGACAAGAGACATTATAGCTACGTTAACAGAATGTGCATAGATATAATTATCCATACTCCTAATATCTACTAGTGGAATCAATACATTTTTATTGCTTAAAATATTTTCAAGCAAGTTTTCTGCCGTGTCTCCAATATTTTCAAAATACGCAGCTTCCTTTTTTGAGAATTTATCAGCAACGGTAAGTCTATTTATATTTGAAAAGGCTTCTTTTATTGTTAAAATTGCATTTTGTCTTAATTCAGGTTTAATAATATCTTCGATTTCTTCAGAACTATATTCATCAACTATATATATTGATAGAATGTTTATTTCTTTTATCTTAGAAATAATTCCCTGACTTAAAACTACACCGGCTTTTACTAAGACTCTACCATTATAATCATATAATGTTTTACCCATAATTGTATTAGGCTTTACGCATTCAATTGGAACCAATCTCATAACTATCTTCTCCTCAAGTGTTTTGATTATATTACAATTTCCAACACAGTCTATAATTAAATACTAAATATAATAGTAGTATATCAATAAATTTTACATATTTGTAGTGGTACAAGAGAAAAATATATTATTATTTGTCTTGAAATGCCGCAATTATCAAGTAAATAGGGAAAAAAATAATTTAGAGAAGTTTAGAGGAATATTTAAAATTTTCTCACTATTTGGAGCGATAAATTTATTACTTAATACCTGAATTGTGTTATAATATTATAGAAAATAAAATATCACAAGGGGGCTTTTTTAATGTCAAGAGTTTATAATTTTTCGGCAGGACCGGCTGTGTTACCAGAGGAGGTTCTTAAGGAAGCAGCTGAAGAAATGTTAGATTACAACGGCACTGGTATGTCAGTTATGGAAATGAGTCATCGTTCCAAAGCTTTTGAGGGGATTATTACCGAGGCCGAAAAAACATTAAGAGAATTATTAAATATTCCAAGTAATTACAAGGTATTATTCCTTCAAGGTGGGGCATCACAACAATTTGCAATGATTCCAATGAATCTAATGAAAAATAAAGTTGCAGATTACATTAAAACAGGGCAATGGGCAAAGAAGGCAGCAGCTGAAGCAGCTATATATGGAAAAGTTAATATAATAGCATCTTCAGAGGACAAAACGTACACATATATACCAGATTTAAAGAATTTAAAAATTTCTGATGACGCTGACTATGTGTATATATGTCATAATAATACAATTTATGGTACAAGCTATAAAGAATTGCCCGATGTAGGAGATAAGATTCTAGTAGCAGATATGTCATCTGATTTCTTATCTCAACCGGTAGACGTATCAAAATATGGATTAATTTTTGCAGGTGCTCAAAAGAATGTAGGACCAGCAGGGGTTGTCGTAGTAATAGTTCGTGAAGATTTACTTACTGATGATGTACTACCAGGAACTCCTACAATGCTAAAGTATAAAACTCATGCTGATAATAACTCATTATATAATACACCACCAGCATATGGAATATATATATGCGGAAAAGTATTTAAATGGCTTAAGAATAAAGGCGGCTTAGATGCAATGAAGAAGATAAATGAAGAAAAGGCTGCGATTCTTTATGATTTCCTTGATTCAAGCAGTATGTTCAATGGAACAGTTGTAAAGAAGGACCGTTCATTAATGAATGTACCTTTTGTAACTGGCTCAGATGAGTTAGATGCTAAGTTCGTAAAAGAAGCTAAAGAAGCAGGTTTTGAAAACTTAAAAGGCCATAGAACTGTTGGTGGAATGAGAGCAAGTATATATAATGCTATGCCAACAGAAGGTGTTAAAGCTTTAGTTGAATTTATGAAGAAATTTGAAGCAGAAAATAAATAGAAAATATTATATTTAAGATAATTAAAAGAACGTGTATTTTATCTTTTGATAAGATACACGTTCTTTATTTAAAATATAATTAACTCTATACCAATTTCATCTATAAGTAAATTATGATAGTATGTATTTTCAATTAATTCCTATATTTGCAATAAAAATGAGTCTGATTAATCAATTATATAAGTTAATAGGGAGGTGTATTAGTAAACAACTATATTTAATTTCTTATTTATTCTAATCAATATATGTAACATAAAAAAAGAGAAGTAAAATAACTTTACCCCTCTTTTTACTCATTATAAAACAATAATGACATTATAACACGAATTCAAGTGTTTTAAATATCAATTAATTAGAACTCGCTAGTTCCTGGAGTTCTTGGGAATGGTAATACATCTCTGATATTTGTCATTCCAGTAATGTACATAATTAATCTTTCAAAACCTAAACCGAAACCAGCATGCTTAGTTTCTCCATATTTTCGGAGTTCTAGATACCACCAATAGTCTTCTTCTTTTAGACCTAATTCAGCCATTCTAGATTTTAATTTATCTAATCTTTCTTCTCTTTGGCTTCCACCTATGATTTCACCGATTCCTGGAACTAAAAGGTCAGTAGCAGCAACAGTTTTATTATCCTCATTCATTCTCATATAGAATGCTTTAATATCCTTAGGATAGTCTGTTACAAATAGAGGCTTTTTAAAGTGTTCCTCAGTAAGGTATCTTTCGTGCTCTGTTTGTAAATCAATTCCCCATGATACAGGATAATCAAATTCTTTTCCGCATTTTTGTAAAATTTCAACAGCTTCTGTATATGTAACCTTAGCAAAATCTGATGATACAACATGATTCAATCTTTCTAGTAATCCTTTATCGATAAATTGATTAAAGAACTGCATTTCTTCAGGACACTCATCCATAACATATTTGATAACATATTTAAGCATATTTTCTGCAAGTTCCATATCATCTTCTAAATCTGCAAATGCTATTTCAGGTTCAATCATCCAGAATTCAGCTGCATGTCTTGTGGTATTTGAATTTTCAGCTCTGAATGTTGGACCAAATGTATATATATTTCTAAATGCTAAGGCAAAGCATTCAGCGTTTAATTGACCAGATACAGTAAGATTAGTTTCTTTGCCAAAGAAGTCTTTTTCAAAATCTACACTTCCATCTTTATTTAATTCTGGAGACTTAGGATCAAGAGTTGTTACTCTGAACATTTCTCCAGCACCTTCACAGTCACTACCAGTTATTATTGGTGTATGTGTATATACAAAATTTTGATCTTGAAAAAATTTATGAATTGCGTAAGCTGCAACAGAACGCACTCTGAAGGTTGCAGAAAAAGCATTACTTCTAGGTCTTAGGTGAGCAATAGTTCTTAAATACTCAAAAGTGTGTCTTTTCTTTTGAAGAGGATAATCCGAATTTGACATACCTTCAATATTTATGATCTTTGCTTGAATTTCAAAAGGCTGTTTTGCATCTGGTGTTTCAACTAATGTACCGACAATTGAAATTGAAGAACTTATAGGTAATTTGGATATTTCTTTAAAATTATTTAATTTGTCATCAAAAACTATTTGAATATTTTTAAAGAAAGAACCATCGTTAACTTCTATGAAACCAAAAGCATTAGATGCTCTTAAAGTTCTTATCCAGCCTAATATAGTTATTTCTTTTGATAAAAAGTTATCTGTATTTCTATAAAGGCTTCTGATTGAAATTGATTTTGTCATATTATATGACCTCCATTTTTTATAATTAATCTTGAGGTTAGAAATACAAATTATAATTTTAATGAAGATAAAATTCATTAGATTATAAAATTATAATTATTTTAAACCTGCTACCCTTAATGATAAATAGATTTTACAATACTTTCTTGGTGAATGCAACTTGAGGATGTCCATAAATTATACTTTCTATGTAAGGCAGATTCAAATAAATAACAAGTCCCTTTGCTAGCCTATTTTTCATCATAAAGGAAGCTCGACTCGCATATGCTCCCTGAGTAATCACAGAGTAAGCGACCATCATCAAATTATAGATTTGATATGTCTGCTTAACCGAGTCACACAAAATCATAGATTGCACTGTGTGAAAATTCGAGACACCAAATGCAAGATTTGGTGTCTCGAACTTTTGGTTCTCTGCTCATCGGCAAATTGATGAAAAATATGCATAGCAACATTGGACTTGTTACTTACTTTCATAAGCCTAAATTTTAATTAAGGTGGTATTTATATCATAGTAATGATTTTTTTGTAAGGCTTGTCTACTCCATACCATTTTCAAAACTTTGGATTAATTCCTGTGGAAAATCCAACATTGTCATGTCTTTAATTATTCTTTTATATGGGTATTGAATTTCTTTTACTTGAACTTTCATTCCGTCTTCTTTGTTAATATTAAGAATACAATAAGTACTATTAGGACGGCCAATTTTAGGCTTACCAACACTGCCGCAGTTTATATATACTTTGTTTCCAAATTCCTTCATTCCAGGTATATGAGTATGGGCACAAATTAAAACATCTTCGTTTATAGAACTCATTACTTCAAGGGTTTTATCTTCATCTTTTAAAAGATATTCATTGATTTTATCTGGACTTCCATGAACAAAGAGCAGTTTTTTATTCATAATATTTAAAGTTAATGTTGATGGTAAGTTTTCTAGAAAGAGTCTGTTTTCCTCTCTAAGCTCTCTAACAGTCCAAGGAAGAGAGAAACTGTTAATACGAGTTTCTCTTATATAGGAATATTCATTATCAACAACTGAGCTATCATAGTTGCCTTTTATACAAAGAATATGCCTTCTTCTAATCATTGAAATAACTTCATTAGGATGAGGACCATAACCAACTAAGTCTCCTAAGCAAATAATTGTATCAACTTTTTCAACATCAATATCTTCTAAAAGATTAATTAGGGCATAGACATTAGCATGAATATCTGAAATTACCGCTATTTTCATAAGCAATCCTCCTAAGTTATTTAGAAATTATTAAAGTAGTATTTTATGCTTCTAAATACTTCTCTCCAACAATAACTACATCACCAGCACCTACTGTTAGTAATAAATCGCCAGAAGTAAGTTTTGATTTTACGTAGCTTAAGGCTTCATCATGAGAATGAACATTAGTACATACTATTCCTTTTTCTCTTATAGCATCTCCAAGTTCATCTGAAGATATAAGTCCAGTATTTTTTTCACGAGCAGCATAAATATCCATTAATATAAGCTCATCTACGTCATTGAAACATTCTGTAAATTCATTAAATAATGCTTTTGTCCTAGTATAAGTATGAGGTTGAAAAATACAATAAGTTTTATTATGATGAATTTGTTTTGCAGTACTTAAGGTTGCTTTAATTTCAGTAGGGTGATGGGCATAATCATCAATTACAGTAACTCCGTTTACTTCACCCTTATACTCGAATCTTTTGTGAGCACCTTTGCATTTTGCTAATCCTGCAATTATATTGGAATCAGAAATATTAAAAATAAGAGAAACACAAATGGAAGCAAGAGCATTTAAAATATTATGCTTACCTGGCACATTTAAAGAAACAGTAAATAAGTTTTTAGAATCTTTATATACATCAAAAGTAGCACAGCCATTATTGTTAAATACAATATTCTTAGCGGTCACATCAGCATCTTCAAATCCATAAGTCATTGTATTGCAGTTTGCTTTTTCTAAAATTTCTTTAACTCTAAAGTCGCCAGCGTAACCAACAAGATACCCATCACTTGGAACTAATTTAGAGAATTGAGAGAAGGTATCAGTAATGTCATCTATATCCTTATAGAAATCTAAGTGATCTGCATCAATATTTAAGATTATACCGATATAAGGGAAAAACTTTAAGAATGAACGTTTATATTCACAAGCTTCAGTTATGAAATACTCACTATTACCTATTTTGAAGTTTCCACCAATTTCATCTAGCTCTCCTCCAACTAAGATAGTTGGATCTAAGTCACCAGCTAATGTAATGTGAGAAAGCATAGATGTACAAGTAGTTTTACCATGAGTACCTGTAACTGCTACGTTATATTTATGGCCTTTCATAATTTGACCTAAGAATTCAGCTCTATCCATTAATTTTATATTCTTTTCTTTAGCTTCTAAAAGCTCAGGATTATCAGATGGAATTGCAGCAGTATAAACTACTAAATCTACATTTTTAATGTTGTCTTTATTATGACCTATGTAAATTTCAGCACCTGAAGACCTTAATTTATCTATAATTGATGAATCCTTAAAATCTGAGCCTGATACCTTAAATCCACTATTTAATAAAACAGCAGCCAGCCCACTCATACTGATTCCACCAATACCTATGAAATGAATTTTTTTATCTTTATCTTCTATAAAATCGAAAGACAAATGATCAACTCCTTTTAATTAATAAGCATATATTTTTTAATCTTAGTTAAATCTTTAGTTTTATACTTTAAATATAATTATATACATTTTTCTAAAAATCAACCATAGGAAAAAATAAATACATATTATTTTATGCCTATTTAATGATTTTGTGAACAGGTTATAAATATATGAATGAACTTTATGTGTAAAAACATTGATATTAAATTAAATTTAGCATAAAATATGAATATTAAAAGGATTTAATATAAAAAAATTCGTGTGGGTGATAAGATGGAAAAATTTACGAGAAACAAAAGGGTAGTTGCTATAACCAAGATATTATTAGAGAATCCTAATAAAATATTAGGATTAAATAAGTTTTCAGAATTGTTAAATGCAGCAAAGTCTACTACAAGTGAAGATATAGTGGTGGTTCGTGAAGTATTAGAAAGACTTGAAATGGGAAAAGTTGAAACAATTTCTGGAGTGGCAGGAGGAATAAAGTATGTTCCTCAAATTGGAGATGAAGAAAAGAGAGAGTTCGCATTAGAAATATGTAAACAATTAAGCGATGATGGAAGAGTTATTCCAGGAAATATAATATATATGACTGATTTAATGTATAATCCTAAAATAATAAATAAGGCTGGAGTAATGTTATCGTCATGTTTTCAAGGAAAAGATATTGATTATGTAATAACAGTTGAAACTAAAGGAATTCCATTAGCTTATGAAGTAGCTAGAAATTTAGGAGTACAATTAGTTATTGCAAGAAGAGACAGTCAAGTCACAGAAGGCCCAACAGTTACTATAAATTATGTTTCTGGAAGTGATGGCAGGCTGCAACAAATGTCACTATCAAAGAAGTCAATGAGATCATCTAGTAAATGTATATTTATAGATGATTTTATGAAAGGCGGGGGAACTGCTGTAGGAATTAAAGATCTGTTAAAGGAATTTGATAGTGAGCTAGTAGGAATTGGAGTGCTAGTAGATAATAAACAAATCGAAAAAAAATTCATTGATGAATATGTTTCAATTGTAGAATTAAAAGAAGTAGATAAATCAGCAATTATAGGAATACAGCCTTCGAAAACATTTTCTTAATTTAGAAATATTGGATTAGATTGAGTTCTAATTTATAAAACAACTGACATATTATTTATTGGTTGAGAAAGATTATGCAGTCTGGTAATAAGATTTTTACTATATAAAGTTGTGGGATTAATAGAAATAGTAATCTTTTAGTATTTATTATTTTATATGTTTATACAAAAAAATAAATTTTATAAGGATTTATCAAATATAAAAAAGGAATTTAGTAATTTGTGGAGAATTTATATAAATATTAAATATTTTTAAAGCAACTGGGAGGGGTGGAGTAAAGTGAAAATAACAGACGTTAGAATTAGAAAAATTGCATCAGAAGGTAAAATGAAGGGAATAGTTTCTGTTACATTTGATAATGAATTTGTAGTTCACGATATCAAAGTTATAGAAGGACAAGCGGGTTTATTTATTGCTATGCCTAGTAGAAAAACACCAGATGGAGAATTTAAGGATATAGCTCACCCAATAAATACGGAAGCTAGAGAAAAAATTCAAACTGCAATTTTAGAAGCTTATGAAAAAGCTGTTTCAGAAGAAGTTGTGGAAGGATAATGAATTTATGAGCAAAAGGAAGTTGTATATAACTTCCTTTTGTTTTGTGAAAGAAGATTTTGTAAAGAAATATTAGGTAGGTTGTATGGTTGAAATACAAGTGGCTTTCCAATATAATTAATTTAGCATGAATATTGAATGAATTATTACTATAAAATAATCGTGTTAGTATAAATTTATAAATGAGGTGTTATATATAATGTATAAATGTGCTTTAGTTTTAGCGGCTGGTCAAGGTAAGAGAATAAAGTCAGATTTACCAAAAGTATTGCATAAAGTATGCGGTAAAGAAATGCTAAAACATGTTATAGATTCAGTAAGAGATTCTGGAATTAATGATATAGATGTAATAATAGGTAAGGGCTCAGAACTTGTTAAGGAAAGAACTTTAGATAGAAATGTATCATATTCATTACAAGCTGAACAATTAGGGACTGGGCATGCAGTTAAATGTGCAGAAGAATTTTTAAAGGGAAAGAAAGGAGTAGTCGGTATATTTACAGGAGACACTCCTTTAATAAAGCAGTCAACAATTGAAAGATTATTTGATGAGCATATTGAAAATAAAAATTCAGCTACTATATTAACTGCAATTGTTGATGACCCAACTGGTTATGGAAGAATTGTAAGAGAAAATAATGAGGTATCAAAAATTGTAGAGCATAAAGATTGTACTGAAGAAGAACTCAAGATTAACGAGATGAATTCTGGAATATTCTGTTTTGATATTGAATCATTAGTAAATGCATTAGGTAAACTAAATAATAATAATAATCAAGGTGAATATTATCTTACAGATGCTATAGAAATATTAAAATCTCAAGGGAAAAAAATAGGAGCAGTTGTAACTGAATATGAAGAAACTATTGGAATAAATTCAAGAGTTCAATTAGCAGAGGCAGAAGAAATATTAAAAAATAGAATTAATATTAAGCATATGGAAAATGGAGTTACATTGATTGATCCTAAGACAACATATATAGGAATTGATGTTGAAATAGGAAAAGATACAATAATATATCCAAATAATATTTTAGAGGGAAATACAAAGATAGGAAGTAATTGTGTAATATATCAAAACTCAAGAATTGTAAACAGTACTATTGGAGAGGAAGTAGATATCCAAGCTTCAGTTATATTAGAGAGTAATATTGGTGATAATACTACTGTTGGTCCGTTTGCATATATTAGGCCTGAGACTAAAATAGGGAAGCATGCTAGAATAGGTGATTTTGTAGAAATAAAGAAATCAACAATTGGGGATGGAACTAAGGTATCACATTTAACTTATATAGGTGATGCTGAAGTAGGCTCAGAATGCAACTTTGGATGCGGAACAGTAGTTGTAAATTATGATGGTAAAGAGAAACATAAAACTATTATAGGAAATCATAGTTTTATAGGCTGTAATACTAATTTAGTTTCACCTGTTACAGTTCAGGATAATACATATATTGCAGCAGGATCTACTATTACAGCTGAAGTAAAAGAAGGAGATCTTGCAGTTGCTAGGGCTAAGCAGAGAAATATAAGTGGATGGGTAGAAAAAAAAGGATTAAAGAAGTAAATTTTTATTACAAATAAGCCAAAATTTTTAAGGGGGTCTTCTTGATTATGATAACTCATGGAAGAAATATAAAAGTATTTACTGGAAATTCCCATGCTAAGTTGGCAAAAGATATAGCAGATATTCTAGGGGTTCCAGTTGGAGATTCTAAAGTTTCAACTTTCAGTGATGGAGAAATATCTGTTGATATTAATGAAACGGTTAGAGGAAATGATGTATTTATAGTTCAATCCACTTGTTCACCTGTTAATAATAATTTAATGGAATTACTAATTATGATTGATGCTTTTAAAAGAGCATCAGCAGGTAGAATAACAGCAGTTATGCCATACTATGGATATGCAAGGCAAGATAGGAAGGCTAAATCAAGAGATCCGATAACTGCTAAGTTGGTTGCAGATTTATTGACAGCGGCAGGTGCACATAGAGTTTTAACTATGGATTTACATGCAGCCCAAATTCAAGGATACTTTAACATTCCCGTTGATCATTTACTTGGAGCACCGATACTTGCACAGCATTTTATATCAAAAGGATTGGCAGATCAAGATGATGTTGTCGTTGTTTCACCTGATCTTGGAAGTGTGACTAGAGCAAGAAAATTTGCTGATAATCTACATTCGCCGATAGCTATTATAGATAAAAGGAGACCAAAAGCAAATGTTTCTGAAATAATGAATATTATCGGTGATATTGCAGGAAAGAGATGTATACTAATAGATGATATGATTGATACTGCAGGAACTATTGCAAATGCAGCAAATGCACTTAAAGATTTAGGAGCAAAGAATATTTATGCCTGCTGCACTCATGGAGTGTTATCAGGTCCGGCAATGGATAGGATAAATAGCTCTGCAATTGAAGAGTTAGTATTATTAAATACAATTCCACTAAATAAACAAAATGATAATACAAAGATTAAATCGCTTTCAGTTGCACCTCTATTTGCTGAAGCAATAAAGAGGATTTATGATGACCAACCAATAAGTAAATTATTTGAATGTCAAACAAAGTAAATGTAGTCTAATATTTATTTAAGATGACTTAAAAATAAAAAGGAATGTATATTTGTTTTGAAATATTAAAACAAATATATATTCTATTTTTTATAATATATATTTCTAGATAGCAAGCATTAGGTTATAATAGATCATATTAAAAATTTCAACTGAAATATTATGGTAAAATCCTGATATATAGATTGATTTTAAATTTTTATATGAAAATAATAATTTGAGTTGATTTCTATTAAAATATAATGAGATATAAATTGTTTATGTTATATTAGGAAATAGATAATATCAATCAGTTAAGGAGGGAAAAGACTATGGATGGAGCTATAACAAAAGTGTTAATCGTGGACGATGATGAAAACATAAGCGAAGTAATAGATATGTATTTAAAAAGTTCTGGGTATAATACTAAAGTAGCGTCTAATGGAAAAGAAGCACAGGAATTATATTTGGATTATAACCCCGATATAGTTCTGCTTGATGTAATGATACCTTATATGGACGGAATTGATATTTTAAAATGGATAAGAAAACAAAAGGAAACACCTGTTATAATGATTACAGCAAAGGGAGATACCTTTGATAAAGTTTTAGCCTTAGAAATTGGGGCCGATGATTATATAGTAAAGCCTTTTGAACCTAAAGAGCTATTAGCTAGGGTTAAGGCAGTACTTAGAAGGTATTCATCAGATAATATTCATAACGAGATAATAAAATTAAGTGATCTATCAATAGACTCATCTTCCTATAAAGTGATGTATAATGGTGAAGAAGTAAAAATGCCACCAAAAGAATTTGAATTATTATATTATTTAGCTAATAATAAAAATAAAGTTTTTACAAGAGAACAATTACTTTGTGAAGTTTGGGGATATGATTATCCAGGAGATTCAAGAACTGTAGATGTGCATATAAAGAGATTAAGGGAAAAACTAAGCAGCGGAGAACAATGGGAGATACAGACTGTATGGGGTGTTGGATATAAATTTGAGGTGAACTAAATGAAAAGTGGAAGCTTACTTCAAAAATTAATAATGACATTTATAATTATTTTGACCATAGTATTGGTTTTGCTCGCATGGAGTTTATCTATATGGTTCAGAATAACTTATTTTGATGAAACGAGAACACAATTTGAGCAAGATGGGGAATATATATCTAAAGCAATTAAAATATATAATACTGAAAAAAGTGATATAGAGTTAGATAAGTTAAAGGCTATAATAGATATGGCAAGTGTTGGAGCTAATTCAGATATTATTGTTTCGGATAAATCTGGTGATATATATCTGCATTCAGAATTTGAAGATAATAAAAACTTAGAGGATAAGCCAAGTATATCTGATAAGGATATGGCTTTGTTAAATGAAGGGAAACCTGTAGAGTATGTTAATGACTACTATACATATATATATCCGATAGTAGAAAATGGTGAATATGAGGGGTATATTGCAATGACAGCACCTCTATCTATAATAAGTAAGCAGCTACATAGAATATATTTGATTGTATGGATATCTGCATTAGGTGCAATGATATTTGCATCAGTGGTCTTATCTTTAGTTTCTAAGAAAATATTAATAAATCCTCTAGCTGAAATAAATAATGCAGCAAAAAGATTTGCTAATGGAGAAGTTAATAGGAGAGTTTATTTAGAATCACAAGATGAAATTGGAGAACTTGCAAATTCATTTAACATAATGGCTGAATCTTTAGAAAAGGTTGAAAATAATAGACGAGATTTTATATCAAATGTTTCTCATGAGTTAAGATCTCCAATTACGTCTATAAAAGGATTTATTGCAGGGATCATAGATGGAGTTATTCCTAAGGACAAGGAAGGATACTATCTGGATATTGTTTATAGTGAAATAAAAAGATTAACGCGGCTAATAAATGATTTACTAGACTTATCAGCTATTGAATCTGGTAAGCTAAAATTTGATATGAAAAAGATTGATATTAATGAGCTCGTTAGATTATGTGTTATAAATAATGAACAAAATATAAAAGAGAAACATATAACATTGAAAATAGATTTACAAGATGAAAATTGCTATGTTAAAGCTGATGAAGATAGGACAATGCAAGTCATAACAAATTTACTCGATAATGCAATTAAATATTGTAGTAGTGATGGATTAATACGTATTAGTACACACTATAAAGGATCAAAGGTTTTTGTACAGATATATAATAATGGGCCAAAAATTGCGGAGGATGAAATAAGACATATATGGAATAGGTTTTATAAGTCTGATAAATCTAGAACCAATAAGGTGAGTACTGGACTTGGTTTACCAATAGTAAGAATGATAATAATGCAGCAAGGTGAAGAAATATGGGTTAAAAATCATCCTAATATAGGTGTCACATTTACATTTTCACTAACAAAATATAAGAATAATAGAAATAAATAAACCCGCTAAGGAGGAAAAACATATGTTTTTAATAGTAGGTCTTGGAAATCCAGGAAAAGAGTATGAAGATACAAGACATAATATTGGCTTCAAAGTTATTGATAATATTGCTAAGGAGTATAATATTGAAATAAATAGGCAAAAATTTAAAGGAGTATATGGTGAAGGCTTTATAAATAATAATAAAGTTATGCTTTTAAAACCAACTACATACATGAATTTAAGTGGCGAAAGCGTAAGAGAAGTAGTAGATTTTTATAATCTTGAAAATAGTGAAGTTTTAGTTATATATGATGATATTAGTTTAGAAATTGGAAAATTGAGAATAAGAGATAAAGGAAGTGCAGGCGGTCATAACGGGATAAAGAGTATTATAGCGCATCTTGGAAGTGATATTTTCTCAAGAATAAAGGTGGGCATAGGACAACCTAATGTGGATCTAGTTAAATATGTGCTAGGGAGATTCACAAAGGAGGAAATGACTATTTTAAGTGAAAGTATAGACGCATCAACAAAAGCGGCAGAAGAAATAATAAGAAGTGACGTTAAGACAGCTATGAATCAATTCAATGGGTTTAAAGCAAGTACAATAATTTAAGGAAGGTGCATGGGATGAGATTAAAAGGGTTATTAGAGCCCTTGGAAAGTAGTATAGAATTTCAAAACATAAAGACAGGTGTTGAAAGTAAAAAATATCCTATTGGTATATACGGTGCATCTGAATCAGGTAAAGGATATATAGTAGGTGGAATGTTCGAGAATATCGATAAATCCATGGTAATTATTACGCAAAGCGATATAGAAGCAAAAAACCTTTATGAGGATTTGATATTTTACACTAATGAAGTATATTATTTTCCAATAAGAGAAATGGTTTTCTATAATATTGATGCTATTTCTGGAGATTTAAGATGGGCAAGATTAAAAGTAATAAATGAAATATTAAATAATAAGAAAAAGAAGATAATAGTAACTTCAATAGAGGCGTTTGCTTCAAAATATACTCCACATAGATCTTTTTTAGAGTATAGCATGAACTTTAAAGAAGGGGATGAAATTGATCTTACTGAGATTTCGAAGAAGCTACTTCAATCTGGCTATGAGAGAGTTGAAGCAGTTGAAGGGAAAGGTCAGTTTTCATTAAGAGGAGGAATATTAGATGTTTTTCCAACATGTTCAACTTATCCATATAGAGTTGAACTTTTTGGCGATGAAATAGAATCAATTAGGACATTTAATACAGAATCTCAGAGAAGTATAGAAAAGGTTAAGAAGATAAATATATTCCCAGCTAAAGAAATAATAATATCTGAAGAAATGTTGAAATATGGACGTGACAAACTTCAAGAAGAATTTAATGAAATTGCAGCACAAGACAAAGATAGCGAAAGAGTAGAAAAATTAAGAAAAATGTTAAATAAAAATTTAGAAGCTTTAGAGGAAACGTCATCATTTGAAACAATAGATAGTTATTTAACATATTTCGTAAAGGAACCAGAAAGCCTTTTTGACTATTTTAAGGATTATTTCTTCATAGTAGACAATGCTCAAAGATGTAAAGGCAAATTAGAATCTACTTATTTTGAGTTTGAAGAAAACTTTACAGCTTTTTCTCAGAGAGGAGATATATTTCCCGGGCAAGGAAATTTATTGCTTAATAAAGAAGAAATATTAGAATCATTTGAAGATAAAGATATGGCCTTTTTTGAAGCTTTAACTAAAACTAATGATTGGCTTAGACCACATTTAACAGTAAATATGGTTCAAGTGACATTAAATAATTATCAAGGTCAGCTAGATTTTTTAATTGATGATATATTAAGTAAGAAAAATGCAGGATATAAGACATTGATATTATCTGGAACAAGAGCTAGAGGGGAACGATTAGTAGGAACGTTAAGAGATAGAGGAATAGAAAGTGTCTATAGAGATGATGTTGATAAAATTGAATATGGAGAAGTAGTAATAACTTTTGGAAATCAGTTGAAAGGTTTTGAATACCCTGAGTATAAGGTTTGTGTAATATCAGACCGGGAAGTATTTGGAGAAGCAAAGAGAAAACTAAAGGCTAGCAAGTCAAAGAAAAAGGGTATCTCCAAAATAAAAAGCTTTGCAGAATTAAAACCAGGAGATTATGTAGTTCATGCTAATCATGGAATAGGTGTTTATAAAGGAATTAAGCAGATAGATGTTGGCGGACATAAGCGAGATTATCTAGATATAGTTTATGATAAAGGGGACAAATTATATGTTCCTGTAGATCAGCTTGATTTAATTCAAAAATACATTGGAAGTGAAGGTAAATCTCCAAAAGTTAATAAGCTTGGAAGTGCCGAATGGCAAAAAGCAAAGGCAAAAGCAAGGAAATCGATTAATGAGATAGCTGAAGATTTAGTTAAACTTTATGCAATGAGAAGTACTGTAAAGGGACACAAATTTCCTAAAGATACAGAATGGCAAAAGCAATTTGAAGATGAGTTCCCATTTGAAGAAACTCCAGATCAATTGACATCTTTAGAGGAAATAAAGCAAGATATGGAGTCAGATAAGCCTATGGACAGACTTTTATGTGGGGATGTTGGATATGGTAAAACTGAAGTTGCTTTAAGAGCAGCGTTTAAAGCAGTCATGGATGGAAAGCAAGTTGCAATTTTAGTTCCAACAACTATCTTAGCAGAACAGCATTATAAAAATATGAAAAACAGATTTTCCGATTTTCCGATAAAAATAGATATGGTTAGCAGATTCAGGACTGCAAAGCAACAAAAAGATATATTACAAAAGGTAAAAGAAGGAAATTTGGACATTTTAATAGGAACTCATAGATTAGTATCAAAAGATATTCAATTTAAGGATTTAGGGTTGCTAGTAGTGGATGAAGAGCAAAGGTTTGGAGTAAAGCAAAAAGAAAAGATTAAAGGTATTAAAAAAAATGTTGATGTTTTAACATTGAGTGCAACTCCGATTCCTAGAACACTTCATATGTCACTGAGTGGGGTTAGAGACATTTCTGTTATTGAAACTCCTCCTGAAGAGAGATATCCAGTTCAGACGTATGTTGTAGAACAAAATGATCAGCTTATAAGAGATGCTATCCTCAGAGAAATAGGCAGAGATGGTCAAGTTTATTTTGTATATAACAGGGTTGAAGATATTGAAAGAATGGCCAAATACGTACAAACGCTGGTTCCAGAAAGTAAAGTAGGTGTTGCTCATGGACAAATGGCAGAAAGACAGCTTGAAAAAGAAATGTATGATTTTATGTCAGGAGAGTATAACGTATTAGTTTGTACAACTATAATAGAAACTGGAATGGATATTCAGAATGTAAATACTATAATTATTTATGATGCAGATAAAATGGGATTATCACAATTATATCAATTAAGAGGCAGAGTAGGTAGATCTAATAGGATTGCATATGCTTATCTTTTATATACTAAAGATAAAGTTTTGACGGAAGTTGCAGAGAAAAGACTTAAGGCATTAAAAGATTTTACTGAATTAGGTTCTGGTTTTAAGATAGCTATGAGGGATTTAGAAATCAGAGGTGCAGGTAATATGATGGGATCATCTCAGCATGGACATATGGCATCAATAGGATATGACTTATACTGTAGAATGCTTGAGGACACTGTTAAGATCCTAAAAGGAGAAATTCAAAAAGAACCTATAGAAACAACTTTAGATATAAAGGTAGATGCATTTATTTCAGAAAGTTATATAGAAGATGAGATTCAAAAAATCGAAGTTTACAAAAAGATAGCTGCAATTGAGGGAATAGATGACTATAATGATATAAAAGAAGAACTAGAAGACAGATATTCAAAGATACCTGAACCAGTATATAACTTAATGGATATTGCTTATATAAAAAGTCAGGCTAAATCTATTTTTATAGAGGAAATAAAGGAAAATTCAAAAGAAATAATATTTAGATTTGCACAAGATGAAAATGGATATAAGAATATATTTAAAACTCTAATGGACAAATATAAAAACAGTGTGGTATTAAAGTTTGGAACAAACCCTTATTTTTCATTCAAGTTAAAATATATTAAGAAGGAAAATAAATTAGAATTTTTAAAAGAAGTTTTTAATGACATAATATTGTAACAAAGATATGATATAAAAGAAAAGTAACATAAATTAAATAGTTCAAAAAAATTGAATTATAAAAATAATATTGATATACTAATATTAGACTTTTTACAGTAAAGACTTTAAAAATACTATTGGTTGAGAAAAGTTCATCGTATTTTTAAGGGTTAAATCTAAAATAAGCGAGGGGAAAATTTTGAAAAGATTAAAGAAGTTTATTGCGATTATAGCTATTGCAGCAATTTCAGCTACAGCTATGGGATGCAAGATGATTGAGAAGACACCGGAAGCTATACAAAAAACAGTTTTGGCAACAGTTGGAAGTGAAACAATAACAAAAGGCGATTTAGATAAAGAAATTGGTGCTCAGTTAAAGCAACAATTTGGAGATGATTATGAAACTAATACTAAGGTTGCAGACCAAGTAAAACAAGCGAAGAAGCAAGGACTAGATAATCTGGTAACTGAAAAAATACTTTTACAAGAAGCTGATAAATTAGGACTAAAGCCATCTGATGATGAGCTTAATAGTAAGGTTGATGATACTATAAACCAATATAAAGCGCAATATTCTGAAGAAGGTCAATGGGAAAGCGTTTTAGGGCAAAGTGGATTAACTGAAGATCAACTTAGAGATTTAATAAAGAAGAGTAACATAGAGCAGGCAGTTCAGCAAGATATGGTAAAAGATGTAACTGTAACAGATGATGATGCTCAAGCAGAGTATGATAAAAATAAGGATTCTAAATATAGTACAGGAGCTGGAGCAAATGTAGCACATATTTTAATTGCTGAAAAGGCTAGTGATGGATCTGTAGATTTTGATGCATCATTGAAAAAAGCTAATGATATAAAAGCACAATTAGACTCAGGTGCAGACTTTGCGACATTAGCTAAACAATATTCAACTGATCCAGGGTCTAAGGACAAAGGTGGAGATTTAGGATTCCAAGCATATAATACAACACAATTAGTTCCTGAATTTGTAGATGGATTTAAAAATCTAAAAGAAGGAGAAATTTCAGCACCAGTAAAAAGCCAATATGGATATCATATAATTAAAGCTACTGGATTAAAAGCTGCGCAAGTGACTCCATTTGATCAAGTTAAAGATCAAATAAAATCAACTTTATTACAACAAAAGCAAGGTGATGCTTTTAATTCAAAGATAGCAGAATGGAAATCAGATTTAAAAGTAAAAACTTATGAAGATCGATTATAATTAATAATAATTATGTTTTTAAAGTATATTTAATACTTACAGCTAAGTTTATGAAATTAATAGAATAATAAAGAGACTGTTTTAAAATAATTAGATTATTTTGGAACAGTCTTTTTTGTCAAAAAAATAATTTATATAAAATTTGTCTATAAGTGTATAAAATTTCTAGAAATTCAAATAATAATATTGCAATCAATTAAAGAGTTCAAAGGAGGTTACATAACCAATGAAGGCAACAGGAATTGTTAGACGAATCGATGATTTAGGAAGAGTGGTAATACCAAAAGAAATAAGGAGAACTTTGAGAATAAGAGAAGGAGATCCATTAGAAATTTTCACAGATAGAGATGGGGGAGTAATTTTAAAAAAATATTCTCCAATTGAGGAACTTACTAATTTTTCAAAGGAATATTGTGAAAGTTTGCAACAAGTTATAGGTCATGTTGTATTAATTGCTGACAAAGATGCATTTGTTTCTGTAAGTGGAGCACCTAAAAAAGAGTACATAGAAAGAAAAGTAAGTAGCGAACTAGAAAAAGTAATGGATGGCAGAAAGACTGTATTATTAAATAAAGCTAGTAATTCAGTAATACCATTACATAATGATGATGATGAAACAACTTATACAAGTCAGGTTATATCACCAATTGTAGCAGAAGGAGATGAAATTGGTGCAGTAATAATTGTATCAAAAGAGGATGGAGAACTTGGTGAAGTTGAAACAAAGTTAGTTGAAACTGCAGCAGCATTTTTAGGTAAGCAAATGGAACAATAATATTAATAATTTATTCAAAGTGTGAAAATAAAAGGAATAATACCTCTAAACTTACAATAATTATTATTGTAACATGTAAGTTTGGAGGTGTTTTATGAAGAAGCAATCCTTAATAAAAGGAAGTATTATTCTTGGGACGGCAGGAATATTAACTAGATTTCTAGGGCTGTTTTTTAGATGGCCGCTGATAATGTTAATAGGTGATGAAGGAATAGGGTATTATCAGATGTCTTATCCACTGTATATGTTTTTTATAGCCATGGCCTCAGGAGTCCCTGTAGCAATGTCCAAAATAATATCAGAAAAGAATGCAACGAATGATATAGAGGGAAGTTTTGAAGTTATGAAGGAAGCTGCTATTTTGATGGCAATAATAGGGACAGGCACTACTTTAGCGTTATTCTTTTTTGCAAAACCGATAATACTATTCTTAAAGTGGGATTCAAAAGCATATTATTCATTGATAGGAATCTCTTTTGCACCAATTGTAATATCATATGTAACCATATTTAGAGGATTTTTTCAAGGACTTCAAAATATGACTCCGTCGGCAATATCACAAATAATTGAGCAGATTGGAAGAGTTATATTTGGAGTAGGACTAGCTATCTTTTTATTACCAAAGGGAATTGAATATTCTGCAGGAGGAGCAGCTTTTGGTGCTACTGCGGGAGCTGTTGTTGGAGGAACGTATTTATATTCCAATTATAAAAAGGTTAAAAAGAATTACAAAATTAAGAAGGTAAGAAACAATACTGAAATATTAAGTACAATATTAAGAATTGCAATCCCTATATCATTAGGTACAACAGTTGGAAGTATTATGAACCTAATAGATTCTATTTTAGTTCCGCAAGAACTACTAAAAGCAGGTTTTACAAATACTCAATCTACTGTTCTGTATGCACAATTGACAGGAAAAGCCTCGGTTATTATAAACATTCCATTAACCCTTTCTATGGCAATTTGTACATCATTAGTTCCTATTATAGCTGAGAATTTTGTACTTAAAAGAGAGAAGGGACTAAAAAATAAAGTAGATGCTTCTATTAAAATGTCAGCAGTAATAGCTATTCCATGTACTATGGGACTTTTCTTTCTAGCAGAGCCAGTAATGAAATTCATATTTCCGGGTAGATTTGACGGCATAGAAATATTAAAATACTTATCTTTATCTATACCATTTATAATAATTACTCAAACAACAACAGCAATATTGCAGGGGACAGGAAATTATATTAAACCTGTTATTAATTTATTAATTGGATGCATAATAAAGATTATATTAACTTGCACATTAGTTCCAATGGAAGCTTTTAATATATATGGTGCTGTTATAGCAAGCTGTGGAGCATATTCATTAATAAGTATTTTAAATATGATAGCTATGAAGTTTACATTAAAAATAAAGTTAAATCTATATGAAATATTAATTAAGCCAACATATGCAGCTATTATTATGATGATATTTGTGTTAATTAGTTATAATATTATATATAAGAAGACAATAAGTAATGGAGTATCTTGCTTATTATCCATATTCTTGGGTATGATAATATATATCATATTAATAATTATATTTAGAGTATTTAATGTGGAGGACATAAAAAGCAGATTTAAAACATATTCAAAAAGAAACTAGTCAGATTATGCTAATATATATTTGGGAGTGTGTAGTCAGGTTGCTTTATTTAAATATAAATAAAGTCAAGAGATTTAATATTATTCTATGTGACACAAATATAATAGCGTATATATTGAAAAGACGTTCATTTGATATGCATAAAGAAAAGTGAAAAGGAGAGAAACTCTAATGATTAAAATAATGGGACTAGGACCAGGGGCGAAGGAAGCATTAACTATAGGAACAATACAAGAACTTGAGAGTAATAAAAATATATTTTTAAGAACAGAAAAACATCCAACAGTAGATTACCTAAAGAAAAAGAATATCGAATTTAATACTTATGATGATGTCTATGAAAGTATCCAAAGTTTTGATGAAGTATATCTAAATATAGCTAACGATTTAATAAAAAAGCATGATGAATTAGGAAATTTAATTTACGCAGTACCAGGACATCCGTTAGTTGCAGAAAAATCAGTATTTAATTTAATTGAATTATGTAAGGAAAAAAATATAGAATATAAGATAATACCAGCCGTAAGTTTTATTGATGCGATGATTGAGAGCCTTAGAATTGATCCTATAGAAGGATTAAAGGTAATAGATTCTTTTGATATAAGAAATCAAATTTTAGATAAGAGAATAGGAACTATAATTACGCAAGTATACAATCCATTAATAGCATCAGAAGTTAAGTTAAAATTACTAGAATGTTATAATGATGAAACAGAAATATATTATGTAAGAGCAGCAGGAATAATAGGACAGGAAAGTATAAGAAAGATACCTTTATTTGAATTGGATATGCAGGAAGATATAGACTATTTAACATCTGTCTACATTCCTAAGGATCTTAATAATAAAAAGGATTTTAACGATTTACTAGAGATAATTGAAATATTAAGGGGCGAAAATGGTTGCCCATGGGATAAGGAACAAACTCATGAATCTTTAAAAAAAGCTTTGATAGAGGAGAGTTATGAAGTTATAGATGCAATAGATGAGGAGGATGATAATTCTTTAATTGAAGAACTGGGAGATGTACTTCTACAGGTTGTTTTCCATTCCTCAATAGGAAAAGAGGAAGGATATTTTGATATAAATGATGTGATAGAGGGAATATGTAATAAAATGATAAGCAGGCATCCTCACGTCTTTAATAATTCTAGTGGATTAAATTCCTCAGACGAGGTATTAGTAAAATGGGATGAATTAAAAAAGAAAGAAAAGGGATATACTAGTATTGCAGAAGAAATGAGAGGTATAACAAAAGGATTACCGGCATTATTAAGAGCACATAAGGTTCAAGAGAAAGCGAGGAAAGTTGGATTCGATTTTAAAAATGTAAATTTGGCTATAGATAAAGTAAAAGAAGAACTTAAAGAGGTAATTGATGTATATAATAAAGAAAATGTGGAGAAAATAATAGAAGAAGTTGGAGATGTACTATTTTCATGTGTTAATGTTTCAAGGCTTTTAAAAGTAGATGAGGAAATAGCATTAAATAATACTATAGACAAGTTTATAAAAAGGTTTGATTACGTTGAAAGAGTTTCAAAAGAAAAAAGTATTGAATTAACTAATAAAAATTTGGATAAAATGGATAAACTTTGGGAAATATCAAAAAAACTAGATTAATATATAATTAAAATAGAGGAATTTTCTAGTTTATGCAGAATAATAAAATATAAAGAACTATATTGTAACGATTTATTGGATTATTTAGTTATATATAGGAAAAGAAAGCGTTTTTCTATAGACGGGTAGCTGAAGAGGTTATATAATAAAGAAGTGCAATTTAGTACATAAAGAAAACAGTTAAACAATATATAACTGGATTTTAAGGAGGATGTTATTGTGAATAAAGCAGAATTAATTACTAGCATGGCAGAAAAAAGTAAGTTAACAAAGAAAGATGCAGAATTAGCATTAAAATCTTTAATTGAAAGCGTTGAAGAAGCATTAGAAAAAGGAGAAAAAGTTCAACTAGTTGGTTTCGGAACTTTTGAAACAAGAGAAAGAGCTGCTAGAGAAGGAAGAAATCCTAGAACTAAGGAAGTTATAAAGATTCCTGCAACAACAGTGCCAGTATTTAAAGCTGGAAAAGAATTCAAAGATAAAGTTAACAAGTAGTAAAATACAAGTTAAACGGAGTAATATGAACCCGAGTTTTTCTCGGGTTCTTTTAATAAGATGGAATTAAGAAAAATACATTAATTTGTTATCATATTTGTCATAAGTGAAGGAATCAATTGTAAATTTTTTACTGAACACAAAATTATGTAAATGAGCTTAGCTGTATAGAAAATTGTTTATGGCAGATTTAAATTTATATTTTTTTATTGTACATAAAAGGAGGAAGTTATGAGATTAGATAAATACTTAAAAGTATCGCGTATCATAAAGAGAAGAACTGTAGCAAAAGAAATAAGTGAAAGTGGTCGTATAGTAATCAATGATAAAGTAGCAAAGCCTTCAACAAAAGTGAAAGAAGGAGATATAATTCAAATAACCTTTGCTAACAAAATATTAAAAGCTGAAATAACTAATATAGCAGAACACGTAAGAAAAGAAGATGCAAAGGAAATGTATGAAATCATTGAAGGAGAAGAAGATCAAGAGTAGAAACTAATTGAGTTTATCTACTCTTCTTTAATATGTTTTTATAAAATTATTATTTACAAATTAATTTAACATAGAACAAACTCAACTCATTAAATATTCTACATTCTAAATTATGAAACATAAACATATATTGTATAAGAAAAATAAATGGAGGAATCTTTAATGGAGAAAAGAGTAGAAAATAAAGTAGAAGAGAGTAAATCCAATTTGATTCTAGAAAATAGAAAAAAGTTAGCATTAAGTGGTGTTATTGAAGTTATAAGTTTTGATGAACAGAAAATAGATTTAACAACTAATTTAGGAAACTTAACTATAAAGGGAGAAGAGTTAAAAATGAATAAATTAGACGTGCAAAATGGTGATGTTACAATTGCTGGAAATATTGCGTCTATAGTTTATAATGGGAAGATATCTAAAAAAAGCAATGAAAGTATAATAAGTAGATTATTTAGGTAGGAACATATCATGCTATTAGGATTAAATATGCAGGTCAATATTGTTGTATATAGCTTAATTGCAGGAATAATAACAGGAATATTATTTGATATATATAGAGGAATAAGAGGATTGAACTCTATAAAAATATTGCTCATAATAGAAGACCTGTTATTTTGTATACTTATTGCTTTAATTGTATTTACTTTTTTATTATATACGAATTACGCTTTTTTAACTCCCTATGTATATATTTTCATAATTATTGCTGTTCTAATATATTTTAAATTCATTAGTAAATATTTTTATACTGGTGAAATAATAATTATAAAGTCATTTTACAAGTTATTTCGAATATTATTAAAGAATATATTGTATCCATTAAAAATAATTGCATATAAAATTGCCGATAAACGGAAATAAGAAAAAATTACTTGAATAATAGTGATATAGTGTTTACAATAGACTTAAGAGAATTTGCAAAATAGAGGTTCTATAGATGAAAAAGAAGCTAATATTAAAAAGAGTAGTAATTATTGGGTTTATTATTTTCTTTGTTTTTAGTTATATTAGGCAAAGTATAACCACGAATAGAATTCAAAAAGAAATTGCAAGTAAGCAGTCTCAATTAGATGAAGTCAAACAAAAGAATGAGAGGCTTCAAGATGAAGTTGATAAAATTAATTCAGACTCATTAGATTATCTCGAAAAATTAGCAAGAGAAAGACTTGGAATGATTAAGCCAGGTGAAAAGGTTGTTAGTGGTGAGGTAACGAATGGAGGTTCTAATTAACTTTCAGCATATAGAAAAGCTTATAAAACTCTGGTATCATAACAGCTAAGTAATAATTAAATAATAATTAAATGTGTATTCTAAATTAAAGAACATCTGCATAGCAGAGCTAGTTCATAAATTTTATATATTTTTAAATTTAAGGAGGAATCTTTTAAACATGACCTTAATGGCAGGAAACATAGTAGAGGGCACAGTGATAAACATTACGAATTTTGGAGCTTTTATTGAAGTTGAAGGCAAAACTGGATTAGTTCATATTTCAGAAGTCGCAGATTCTTACGTAAAAGATATTAGGGAACATCTTAATGAACAGGATAAAGTAAAGGTAAAAGTCATTTCAATTGATGATAATGGCAAAATCAGCCTTTCAATAAAGCAGGCAAATGTTCAAAAAAAGTCTGTTAAGCCAGCAGAAATTGATTGGAAGTCAGCTGATAAGAAGAAGACTAATAACTCAGGAAATTTTGAGGATATTATGTCTAAGTTTTTAAAAGATAGTGAAGAAAGAATGCAAGATGTAAAGAAACATCAGGAATTTAAAGGTAAGGGTGGAAAGAAAGGCAATTAAAATTTTTAGTCTTATTACACATAAATAAAAGAATTTTAGTAAATTTTAAATGTAGGATAAATTATTGAGAAATCAATTAGGTTTTTCAAAATTTATTCTACATTAATTAATGCCTAAATAATTACGCGATACTGTTTACATAGATACATATAAAAGTTAATTTATGTATGTTGAAAAATTAGATTATTATATGTTATAAAATATTGTTGACAGCATAAAGATTATATATTATAATTAGCTTTGTTGTCGGCACTTGATGTGTAACAATATGCCGAAGTGGCGGAACTGGCAGACGCACAGGACTTAAAATCCTGCGGTGGTTAAACACCGTACCGGTTCGATTCCGGTCTTCGGCACCATATATATGATAAAAGATAATAACGCGGGGTGGAGCAGTTGGTAGCTCGTCGGGCTCATAACCCGAAGGTCGTAGGTTCAAGTCCTGCCCCCGCAACCATTGATATGGCGGAATAGCTCAGCTGGCTAGAGCACTCGGTTCATACCCGAGGTGTCGTAGGTTCAAGTCCTATTTCCGCTACCAATATGTGCCGAAGTGGCGGAACTGGCAGACGCACAGGACTTAAAATCCTGCGGTGGTTAAACACCGTACCGGTTCGATTCCGGTCTTCGGCACCATGTATATGATGAAAAATAATGACGCGGGGTGGAGCAGTTGGTAGCTCGTCGGGCTCATAACCCGAAGGTCGTAGGTTCAAGTCCTGCCCCCGCAACCACACAAATCAAATGTTCTTATAAGAATATTCAAATTAATATTTGAAGTGTCGTAAATTCTTTGTATATTTGATTGAAATGTACATACCGAAGTAGCGGAACTGGCAGATGCACAGGACTTAAATTCTGCGATGGTTAAACATGGTACCGGTTCAATTCCAGTCTTCGGCACCATATATATGATAAAAAATAATAACGCGGGGTGGAGCAGTTGGTAGCTCGTCGGGCTCATAACCCGAAGGTCGTAGGTTCAAGTCCTGCCCCCGCAACCATACAAATCAAATGTTTTTGAAAGAATATTCAAAGTAATATTTGAAGTGTTGTAAATTCTTCGTATATTTGATTGCAATGTACATGCCGAAGTGGCGGAACTGGCAGACGCACAGGACTTAAAATCCTGCGGTGGTTAAACACCGTACCGGTTCGATTCCGGTCTTCGGCACCAAAAGACTTAAGCAAATGCTTAAGTCTTTTTTGTTGTATATTTTTTGTGTTTCGATATTATTAAGAATAAATTATAAAGTTAGAATTGATGATTAGGTATAGATTTGTAGAAATCACAGCAACTTTGAAAGTAATTACAATAATTGAGGATACTAGGGAATAATTTGAACAAGCTATTCAAAGTCTATGATATTATGCAATAAATAATTATATATAAATTTCTAATATAGTGATATTAACGACAAATTAATAATTGAATGAAAGAGAAGAAAATCAAGCAATGAGTGGACTTACGTTGTTTATTGAAATTTATAAGTAAAATCTTATCTAAGGAAAATAACCTATTAAATCATTAGATATTAGAGAAATTTAGACGAAGTTGTCCTACGAAAAAATCAGGTGAGAAACATCTTATGACATTTATCGTAATACTAGGGTGCTATAATCAAATTACATTATTTGGAAACGAGGCGAGCTAGTGTGCAATATGGATTAAGTGTAAATAAGTGTAAAGAAGTAATAAATGTAAAAAGGAAAACTTGGATAAAAGCTTCTGTAGTAAGGTTAGGAGTAATTTTAGTGGCAGGAATTTTATTAGGAAGGGTAAATTTGCTGCTAAATCAATTAGACAGGCTTGGAATAGCTCCTATTGGAATAGCATATCTAATTGCGGTTGTCGTGCGCGAAGATAGAAAAAACGGTTTTGTCGCAGCAATTGGAATTGCTATAGGATACCTAACAATTAACCAATTGTTATCAGATAGATATGTGTATTTAATAGCCGTGATTTTAATAACAATATATTATGTATTTATTTCGTCAGCGAAGAGAAAGAAAAGTGAATTAGTTGGTTTTATAATAATTTTGAGCAGTTTTTTTCTCTATGGTCTTTTAGTTGATAAGTATGAGTTAGGAGTAAACATAACTTTATGTTTAATACAAACATTAATTGTTGTGCCAATATATTATGTTATAAAATATGCGTTAAATTCTTTAGATGAAATTAATACTAATTATTTCTTTTCGTCAGAAGAAATAGTTAGTATAGGAATACTTTTGTGTCTATTAGTTTCTGGAATAGGAGATATCAATGTATTCAATTATTCAATAAGAAATATATGTGCCTTAACATTAGTTTTTACAATAGCCTATGTGGGAGGCGCAACATACGGTGCTATGATTGGGGTATCTATGGGAATAATGCTTGGAGTTTCATCCAATGATATGATGTACAGCGTAGCATTTTTCGGCGTAGGAGGACTCATAGTTGGTATATTTAAAGATACAGGAAAAATATTTTCAATACTTTCAGGTATAATTATTTATTTTGCATTAGCATTATACTCTAATGCAGTAACATTAAAATTGGGAATTGAGGTTTTAGCTGGTTCTATCTTATTTTTGTGTATTCCAAAACCTGTATATAAAAGTATTGAAGTTGAGATAAATCCATATAGAAAAAAAGCATCATTAGGTGAAATTCAATTAAATTCAATAAAGGAGGAATTTACCTTTAAGTTAAAGGAACTTACCAATGTACTGACTACTATGTCTAAATGTTTAGTAAGTACTAATGATAATGAAAGTTTATTAATTAAATCGAAAGGAAGTGCGCTAGTAGAAAATTTAGCAGATAGGAGTTGTTCAAATTGTGAAAATAAATTTATATGCTGGGAGAGGGATTTTCATCAGACATTTAATTCCTTTCAAATGTTAATACAAAATTATGAAGATGGAAACTTAGCTATGCCAATAGATTTACAAAAGAAATGTGTTAAGAATTTTACACTTTTAAGGTGTACGGAAGGAATTGTTAACAATTACAATGTAAGTGAAGCTATAAAAGAGAGATTAGCGGAAGGCAGAAATATGATATCAACTCATATCTCTAATATATCGTGTGCATTAGATCGTCTTTTAGATGACTTTAAAAGAGAAGTTTGTATAGATACAGAGTTGGAGAGAATTGTAAAACGAATATTAAACAAAAATTTAATCCATTATAATGATATTTTTTGTTATATAGATAAGAATGGGAGGTCTAAAATTAGGATAAGTATAGATAGCTATCAAGGTTCTGACTATTGTGAAAAAAATATAATATCTTTATTAAATAATACTACAAGGATGAAACTTTGTATTGAAGATAATGGATGCAGTGTTAACCCGAAGACAAACGAATATATTGTTACATTAGAGGAAAAACCTAAATATTATATAGTGTCATATGGTGCTATAGAATCTAAAAGTGGAGAGTATGAAATAGGGGATAGCTATACCTTTGGGAAAACTGATACTGGAACGTATATGACAATATTAAGTGATGGAATGGGATCTGGCCCGGAAGCAAGAGAAGAAAGCAAATCGACCGTGGAGATGGTGGAAAAGCTCATGGAAGCAGGATTTAACGAAGACATAACAGTAAATACAGTTAATTCTATAATGGGGATGAGATTTGCAGAAGATGAAAAATATGCAACATTGGATTTAGGAAAAGTTGATTTATATACAGGGAATACAATTTTCATAAAGATAGGAGCAGCACCTAGTTTTATAAAGAGAGGGCGTGAAGTAAAGGCCGTTAATTCAAAAAATTTACCTTTTGGGCTTGTAGATGAAGTAGATGTAGAGGTTATAAAGGAAGTATTAAGGCCCGGTGATATTTTGATTAGTGTAAGCGATGGGGTACTGGATATAGATAGATTAAATTCAGAAAAATCTACTTGGGTTGAAGAGTATTTAAAAAAGGTCAATGGGGATCCAAGAGAGTTATCTGAAAAAATATTGGAAAGAGCAAAACAATTAAGTAATGGTATCATTAAAGACGATATGACTGTTGTAGTATCAAAAGTTTATTTGGAAAGTTAATAGATAAATTTTATCAATGATTTTATCCACAGAAAGAGTATTAAGAGCTGTTTCAGAATTTTAATTTATAAATTAGTTTTGAAACAGCTATTTATAGTTTTAATGGATAATCTAATTGTTTTCGTATTAAAATAAATTTTGCAAATAAGTATTTACAAAGTATACTTAAAATATGTTAAAAAATTATATTACAAGTTTTAAAGAATAATGTTTATATGTAAAAAATATATACGTAAAATGTATTATACGGTATTATATTTAATATAATGTTATGAATAAATAGGAGTGTTTATTTTTGTATAAAAAAGTACTATCTTATGTCAAAGATAATAATTTAATAGAAAGTGGAGATAAAATTTTAATAGCTCTTTCTGGAGGCCCGGATTCTATGTGTCTTTTAAATATTTTATATGAATTAAAGGAAGAGTTGAATATAGACATAGCAGCAGCACATTTAAATCATCTCTTAAGAGGAGAAGATGCGTTACGAGACGAAGAATATGTAATTGATATTTGTAACGAAATGGGAATAAAGTGTTTCACTAAGAGAGTAGATATAAATGCATATGCTAAAGAACAAAAGCTTTCTTCTGAGATGGCAGGAAGAAGTGTTAGGTACAATTTTTTTGATGAAATTTTAAATCAGGAGGGTTTTAATAAGATTGCTACTGCACATAATGCTAATGATCAAGCAGAAACAATTTTGTTTAGGCTTATGAGAGGAACTGGACTAGAAGGTCTTGGTGGAATTAAAGCATTTAGGGATAACAAAATAATAAGGCCAATTTTGTGCTTAAGCAGAAATGAAGTTGAAGAGTATATAAAACTAAAAAAAATATATCCTAGAATAGATAAGACTAATTTTGAAAGAACCTATAATAGAAATAAAATAAGATTAGATATATTGCCATATATGAAAGAAAATTTTAATGGGGATATAATACAAACATTAAGCAGAATGTCGGTGCTATTGCAGAAAGATAACGAATTTCTAGAAAATTTAGCTCTAGATTTATATAATAATTGTTGTATAGAATATGATGATTATTTTATAATAAAAAAGGAAATATTTAAGAAAGAAGAGGCAATTGTTAACAGAGTTCTAAGGCATGCTATAACTAAATTTTCGCAATCGGATTATGATTTTGAAATGAAACATATATATAAAATTTTGTATCTATCAAAAAATGATTCAGGGAAAATAGTAGATTTGCCTAATGGTATTTATGCTGAGAATATTTATGGAGATATATACATAAAAAGCAAAGAAAAAAAACGTACTATAAAAAATGAAAAAGAAGAAATAATTTTAATTAAGAATAATATAAATAAAACTACAGTTAATTTTGATGGATTTAATATTAAATTTTACGTAATAGAGGATTATGATAAAGATAAAATAAACCTGAAAGAAAATAAGCTGATAAAGTATTTTGATTTTGATAAAATAAATAATAACATTTCAGTAAGATATAGGAGAGATGGAGATAGAATTATTCCATTAGGTATGAGTGGAAATAAAAAACTAAAAGACATTTTTATTGATATGAAAATTCCTAAGGAAGAAAGAGATAATATTCCAATTTTATGTTTTGATGAAAAGATTGCATGGATTATTGAAATTAGAACATCAGAAGAATATAAACTTACAAATAAAAGTAAAAATATATTAAAAGTAGCTATTGAGAGAAAGGAATATTAATATGAAACAAGATATACAAGAGATATTATTTTCAGAGGAAGTTTTGGCTAAGAGAATTAAGGAGCTTGCGAGCGAAATAAGCAAGGACTACAAAGGAAAGAATTTACTTGTAGTGGGGATTTTAAAGGGATCAGTGCTGTTTGCTGCAGAATTAATAAAAAACATATCAATACCATGTGAAATAGACTTTATGGCAGTATCTAGTTATGGAAATTCTACAGAAACATCTGGAGTTGTAAGAATTTTAAAAGATTTAGATAATAGTATTGAAGGTAAGGACATTTTGGTAGTGGAAGATATTGTTGATACAGGAGTTACATTGACATATTTGCTTAAATACTTGGAAGCGAGAAAAGCTAATAGCATAGAAATAGTATCGCTTTTAAATAAGCAAACGAGAAGAATTTCTGATTTAAAAGTTAAGTATGTTGGTTTTGAAGTTCCGGATGGATTTATAGTAGGATATGGAATAGATTATGCTGAAAAGTACAGAAATTTACCATTTATAGGAATATTGAAGCCAGAAATATATGAAAAATAGAAACTGCAATCTTATTGTAATAAGAATATTCCTATGATAAAATTTTAAATATGATGAGAGAGGGGGGCCTTGAATGAAAAAATATTCAAGTGCAGCTGTATGGATTGTATGTGCAGTTATGCTAATTTTAGCAGCGGTTACTATGTGGGAAACAGGAAAAGGTTCTAATGATATTGCATATAGCGCATTCGTACAAAAGTGGAATGCAGATGAGATAGAGAGTATCGTCGTTAAAGAAGAAAGTATGACAGTAGAAGGAAAGACTACTGACAATAAAACTTTTATTACTTATGCACCTAGTGAGCTTATTGGTTCACTAATAGAAAATCAGCCTAAATCAAATGTTACAGTGGTTTTTGATAAGCCATCTAATAATGGAACTTGGATTGCAACATTGATTCCGTTTGGTTTTATGGCAGTGCTTGTTTTTGTATTTTTATTTATATTTACACAGCAGTCCCAAAGTGGAGGTGGGGGAAGAGGTGTTATGAATTTTGGAAAGAGCAAAGCCAAAATGGTAACTCCTGATACCCAAACAGTTACATTCCAGGATATTGCTGGTGCAGATGAAGAAAAGGCAGAACTTGAAGAAATAGTCGATTTCTTAAAGCTGCCAGCTAGATATATACAAATGGGAGCAAGGATACCTAAAGGAGTGTTGTTAGTTGGACCTCCAGGAACAGGAAAGACATTACTTGCAAAAGCTATAGCAGGAGAAGCAGGAGTCCCATTCTTCAGTATATCCGGTTCAGATTTTGTTGAGATGTTTGTTGGTGTTGGTGCATCTAGAGTTAGAAGTCTGTTTGAAGAAGCTAAGAAAAATTCTCCTTGTATAGTATTTATAGATGAAATTGATGCTGTTGGAAGGCAAAGAGGCGCTGGACTTGGCGGCGGACATGATGAAAGAGAACAAACTTTAAATCAACTTCTTGTTGAAATGGATGGATTTGGTGCAAATGAAGGCATCATAATGATAGCGGCTACAAATAGACCGGATATATTAGATCCAGCACTGCTTAGACCAGGAAGATTTGATAGACAAATTATTGTTGGAGCACCTGATGTAAAAGGAAGAGAAGAAATTCTTAAAGTACACACAAAGAAGAAACCTCTTAAGGAAGATGTAAGATTAGATGTACTTGCTAAAAGGACACCAGGATTTTCAGGGGCAGATTTGGAAAATCTAACAAATGAAGCTGCTTTACTTGCAGTCAGAAGAGAGAAGAAACAAATATCAATGGCTGAAATGGAAGAAGCAATAACTAAAGTAATTGCAGGACCTGAAAAGAAAAGCAAGGTAATAACAGAACACGATAGAAAATTAACTGCATATCATGAAGCTGGGCATGCGGTGGTTATGAGGTTACTTCCTAATTGTGATCCGGTACATGAAATAAGTGTGATTCCAAGAGGTAGAGCTGGTGGATATACAATGCATCTTCCTAAAGAAGATACCTCTTATACATCAAAATCAAAATTAGAAGACGAAATGGTTGGACTTTTAGGTGGAAGAGTAGCTGAAAAGCTAATTATGGGAGATATAAGTACTGGTGCTAAGAATGATATTGATAGAGCAAGTCATATAGCTAGAAGCATGGTGATGGATTATGGGATGAGTGATGAAATTGGAGCTATATCTTATAATACACCAGGTCATGATGAGGTTTTCCTTGGAAGAGACTTAGGAAAAGGAAGAGATTTTAGTGAGGAGATAGGCTCAAAGATAGATAAGGAAATAAAGCGATTTATAGACGAAGCTTATGATAAGGCAAGCAATTTATTGAAAGAAAATGTGAATAAGTTACATGCAGTTGCGCAGGCCTTAATTGAAAAAGAAAAACTTGATTCAGAAGAGTTTGAGGAAATATTTGTAAATAATTAACTGCTGCAGAGTAGTTTAGATAATGCATTATGTATATTTTATATGTAATGCATTATTTTTTATATTCTTAATAATATAAGTTCTCGAGTTTAGAATTTTTTATCTTATAAAGGTTAAAAATATATGTAGAGAAGTTATAAAAATTTTATTCGACATTAATACGAATATTTAAACTAAATTTGCATTAATTATTCGAAAATAACTTTTATTGCAGAAAGCGAAATGATATAATGTAAATACAGTAAATGATTTTTGGTTAATATTAGGAGGAAGCTTAAATGAAAAGTGACATTCAAATTGCACAAGAAGCAAAGATGGAGCCAATAAGAAATATAGCTGAGAAATTAGGTCTTTGTGAAGATGATATTGAATATTATGGAAAGTATAAATGCAAAATATCATTGGAAGTATATAATAAAGTAAAAAATAATAAGGATGGAAAATTAGTTTTAGTAACAGCTATAAATCCAACTCCAGCAGGAGAAGGAAAATCAACAGTTACGGTAGGATTAGGGCAAGCGTTAAATAAGCTTGGTAAGAATGCTGTAATAGCATTAAGAGAACCATCATTAGGACCAGTTTTTGGAATTAAGGGGGGAGCTGCAGGTGGTGGATATGCACAAGTAGTTCCGATGGAGGATATTAATCTTCATTTTACAGGAGATATGCATGCAATTACATCTGCTAATAATTTATTGTGTGCAGCAATAGACAATCATATACATCAAGGAAATGTATTAAGAATTGATTCAAGAAGAATAGTTTTCAAAAGAGTTATGGATATGAACGATAGAGCACTTCGACACATTGTTGTTGGAATGGGTGGAAAAGTTAATGGATTTGTTAGAGAAGATGGATTTAATATAACTGTTGCATCAGAAATAATGGCTATATTATGTTTAGCAAGCGATTTAGAGGATTTGAAGGAAAGAATGGGTAACATTGTAATTGCTTATAATCTAGATGGAAATCCTGTTTATGCTAAAGAATTAGAGGTTCAAGGTGCTATGGCATTATTGATGAAAGATGCAATTAAACCTAATCTAGTTCAAACATTAGAAAATACTCCAGCATTAATACATGGAGGACCATTTGCTAATATCGCACATGGATGTAATTCTATAATGGCAACTAAACTAGCATTAAAGCTTGGAGAAGTAGCTGTAACTGAAGCGGGATTTGGTGCTGATCTAGGAGCTGAAAAGTTTTTTGATATTAAATGTAGATATGGGAATTTAAAACCAGAATGTGTTGTTATAGTTGCAACAATAAGAGCATTAAAGCACCATGGTGGAATAGCATTAAGTGAACTAAATGCTCCGAATGTGGATGCGTTAGAAAAAGGAATAACTAATTTAGAAAAACAAATAGAAAACATTAAAAAGTTTAAAGTTACACCTGTGGTAGCTATAAATAAGTTTATTACAGATAGCGATGAAGAGGTAGAATTCATTAAAGCTTTTTGCAATAAAATAGGTGTTAAGGTAGCGTTAAGTGATGTATGGGCTAAAGGCGGAGAAGGTGGAATTGAACTTGGAAATATCGTATTAGACATTTTAGATAACAATGACGCTGAGTTTGCACCAATTTATAATGAGAAAGAGTCTATACAAGAAAAAATATTTACTATTGCTAAGGAAATTTACGGAGCTGATAAAGTTAATTACACACCAGCAGCTAAGAAGCAAGTTGCAGAGTTAGAGAAATTTGAGTTAGATAAATTGCCTATATGTATGGCAAAAACACAATATTCTTTATCAGATAATCCTAATCTTTTGGGTAGACCACAAGGATTTGAGATTACAGTCAAAGAAGTGAGAGTATCTAATGGAGCTGGTTTTATAGTAGTTCAAACTGGAGATATAATGACTATGCCTGGACTTCCAAAAGTGCCAGCGGCAAATAAGATGGATGTACTAAAGAGTGGAGAAATAATTGGCTTATTCTAAAATGATTTTTTTCATACACCTTAACTCTTGACAAATTAATTAAAATTGATAAAATTATATTGTTATTTTTAAATGGATTTCTAAATTAAGGCAGCTCTTTGGGCTGCTTTTAATTTAACTATATTAAGGTGGTGCTTTCTATGATCTTACTTGTTGATGCAGGTAATACTAATATTGTTTTGGGAGTACATGATGGAAAAGGTTACATAGCTAGTTGGCGTATTTCAAGTGAAGCAAATAAAACTTCAGATGAGTATAGTATACAAGTTATGCAATTATTTAATTTAAACAACATTGATCCGAAAGAGATTACTGGAGTTATCGTTTCTTCCGTAGTTCCCAATATAATGCATTCTTTAGAGAATATGTTAAGAAAATGCTTTTGTCATGAACCTATAATAGTTGGACCAGGAATAAAAACAGGAATAAACATTAAATATGATAATCCTAAAGAAGTTGGAGCTGATAGAATAGTAAATGCTGTTGCAGCATATGAAATTTATAAGAGGTCAGTAATAATAATAGATTTTGGAACAGCTACAACTTTTTGTGCTGTGAGAGCTAATGGTGATTATCTTGGGGGATGCATATGTCCAGGAATAAGAATTTCGGCAGATGCCTTATTTGAAAGAGCTGCTAAGCTTCCTAGGGTAGAATTAGAAATGCCTAAAAATATGATTTGCAAAAATACAGTATCAAGTATGCAGGCAGGTATTTTATTTGGATATATTGGGCAAGTTGAATATATAGTTAAAAAGATGAAAAAAGAGATGAAAAATTCTAAATATAAAGAAGAACCTTTTGTATTAGCAACAGGTGGATTGGCTAATCTAATAGCTAAGGGAACTGATGTGATAGACAAGGTTGATTCAGAATTAACATTGGAAGGATTAAAATTACTTTATGAAAAAAACAATGAAGTAGAGAATACTGAAAAGTAAGAATTAAAAAGCAAGGAGTACATTCTAGATGAAAATAGGAAACTTGACCTTTGAGAATAATATATTTTTGGCACCAATGGCTGGTGTAACAGATATATCATTCAGAGGACTATGTAAAGAAATGGGATGTGGATTAGTTTATACTGAAATGGTTAGCGCAAAAGCTTTATATTACGGAAGCGAGAACACACAGGCCTTACTTAGAATTGCAGATGAAGAGAAACCAGTAGCGGCTCAGATATTTGGAAGAGAACCAGAAATAATGGCTGATATCTGTGAAAAATATTTAAATAGTAGAGAAGATATTTGTATTATTGATATAAATATGGGATGTCCCGCACCTAAAATTGTTAAAAATGGAGAAGGATCCGCGTTAATGATGGAACCCGACCTTGCTTATCAAATTGTGAAGGCAATAAAGAAAGTATCAACAAAACCTGTTACTGTAAAGTTTAGAAAGGGATTTGATGATGACAATGTCAATGCAGTGGAATTTGCAAAGGGAATGGAACAAGCAGGAGTTGATGCAATTGCTGTTCATGGACGAACTAGAAAACAAATGTATCAAGGAGTTGCTGATTGGGATATAATAAAAAAGGTTAAAGATAGTGTTTCTATTCCTGTAATAGGGAATGGAGATGTGTTTTCAGCAAATGATGCTATTAAATTAAAGCGACTAACCAATTGCGATGGAATAATGGTTGCAAGAGGAAGTCAAGGAAACCCATGGATATTTAAACAGATAGTGAAGGCCTTAAAGGGTGAGCAAATAGAAGAAATTTCGAATAAGGAAAAAATTGAAATGTGCCTCAAGCATTATGCTTTAGCACTTAAATATGATGGAGAGTTCAAGGCAATAAGAGAAATGCGTAAACATGCTTCATGGTATTTAAAAGGGCTTCCAAGAAGTGCAGAGATTAAGAATGTAATTAATAGCCAAAGTGATAGTAAAGAAGTAATTAGAATTTTGAAAAAATATAAAGAAGAAATATAGAGCAAAATAATATTAGAATAAATTATGAGATTTTATCATATTATTAATATTCAGAAGAATGTAATATATGTTGCAGTTAGTTTTATGAAATTTATATCCTAGTATTTACTTAACTTACAACCATACTAAATGTAATTTTAATATTGCAATATATATTATATAAAGTAAATAAAATTTTTCAGCATATACTACTATTAAATATATCTTATAACATATATTTAATAGGGTTACTTAACCTAAGTCAGTTGTGAATTTTATAAGGTAAATCAAAGTTTAACGGCATAAATTGCTTGAGGATAGGATTTATTGACATATCAAATATGCTGATTTATAATTAGTTAAATGATTTTGAGGTTAAAAGTTTACTTTGCACTATTTCAAAATTTAATTTAATTATTTTATTGAAGTACAACATTTTAATAATATTGATTGTCTAAATTGATTCGCGTAATGCTTAATTTAAGATGAATTCAATGAATACGATTATTAAAATAATAAATATATAAGGTTTTAAAGGGGAGTTAAAGTATATGAGCCAATCAAAACAATATGTAATGACTTATGAAGGTGTTAAAAAGTTAGAAACTGAACTTGAATATTTAAAAACTGTAAAAAGAAAAGAAATAACTGAAAAAATAAAAATTGCTTTAGGATATGGAGACTTAAGTGAAAACTCTGAATATGATGAAGCTAAAAACGACCAAGCATTTACAGAAGGAAGAATAATTCAATTAGAAAATATGTTAAAGAATGCAGTTGTCGTTGATGAATCTGAAATTCCAAGTGATATTGTATCAGTTGGATCAAAAGTTAAAGTTAAAGATTATGAATTTGATGAAGAAGTTGAATATTCAATAGTGGGTTCAGCGGAAGCAGATCCTATGAATTTTAAAATATCAAACGAATCACCGGTTGGTAACGCCTTAGTTGGGAAAAAAGTTGGTGACATAGTGGAAGTAATAATTCCTGATGGAGTGAACAAGTTTGAGATTTTAGAAATAAGTAGAAGTTAATTGGAGGTACAATATGTCAACAGAAGAAATGAGTATGCAGGAGTTAGAATCTCAATACAGTGAACAAGAAGGACTTCGAAGAGCTAAATTAACAGAGTTACAGAATGCAGGGAAAGATCCTTTTGATGTTTATAAAATTAATAGAACTCATACATCAGAAGAAGTTAAAGCTAATTATGATGAGTTAGAAGGTAAGGAAGTAACTGTTGTAGGAAGAATAATGTCTAAAAGAGGTCAAGGAAAAGTAGTCTTTTCAGATATACATGATATTGATGGGAAAATACAATTATTCTTAAAAATAGATAAGGTAGGGGAAGAAAACTTAAAGCAATATAAGACACTTGATTTAGGAGATTGGGTAGCAGTAACTGGAGAAGTATTCAAAACAAAAACAGAAGAAGTAACAGTAAATGCTAATACTTTTGAATTGATTTGTAAATCCTTAAAACCACTTCCAGAAAAGTGGCATGGATTAAAGGATCCAGATTTAAGATATAGACAAAGAGAAGTAGATATAATTACTAATCCGGAAGTAAAAACTACATTTATAAAGAGAAGTAAGATTATATCTGCAATGAGAGAATTCTTGGATAATAAAGGATTTTTGGAAGTAGAAACTCCAATTCTTTCCCCAATAGCAGGAGGTGCTGCTGCAAGACCATTTATAACTCATCACAATACTTTAGATATGGATATGTATTTAAGAATTGCAACTGAATTATATCTTAAGAGACTAATAGTTGCCGGATTTGAAAAAGTATATGAAATAGGTAGAAATTTCAGAAATGAAGGTATGGACGTAAGACATAATCCAGAATTTACTGCAATTGAATTATATGAAGCATACTCAGATTATAATGATATGATGGAAATAACAGAAAATATGGTTGCATATATTTGTGAAAAAATAAATGGAACAACTAAAGTTACTTATCAAGGAACAGAAATAGACTTTGCTCCACCATGGAGAAGAGTAACTATGGTAGATGTTGTTAAGGAACATGCAGGTGTAGACTTTAATGAAATTAAGTCAAATGAAGAAGCTCAAGCTATAGCTAAAGAAAAGCATTTAGAATTTGCTAAGCCTTTAGAGACAGTTACAAAAGGTGATGTATTAAATGCTTTATATGAAGAATTTGGTGAAGCTAATATGATTCAACCTACATTTGTAATGGATTATCCAGTTGAAATATCACCTCTTACAAAAAAGAAAAGAGGAAATCCAGAATTTACTGAAAGATTTGAAGGCTTTGTATTTGGTAGAGAACTTTGCAATGCATATTCAGAATTAAATGATCCAATAGTTCAAAGACAAAGATTTGAGCAACAAGCTAAGGAAAGAGAATTAGGTGATGATGAAGCATATTTATTAGATGAGCAGTTCATGAGTGCTCTTGAAACAGGTATGCCGCCTACAGGTGGAATGGGAATGGGTATAGACAGACTTATAATGTTCTTAACTGATTCAGCATCAATTAGAGACGTTATACTATTCCCAACAATGAGACCACAAAAGTAATATAGATCTTTAAAAGTTTAGATACAGAGTAAAAAGGTTCATGTGTGCTCCTAGTTGGGTATGGCATGAACTTTTTTATTCTGTATTGTTATAATATGCTTACTTGAGTTTGCTTCATATCTTACTGACTATAAACAATTTAGTTTTAGCAATTATAAGATATGTTACCTAAAATAATTAATTATAAATTTATTAAAAACGCTTGCATAATTTCAAAAAGCTGATATAATAGATTAAGTAATGACGTTCCGCGATAGCTCAATGGTGGAGCACTCGGCTGTTAACCGATAGGTTGGAGGTTCGAGTCCTCTTCGCGGAGCCATTTTTTTATTTAAAAATAATATTTGATAAAGAATTAGAGTGGAAGTATTTTCTGCTCTTTTGTTTTATTAAGAAATAATATAATATTTATGTTAATATGTTTATTATGATAATTAATGTATTGAATTAAATGATTATGTTAGGTTATTTTTATTGTTTTTACTTAAATTTTCATTATAGCTGAAGCTAGAGAAAAACATTGGTTTCTGAATTATAAGAAAAATAAAATCAGACAAATGATAAAAAATGAAAAATAGGGTTGCATAATTTTAAAAAGCTGATATAATAGACTAAGTAATGACGTTCCGCGATAGCTCAATGGTGGAGCACTCGGCTGTTAACCGATAGGTTGGAGGTTCGAGTCCTCTTCGCGGAGCCATTTTTTTATTTAAAGATAATATTTGATAGAAAATCAGGGTGGGAAGTACTTTCTGCCCTGTTGTTATATTAAAAAATAATAGAGATAGAGTATGTATATTAATTTATTTACTATTAGGTAACGTATGAAGTGATTATGGTAATATGATTTCTTTGAATTATTATTTGATTCTGATCCATATGTCAAAGAATATATTTACGTAGTAAATATATAAGAAAATAGAGTGATAAAAAAATAGTAGTAAAAAAATAAAAAAATAGGGTTGCATAATTTAAAAAAGCTGATATAATAGATTAAGTAATGACGTTCCGCGATAGCTCAATGGTGGAGCACTCGGCTGTTAACCGATAGGTTGGAGGTTCGAGTCCTCTTCGCGGAGCCATTTTTTTATATTTTTTTAGACTATATTTTTATATTGACAGAAATGTTAATTTTGTTAAAATTAATTTATAAATTAAATATGCACGTTTAAGAAAGAATAGTAATCTGAAAGTCAATTATAGAGAGATGGTGTTTGGTGAGAATCATTATTGATTTGTGATGAATGGCGCTTTTTAGTGCAAAGGTATTTTAAGAAGAAAGATGGGCCTAAGCCAAGAAGGGTGGAACCGCGGAATTATAATTTCGTCCCTTTGTGGTTAGGGCTTTTTTTATTTTTATAAAAATGTATTTGGAGGGATAAACGATGGCAGTAGAAAAGACAATGGATAAGATTGTAGCACTTTGTAAAAACAGAGGATTTGTATTCCCAGGCTCAGATATATATGGTGGGTTAGCTAACTCATGGGATTATGGTCCTTTAGGCGTAGAATTCAAAAATAATGTAAAAAGAGCATGGTGGAAGAAATTTGTTCAAGAAAGTCCTTATAATGTAGGATTAGACTCAGCTATTTTAATGAATAGTGAAGTTTGGGTGGCATCAGGACACGTTGGTGGTTTCTCAGACCCACTAATGGATTGCAAAGAATGTAAAGCAAGATTTAGAGCAGATAAGCTGGTTGAAGATCATATGACAGCTAATGGTGCAGAAGTAGCAAGCGCTGATGGATGGTCTAATGAACAATTAAAAGAATATATTGAAAGTAATAATATAGTTTGTCCTAAATGTGGAAAAATGAATTACACAGATATAAGAAAATTTAATCTTATGTATAAAACTTTCCAAGGTGTTACTGAGGATGCTAAGTCAGAAATTTATTTACGACCTGAAACAGCACAAGGTATATTTGTTAATTTTAAGGCGGTTCAAAGAACTTCAAGAAAGAAAGTTCCGTTTGGTATAGCTCAAATAGGTAAATCTTTTAGAAATGAAATTACTCCTGGTAACTTCATATTTAGAATAAGAGAATTTGAACAGATGGAATTGGAGTTCTTCTGTAAACCAGGAACTGATTTAGAATGGCATAAATATTGGAAGGACTATTGCTGGAACTTCTTGCTAAATCTGAATGTTAAACCAGAAAACTTAAGAATGAGAGATCATGGAGAAGAGGAGTTATCATTCTACTCAAATGCAACTTCTGATATAGAATACCTATTCCCATTTGGTTGGGGAGAACTTTGGGGTATAGCAGACAGAACTGATTATGACTTGACTAAACATCAAGAACATTCAGGTCAAGATCTAAGTTATTTAGATCAAACAACTAATGAAAAATATATACCATATGTTATAGAACCATCATTAGGTGCAGATAGAGTTACATTAGCATTTTTAATTGAAGCTTATGATGAAGAAGAATTAGAGGATGGAGATGTTAGAACAGTAATGCATTTACATCCAGCATTAGCTCCATTTAAAGCAGCTGTATTACCTCTTTCTAAAAAGCTTTCTGAAAAAGCTTTAGATGTTTATGCTGAATTAAGCAAAAAGTTCAACCTTGATTTTGATGAAACAGGAAGCATAGGAAAGAGATATAGAAGACAGGATGAGATTGGAACTCCATATTGTATAACAATTGATTTTGATACTTTAGAAGATGAAGCAGTTACTATTAGAAACAGAGACACAATGGAACAAGAAAGAGTTAAGATAAGTGAAT
>NZ_CM001240.1:727500-747500 GCF_000230835.1 Clostridium sp. DL-VIII
CGCACATAGTCAGAGATCCGAAGATTTCCGAATGAGGAAACTCACATGGGAAACCCCATGTATCATAAAGTGAATACATAGCTTTATGAAGGTAAACCCAGGGAACTGAAACATCTAAGTACCTGGAGGAAGAGAAAGAAAAATCGATTTTCTTAGTAGCGGCGAGCGAAAAGGAAAGAGCCCAAACCAGAGATTTATCTCTGGGGTTGCGGACAGAACATAACGTGAAATTATAGTTAATTGAACACAACTGGAAAGTTGGACCGTAGGAGGTAATAGTCCTGTAAATGAAAGCTATAATGAGCAGTTCTGCACCAGAGTACCACGAGACACGTGAAACCTTGTGGGAAGCAGGGAGGACCACCTCCCAAGGCTAAATACTACCTGATGACCGATAGTGAAGCAGTACCGTGAGGGAAAGGTGAAAAGAACCCCGGGAGGGGAGTGAAATAGAACCTGAAACCATGTGCCTACAACCGATCAAAGCACCTTATGTGTGTGATGATGTGCTTTTTGTAGAACGAGCCAACGAGTTACGGTATGTAGCGAGGTTAAGTACTTAAGGTACGGAGCCGAAGGGAAACCGAGTCTTAATAGGGCGACTAGTTGCATGCTGTAGACCCGAAACCGGGTGACCTATCCATGGCCAGGTTGAAGCGAGGGTAAAACCTCGTGGAGGACCGAACCACGTTGCTGTTGAAAAAGCATGGGATGAGCTGTGGATAGCGGAGAAATTCCAATCGAACTCGGATATAGCTGGTTCTCCTCGAAATAGCTTTAGGGCTAGCGTCGGAAAATGTGAGTAGTGGAGGTAGAGCACTGAATAGGCTAGGGGGCATAGCGCTTACCGAACCTTATCAAACTCCGAATGCCATATACTATCAGTCCGGCAGTCAGACTGTGAAAGATAAGTTCCATGGTCAAAAGGGAAACAGCCCAGATCGTCAGCTAAGGTCCCAAAGTGTAAGTTAAGTGGAAAAGGATGTGGGATTTCTAAGACAACTAGGATGTTGGCTTAGAAGCAGCCACTCATTAAAAGAGTGCGTAATAGCTCACTAGTCAAGAGATCCTGCGCCGAAAATGTCCGGGGCTCAAACTTACCACCGAAGCTACGGGTTCACGCTTTTGCGTGAGCGGTAGAGGAGCGTCGTAATCGGGCTGAAGTCGTACCGAAAGGAGCGGTGGACTGATTACGAGTGAGAATGTTGGCATTAGTAGCGAGATGTAAGTGAGAATCTTACAGGCCGAATATCTAAGGTTTCCTGAGTAAAGTTTGTCTTCTCAGGGTTAGTCGGGACCTAAGGCGAGGCCGAGAGGCGTAGCCGATGGACAATTGGTTGATATTCCAATACCACTATCATCGTTAATATCGAGGGTGTGACGGAGAAGGATAGGATGTGCTAGCTATTGGATGCTAGTCTAAGCGTTTAGGGAGTTGGGATTGGCAAATCCGTTCCAACAATTCTGAGGCGTGATGGGGAAGGCTCTACGGAGCCGAAGTATCTGATTCCATGCTTCCAAGAAAAGCATCTAGAGAGAGAAGTAGTGCCCGTACCGCAAACCGACACAGGTAGATGAGGAGAGAATCCTAAGGCCGACGGAAGAATTGCAGTTAAGGAACTAGGCAAATTGACCCCGTAACTTCGGAATAAGGGGTGCCTACGGAAACGTAGGTCGCAGAGAATAGGCACAAGCAACTGTTTAACAAAAACACAGGTCTCTGCTAAAGCGAAAGCTGATGTATAGGGGCTGACGCCTGCCCGGTGCTGGAAGGTTAAGGGGAATACTTAGCGCAAGCGAAGGTATGAACTTAAGCCCCAGTAAACGGCGGCCGTAACTATAACGGTCCTAAGGTAGCGAAATTCCTTGTCAGGTAAGTTCTGACCCGCACGAATGGCGTAATGACTTGTGCACTGTCTCAACTGCAAATCCGGCGAAGTTGTAGTGCGAGTGAAGATGCTCGCTACCCGCGATTGGACGGAAAGACCCCGTAGAGCTTTACTGTAGCTTAGCATTGAATTTCGGTATTGTCTGTACAGGATAGGTGGGAGACTGGGATACCAGGGCGTCAGCTTTGGAGGAGTCGTTGTTGGGATACCACCCTGATAGTATTGAAGTTCTAACTGGATGCCATGAAACTGGTGACAGGACATTGTTAGGTGGGCAGTTTGACTGGGGCGGTCGCCTCCTAAAATGTAACGGAGGCGCCCAAAGGTTCCCTCAGAACGGTCGGAAATCGTTCGAAGAGTGCAAAGGCAGAAGGGAGCCTGACTGCGACACTTACAAGTGGAGCAGGGACGAAAGTCGGGCTTAGTGATCCGGTGGTACCTCGTGGGAGGGCCATCGCTCAACGGATAAAAGCTACCTCGGGGATAACAGGCTGATCTCCCCCAAGAGTTCACATCGACGGGGAGGTTTGGCACCTCGATGTCGGCTCGTCGCATCCTGGGGCTGAAGTAGGTCCCAAGGGTTGGGCTGTTCGCCCATTAAAGCGGCACGCGAGCTGGGTTCAGAACGTCGTGAGACAGTTCGGTCCCTATCCGTCGCGGGCGTAGGAAATTTGAGAGGAGCTGTCCTTAGTACGAGAGGACCGGGATGGACTGACCTATGGTGTACCAGTTGTTTCGCCAGAAGCATAGCTGGGTAGCTAAGTCGGGAAGGGATAAACGCTGAAAGCATCTAAGTGTGAAGCCCACCTCAAGATGAGATTTCCCATAGCATAAGCTAGTAAGACCCCTTGAAGACTACAAGGTTGATAGGTCAGAGGTGTAAGTATGGTAACATATTTAGCTGACTGATACTAATAGGTCGAGGGCTTGACCAATATAAATCAAGTTGTAATACATTAAGAAACTATGTGCAATTTTGAAAGAACAAAATCTTTCAATTGAATAGATCTCGTGATGATGGCATAGAGGTAACACTCCTTCCCATTCCGAACAGGAAAGTTAAGGTCTATAGCGCCGATGGTACTGCATGGGAGACTGTGTGGCAGAGTAGGACGTTGCGAGGTAAGTAAAAAGGATATCTCAAAGTGATTACTAAAATCACTTGAGGTATTTTTTTGATTTTTTGTAGAGTTGATTAGAGCAATTGACTCATAACCAATAGATTAGGAATTTTAATCTTGAAGTTATGAATTATAATTTATAACAAATAAATTTATGATGAGTCCTAAGTGACATTCATATAGTATTTATTTGTTATTGAAAAACTTAGTAGGGTTGGTTTATACGGGCTAAAAATACTAAGTTTTTTATATTTTTATTTATTATAAATTATAATATCAACAAATAATAAAGTTTGCTGTTGATAAGTATAGATAATAAGGACAAAATTGTGAATAAAATTGTTTTTAATGTTAAAATAGAAATATTCATGGAATAAGGCAAGAAGACACAAGAGCTTATATAAAAGTAAGTAAAGAAATAGATTTAGCTATAGAGAGTGGTCGTAGCGATTAAAGAAAGTAGCATTGTTGTATAAACAATCTGAATCAATATTTTGAAATTAAAAAATAATATAATTTTCAATAATTTTTGAATAAAGTAGGGAGCAAAAGCAAAAAAGTACCGAGTAGATAGACTAAAAGTGATAGTCTATCAGATAAGAGAGAGTGAGAAAGGTATCGAGTAGCAGATAGAAAAGTACCAAGTAGATAATCTGAATCATAAATGTGGTTGATATTAGGCGAACATGGGGTGAAGAGCGAACAGACGGCGAAGAACTAGTAAGGATTATTTTATAATAAGGTAAAGTTTTAGGAAGACTATTATTAATGAAGAGATTTTTCAGATATTGCTTGCAAAATTGAACTAAGTTTTATATTGTAAGTCTATTTTATGTTAAAAAACTACTCAAGGAGATAATAATATTTAAGGAAAATATAATTTGAATTTGCCCCATTTTGCTCCTTATCCAATAACATTGGACAGTAATATTAGATAGTATGGAATATATTGGGGGACGTATTTGAGCCATTTATGACTAATTGATAGTAAAAAGCAGCAAGTTATATATTTCCAGAAGATGTGAGTTCGAATCTCACAAGCTCATCATAAAAGTAGTAATACCAACACTTTAGCATAAGACTAAAATGTTGGTATTTTTATTGCTATAACAATTAATACAACCAATAGAAGTTGATAAAGAAAAAAATAATGATTAGAATATATAGTAATATCAAGTATAAAGAAAAATATTAGCCTAAATGGCGTAGATTGTTGATATTACTAGGTTTATCAAAGTTGTATTGTAGTATTCTTTCTCAACCTAAATAGCTGTATGCATCGATATTACTAATATTTTTTACATACAGATAATAACCAGCAGCTAGGAGCAATCAAGCTATTGCTTTATCTTTTTTCACGCTTAATGGTAGTACATGTTATAATTAATTTAAAATGGTGTTTTTGATAAAAATTTATAGGAGGTATTTTTATAGCAGATGAATTAATTATATGGCAAGATTATTGCAACAAAATAAATGGGAAATATTCTGGAAGATCAATCTTGAATAGTTGCGCAATAACAGCAAAATACAAAAATTTAAATTTAATTTATAATTTAGTACCTATAAAGAAAGGATTATATTACTATTTTTCAAAAGCTAGTATTAATATAGACAATAAAGGTAACTTTAAATTTTTATTTGCACGTAAGACGAATCTTGGTTTTTATTTAGGTCCATATGGTCTGCCTAGCCTTATAAGATCATTCAAATACGATAAAATAAAAACAAATACTTCAATTGATAAAAAATATAAAATAAAAACAAATAACGTAGAAATTTTTAATGAAGTTTTTAGTGAAGATAGATTTCATATATTAACGCAGTTGCCAGTATTTTGTTTTGAAATTAGCAATAAAAAAGTATATTTGTTAGTCAATAGTGATCTAACTGATAATGATGATTTTATGATTATTCATAAACAATGTTGTTTTATAGTAGATATCTTAAAAGAAAAAGAGATTATTGTATAGTATAAGTGTAGATTATAATAAATACATAATAATAATTTATTATGAAGGAGTATTAAAATGAAATTTAAATCTAAAATTGATTTATGGTTTCACCTTGTAGTTATATTGTTTATAATACTAACCTTATGGTTATTCTATTCATATGTTACAAATAAAATAAGTATAATAATGTTAATTTTATTTATTGCTGTACTAATATTAATTATATTGCCAATGTATCTTTTTACCTATTATGTTTTTGAAGATTCGTGTATACATATAAGGTGTGGACTAATGGTAAATATCAAAATTGACTATAAAGATATTGTTTCACTTAAGAAAAGTAAAAGTTTAATATCTTCGCCAGCTTTATCTATGGATAGAATAGAAATCAAGTATTATAGAAACTTTCAGAGTGATTTCATAATAATTTCTCCAGAAAGAAAACAGGAGTTTATAGATGAACTAAATAAGAAAATTGTTAAGTAATATTACTTTTTTGTTAGAGTAAGCTAGTAGCTAGGAGTAATTCAACTACTGTTTTATTTTTTCATAGCCGATAAGTAATCAATCTTTTCTCTAGATTGAATATAATGAAGAAAACTTTATTACTATAAAAAATATAGATAATATACATGGCAGCATTGAGGTGAGTAGTTATACTATCTCTATCATTATATTTAGGGATAAAAAAACATTATGGTTTAATTTCTGATTAGGGAATTATTATTTATAAAACTATTTCCAGCCTTTGATTTTTGAATTTCTTATTTTTCTGATATTTTGATAAGCATATTACTAAGCTATCTAGAAGAAGAATATCACTCTCACTGTTGTAGGTTTTTGTTGTCTAAATAGTAGGGAGAGTGTAAATACTTAGAGCTAAAAGAAACTCTAGTAAGCTGGTTCTCTATGCTATAGAACAATTTTTTGTATTGTCTCTAAAAATAAACAATGTTGCTGTTTTATTATTGTATTTGTACGTTTAAAGAAAAAACACTTTTTCCTTACTGGTAGGTAATTTAAAATATGGTTGTATATGTCTTTAGGTGTGGATTTATATTTCATTACTTAATCCGTATAAGAATCGGTTTACTATCTTCAAAGAATTAAGGTAGATTAGGTAGAAATACTTAGTCTGCCTTTATTTATATAATTCATTATGTAAATTCAAAAAATGAAATGAGGAGAAGTGCTATGAATAAAACAAAAACAAGAGAACTAATATTTCAATCTGCAATAAAAGTATTCTCTGAATCTGGTTATAGAGGAGCTACCATGGATGAGATAGCCGCTAATGCAGATTTAGTAAAAGGAACTTTATATTATCATTTTAAAAGTAAAGAAGAAATATTTAATTTTATTGTTGAGGAAGGGCTTAGAATATTGTATGATCAAGTTACAAAGGTTCAAGTAATGAATATAGGGCCAGTAGAAAAGTTAGTAAGTATATGTGGAATACAATTAACTTTTTTATATGGATATACAAGTTTTTTTAAGGTAGTAATGAGTCAACTGTGGGGAACAGAAGACAGGCAAAATCAATTACGCAACAAAATAAAAAAATATATAGATGAGATTGAAGTAGATATAAAAAGTGCTATGGAATTAGGATTAATGAAAAAAGGTGATACTGAACTTTTAGCATTTCAATTTTTTGGATCATTATGTTCATCGGCAATATATGAATCAATACATAATGAAAAAATAGATTTAGAAAATATTATAGATAGTACAGTAAAATTTACATTGAGCGGATTAGGAATAAGTTTTAATGAAAGGTAGGTTAAGTAGAAATACTTAATCTACCTTTTTAATACTATACATTTAAAGCTAAGTAAAAGTAGTAAGCAAATCCTACATTGTTTACTACTCTTGTTTCTTTGAAATATATACATCACCATCGCCTATTATTACAACTTTATAGGTGGATTTTAATGAAGCTAAAGTATACTTCGGGCAATTAGGATTTAATTTGATAGATTGAATTAGAGTATAATCTTCATCAAATATAAGTACGTTTGCAATTTTGTTTTGAGAAACATTCTGAGCTTCATAAAGTGAATTTTCTAAGAATGCTCCAAGATCAGTCAAATTATAAATACCTTCCTTAAATATATTGGTATCCGGTGAAAATTTAAATCGAGTTAATGTTTTCATGTATGAATCCGCCTTTTATTATATATTTAGAATAATTACAGAAACAGTAGCTAGTATTTTATTAATAACCATAGATACTGTCAATGCCACTGCCATTTATAGTATTTAGGAATTACAAAAATATTTACTACAGTTATACTATATAAAATTATAAAAAAGTGTTACTGAAATAAATATGGGACTATATAAAAATATAATCCCGAGTATTGTAAGGATGAATTTATTAACTATTAATGCAGTGATTAATTAGGCTGCTTTTTAACTTTAAAATGAAGAAAAGACAGTGGCTTATGTTAACTAATGTCTTTATTATATTGTTTAAAATATCAACAAATAAAAAGGTTTTATGTGGATAAGTATAAAGAGCAAAAACAATAATGTGAATAAAAATATTATTAATTAAGGGTATCTAAAAACATAAATGACAATTTAAAAGCGACGAAGTGCAGCACAAAAAATAAAATTGAATTATAAATGGGGTGAATGTCAGACGAACATGGGCGAAGGGCGAATGAGTTCGGCGAACACATAGTGAAAAATTAAGTAGTTGATTATTTTATAATATTATTATGTTGAAGAAGTTATATAAGATAATTTATTGGGTAAACTATGTCTAGCGTATCAATATGCATAAAAGGTAGAATTATGAAGAATTATCACGAAATGATAATGTGAACGCATTTAATAATAAAGATATGAGTAATTATAGAATTATAAAAGTGATAAGATAAAATACATCGCTGAGAGACAGAAACAACAACAGGTTGAAACTTGAAAACATCCAATAAAGAGAGTTTGAAAAGTTTTTATAAAAAGTTGTTGACAGGATTTAAATGCGATGATATACTGAATAAGTTGTCAGAAACGACAATAAATAACAAGTAATTACAACGAAAGTTGTGAAAGAAAATGGTCTTTGAAAATTGAACAGAAAATAATAAGTACATTTAAGTAAACCAGCAATTTTTATTTGAGTAAGCTAAGATTAAACTTTTTATTGAGAGTTTGATCCTGGCTCAGGACGAACGCTGGCGGCGTGCTTAACACATGCAAGTCGAGCGATGAAGCTCCTTCGGGAGTGGATTAGCGGCGGACGGGTGAGTAACACGTGGGTAACCTGCCTCATAGAGGGGAATAGCCTTCCGAAAGGAAGATTAATACCGCATAAGATTGTAGTGCCGCATGGCATAGCAATTAAAGGAGTAATCCGCTATGAGATGGACCCGCGTCGCATTAGCTAGTTGGTGAGGTAACGGCTCACCAAGGCGACGATGCGTAGCCGACCTGAGAGGGTGATCGGCCACATTGGGACTGAGACACGGCCCAGACTCCTACGGGAGGCAGCAGTGGGGAATATTGCACAATGGGGGAAACCCTGATGCAGCAACGCCGCGTGAGTGATGACGGTCTTCGGATTGTAAAGCTCTGTCTTCAGGGACGATAATGACGGTACCTGAGGAGGAAGCCACGGCTAACTACGTGCCAGCAGCCGCGGTAATACGTAGGTGGCAAGCGTTGTCCGGATTTACTGGGCGTAAAGGGAGCGTAGGTGGATATTTAAGTGGGATGTGAAATACTCGGGCTTAACCTGGGTGCTGCATTCCAAACTGGATATCTAGAGTGCAGGAGAGGAAAGTAGAATTCCTAGTGTAGCGGTGAAATGCGTAGAGATTAGGAAGAATACCAGTGGCGAAGGCGACTTTCTGGACTGTAACTGACACTGAGGCTCGAAAGCGTGGGGAGCAAACAGGATTAGATACCCTGGTAGTCCACGCCGTAAACGATGAATACTAGGTGTGGGGGTTGTCATGACCTCCGTGCCGCCGCAAACGCATTAAGTATTCCGCCTGGGGAGTACGGTCGCAAGATTAAAACTCAAAGGAATTGACGGGGGCCCGCACAAGCAGCGGAGCATGTGGTTTAATTCGAAGCAACGCGAAGAACCTTACCTAGACTTGACATCTCCTGAATTACTCTTAATCGAGGAAGCCCTTCGGGGGCAGGAAGACAGGTGGTGCATGGTTGTCGTCAGCTCGTGTCGTGAGATGTTGGGTTAAGTCCCGCAACGAGCGCAACCCTTATTGTTAGTTGCTACCATTTAGTTGAGCACTCTAGCGAGACTGCCCGGGTTAACCGGGAGGAAGGTGGGGATGACGTCAAATCATCATGCCCCTTATGTCTAGGGCTACACACGTGCTACAATGGCTGGTACAGAGAGATGCTAAACCGTGAGGTGGAGCCAAACTTTAAAACCAGTCTCAGTTCGGATTGTAGGCTGAAACTCGCCTATATGAAGCTGGAGTTGCTAGTAATCGCGAATCAGAATGTCGCGGTGAATACGTTCCCGGGCCTTGTACACACCGCCCGTCACACCATGAGAGTTGGCAATACCCAAAGTTCGTGAGCTAACGCGTAAGCGAGGCAGCGACCTAAGGTAGGGTCAGCGATTGGGGTGAAGTCGTAACAAGGTAGCCGTAGGAGAACCTGCGGCTGGATCACCTCCTTTCTATGGAGAAATCTAGATCAGCATGATGTCTGACTAGTACAGATACATTTATGTATCAAAATATAAATACTTACTCGACAGGTTACTTAAAGTATTATGTTTCTGTTCAATTTTGAAAGACTAAGTCTTTCAAAATTGCGTAGCTTAGTAGCGACAAGTGCGAGGAAGCAAAAATTTTATGAAATGAAGTGTACTTTACGTACATGAATGAATAAAATTTGCAGCTGACGAAGCAATTGGGGGTAATAAGCAAGCAAATGTTCTTTGAAAATTGCACATAGATTAATGTATATAAAATACAACAAAGCCAAGAATAAATATTCTTTGTGAAATGATTAAAAACAAATTGGAGCAAATTATAATATATATCGCTATATACTATATTTGTAAGCCAATTTGCGCAGCTTATTGGTGGCAAGTGCGAGGAGTCGATGAAATTTTGGAGTGAAGCGTACTTAAATGTACGTAAACGAGAAAATTTCAGCAGACGACGAAGCAATTGACATCAATAAGCAAGCAAAAGGTCAAGCTACAAAGGGCGCATGGTGAATGCCTTGGCATCAGGAGCCGATGAAGGACGCGATAAGCTGCGATAAGCTTCGGGTAGACGCACATAGTCAGAGATCCGAAGATTTCCGAATGAGGAAACTCACATGGGAAACCCCATGTATCATAAAGTGAATACATAGCTTTATGAAGGTAAACCCAGGGAACTGAAACATCTAAGTACCTGGAGGAAGAGAAAGAAAAATCGATTTTCTTAGTAGCGGCGAGCGAAAAGGAAAGAGCCCAAACCAGAGATTTATCTCTGGGGTTGCGGACAGAACATAACGTGAAATTATAGTTAATTGAACACAACTGGAAAGTTGGACCGTAGGAGGTAATAGTCCTGTAAATGAAAACTATAATGAGCAGTTCTGCACCAGAGTACCACGAGACACGTGAAACCTTGTGGGAAGCAGGGAGGACCACCTCCCAAGGCTAAATACTACCTGATGACCGATAGTGAAGCAGTACCGTGAGGGAAAGGTGAAAAGAACCCCGGGAGGGGAGTGAAATAGAACCTGAAACCATGTGCCTACAACCGATCAAAGCACCTTATGTGTGTGATGATGTGCTTTTTGTAGAACGAGCCAACGAGTTACGGTATGTAGCGAGGTTAAGTACTTAAGGTACGGAGCCGAAGGGAAACCGAGTCTTAATAGGGCGACTAGTTGCATGCTGTAGACCCGAAACCGGGTGACCTATCCATGGCCAGGTTGAAGCGAGGGTAAAACCTCGTGGAGGACCGAACCACGTTGCTGTTGAAAAAGCATGGGATGAGCTGTGGATAGCGGAGAAATTCCAATCGAACTCGGATATAGCTGGTTCTCCTCGAAATAGCTTTAGGGCTAGCGTCGGAAAATGTGAGTAGTGGAGGTAGAGCACTGAATAGGCTAGGGGGCATAGCGCTTACCGAACCTTATCAAACTCCGAATGCCATATACTATCAGTCCGGCAGTCAGACTGTGAAAGATAAGTTCCATGGTCAAAAGGGAAACAGCCCAGATCGTCAGCTAAGGTCCCAAAGTGTAAGTTAAGTGGAAAAGGATGTGGGATTTCTAAGACAACTAGGATGTTGGCTTAGAAGCAGCCACTCATTAAAAGAGTGCGTAATAGCTCACTAGTCAAGAGATCCTGCGCCGAAAATGTCCGGGGCTCAAACTTACCACCGAAGCTACGGGTTCACAATTTATTGTGAGCGGTAGAGGAGCGTCGTAATCGGGCTGAAGTCGTACCGAAAGGAGCGGTGGACTGATTACGAGTGAGAATGTTGGCATTAGTAGCGAGATGTAAGTGAGAATCTTACAGGCCGAATATCTAAGGTTTCCTGAGTAAAGTTTGTCTTCTCAGGGTTAGTCGGGACCTAAGGCGAGGCCGAGAGGCGTAGCCGATGGACAATTGGTTGATATTCCAATACCACTATCATCGTTAATATTGAGGGTGTGACGGAGAAGGATAGGATGTGCTAGCTATTGGATGCTAGTCTAAGCGTTTAGGGAGTTGGGATTGGCAAATCCGTTCCAACAATTCTGAGGCGTGATGGGGAAGGTTCCACGGAACCGAAGTATCTGATTCCATGCTTCCAAGAAAAGCATCTAGAGAGAGAAGTAGTGCCCGTACCGCAAACCGACACAGGTAGATGAGGAGAGAATCCTAAGGCCGACGGAAGAATTGCAGTTAAGGAACTAGGCAAATTGACCCCGTAACTTCGGAATAAGGGGTGCCTACGGAAACGTAGGTCGCAGAGAATAGGCACAAGCAACTGTTTAACAAAAACACAGGTCTCTGCTAAAGCGAAAGCTGATGTATAGGGGCTGACGCCTGCCCGGTGCTGGAAGGTTAAGGGGAATACTTAGCGCAAGCGAAGGTATGAACTTAAGCCCCAGTAAACGGCGGCCGTAACTATAACGGTCCTAAGGTAGCGAAATTCCTTGTCAGGTAAGTTCTGACCCGCACGAATGGCGTAATGACTTGTGCACTGTCTCAACTGCAAATCCGGCGAAGTTGTAGTGCGAGTGAAGATGCTCGCTACCCGCGATTGGACGGAAAGACCCCGTAGAGCTTTACTGTAGCTTAGCATTGAATTTCGGTATTGTCTGTACAGGATAGGTGGGAGACTGGGATACCAGGGCGTCAGCTTTGGAGGAGTCGTTGTTGGGATACCACCCTGATAGTATTGAAGTTCTAACTGGATGCCATGAAACTGGTGACAGGACATTGTTAGGTGGGCAGTTTGACTGGGGCGGTCGCCTCCTAAAATGTAACGGAGGCGCCCAAAGGTTCCCTCAGAACGGTCGGAAATCGTTCGAAGAGTGCAAAGGCAGAAGGGAGCCTGACTGCGACACTTACAAGTGGAGCAGGGACGAAAGTCGGGCTTAGTGATCCGGTGGTACCTCGTGGGAGGGCCATCGCTCAACGGATAAAAGCTACCTCGGGGATAACAGGCTGATCTCCCCCAAGAGTTCACATCGACGGGGAGGTTTGGCACCTCGATGTCGGCTCGTCGCATCCTGGGGCTGAAGTAGGTCCCAAGGGTTGGGCTGTTCGCCCATTAAAGCGGCACGCGAGCTGGGTTCAGAACGTCGTGAGACAGTTCGGTCCCTATCCGTCGCGGGCGTAGGAAATTTGAGAGGAGCTGTCCTTAGTACGAGAGGACCGGGATGGACTGACCTATGGTGTACCAGTTGTTTCGCCAGAAGCATAGCTGGGTAGCTAAGTCGGGAAGGGATAAACGCTGAAAGCATCTAAGTGTGAAGCCCACCTCAAGATGAGATTTCCCATAGCATAAGCTAGTAAGACCCCTTGAAGACTACAAGGTTGATAGGTCAGAGGTGTAAGTATGGTAACATATTTAGCTGACTGATACTAATAGGTCGAGGGCTTGACCAATATAAATCAAGTTGTAATACATTAAGGACTATGTGCAATTTTGAAAGAACAAAATGTTTTTTCAAGCAAGTATGTGAATACTGAAAACCAAATGAATAGTATGAATTAAAGTTTCTTTTTAAAGGAAACACTAACTCACATTCGTTCGTTGGTGTACACTTCATTTAGCCAAATCAAAGATTTGGAATGAACTAGCATCTCGTGATGATGGCATAGAGGTAACACTCCTTCCCATTCCGAACAGGAAAGTTAAGGTCTATAGCGCCGATGGTACTGCATGGGAGACTGTGTGGCAGAGTAGGACGTTGCGAGGTAAGATAAAAGATAGCTGATATGGCTATCTTTTTTATTTTGCAAAGTTTTGAGATACTACTTATTTTAATTTATAAAGAATAATTATGAGTGGCATAATGGTTACTTTGTCTTATGAAAAGATAATAGTTATAATGTCACTAGGTATTATGGAAGAGTATTTGTATATATGGTAAAATTTAATAAAATAATATATTATATTATTCTAATGGCAAGGAAGATAAAATTATATTATATTCTTAAATTGTAAATAGTAATTGAATAAGGAGCTTATAGAAGTGTTTAATGCTAGTAAGTATTTGGAAAAGGGGCTTGGAGTTAAGATAGGTAAAGATATTGCCGATATGATTAATAGCGAAGCCTCCTTTGTCGAATTTCCAGCCAAACATATTGTATTATTGGAGGGAATGAGAGCAACAAGACTCTATTTTATTATCTCTGGTATAGTTAGAGGCTATTATACCGATGAACAGGGAAATGATGTTACAAAATGTTTTAGCAGCGAGAATGAAATATTTTCTTCTGAAGGTTTATGGATAGAAAAGCCTTCATCATTTACTATTGAGTGTTTAGAGGATTGCGCATGTATTCAATTTTCATATGAATTTGTGCATAGAATTATGAACGAAGATGATGTGATTAAGTCTTTGATTTTTGATTATTATTTAAAGATAGTTAGAAGATTAGAAAGTAAGGCTAAAAATTCAGCTTTGCTCAATGCAAAAGAACAGTACATTGAATTTGGCGAAAATTATCCTCATCTACATAGCAGAGTTGAACTGAAATATATTGCATCTTATATAGGGATAAGACCAGCATCTTTGAGCAGAATAAGAAAAGAAATGAAAAATAATTCTTTTAATTAACCTGTGTGAATTACTAAAATAAATCTTTCTTCTATAATTTTATAAGAAGAAAGGAGTGTAGTAGGTGAAATATGTATTAATTACTGGCGGGACAAGCGGAATTGGCCTTGAATTTGCAAAGAATTTTGCTAAGGATGGATATAATATTGTCATTGTTTCTTCTAACAATGACAGATTGCAAAAGACGAAACAAAAATTAGAGAATGAGTTTGGTATACATGTATTAATATATCAGCAGGATATGGGTAAGATAGGAGCGGCGATACAATTATATAACAAGATTAAGGAAGATAATTTAAGTATTTCAGTGCTTATAAATAACGCAGGAATAGGATTGGTTGGTCCAACAGATAAAATAAATTTTGAGTATGATGAGAGAATGATGATATTAAATATTATAAATCTTGTAGAGCTATGCAAATTATATATTTCTGATATGTATAAATTTGGAGAGGGCAGAATTTTAAATGTTTCTTCTACAGGTGCTTTTATGCCGGGGCCGTATACTAGTACTTATTGTGCAAGCAAAGCCTTTGTATTAAGTTATAGCAGAGCAATTAGTTATGAAGCAAAGAAAAGAGGTGTACAAGTTTCTGCTTTGTGCCCTGGTCCTACAAAAACGGATTTTTTTGTGAAAGAAGGAACAAAGACACCACAAAATTCTATGACTGCTGAAACAGTTGTGACATATGCTTATAAACAGTTTATGAAAAATAAGGATATTATTATTCCTGGTTTTAAAAACCGAATAACAAAATTGTTTCCAATTAAATTAAAGATGAACTTTATTGCAAAAATGAAGAAGGGAATTTAAATAGATAAAAAATTTCTTGAAATATATGTATACTTACAAGTATACATTTAAAATATGTTTCAACATGGATGTAAAAGATAGATAGTAATACTGATAGTTTAGAAGATCTACTAAATTGTTGGTGTTACTATTTTTTTAAATTTAAGGATGTAATAGTTTCTTATACAACTATGTTTTTAAGATAAAAATAAATGAAGAGGAATACAAATAGTGGTATAATTGTAAAGTAATAAGTGAGAAGGGTGATGTGGAAGTGAAGTTAAAAAACAAAGCATTGCTAAAAGTTAAACTAATTAAAAATTGAACAAAGGAGTATAAGGTATAATATGTAATTAGCGATAAATATATTATAATATTGTTATTAATTGAAGTATTGAGAACGAGTGTGAGGTAAAAATGGATATTTACGTTTATAAAACTTATGAAGAATGGTTTGATGACAAGCCTACAGAGACTCTCGAGGGAGAAGTTAATTCTGTATACAATGGAGTCTTTGTGATTGATACGACTATAGATTACAAAAGTTACAGACAAATGTTATCTCTGAAAAACAACTTTGCCATAATATACAAGCTTCCTTATGGCTTTTTATCATATGCAAAGGAAATAAACGTGTATTTGAATATTACTTCTTGGCAAAATTCTGAACCTGAAATTTCGTTCAAAGGAGAAGTCTGTGAAGATCAATGCGGGGACAGTCATGTAGTGTTCATAACTGAGGATGGGTTCAAACAGTGCATATCATTAGATGGTATTTATGCTGTTACATACGAAAGGTAGGCATTGTATGAATTTAATAGAAGTAGATTTGAGAATGTTGTACAGAACATGGAAGTCAAACTTAGGGCCATTTAGATGTTTCTTTAGAAGTACACCATTTGTATCACTGCAAACATATGATGATTTTTCATTAAGGGAAGAAAACATAAGTGAACTAAATGAAATTATATTAAAAGATGTGATTAAAAATTGTAATGAAGATAATTTCTTAATAGTTGACCTACCATTAGAAGATATTTTGGATTTAGCATTAGTATTAAATAATAATTACTGTATAAGACCTATTTTAAATGTTAATCTTCTATTTCATCCATTTGGGATAATAGGCAATAAGGATAGTATTAGTAAGTTGATAAATAATGGATTAAAACTAAAAAAAATAAATCCAAAGAAATTTGTTATGTTAATTCCTTATGATAGGTATGATAACAATTTAAGAAATGAAGATTTAGTAGACAAGCTGAATAATCAATATGGCATAGGTGAGGATGATCTTCCTTATATTGAAATGCTAAAAGAAATGAGATATAACAAGGTAACTATTTTAACTAAGGATGAGATAAAGGAAGATTTAAAAGAATACGTAAATTATATAGAAAAAGATATAAGGGTAGAAATAATAAGGGTGATGATATAGTGAGAGACATTAGAAAAATATTAAAAGAAAACAAAAAGAGAGCATTATCAATAGCAGTGGCAGCAGCATTTGCAGTTGGCAGCCCTATTGGACTTGGAGGCTGCTATAATGCGAATCCAAAAGATGATGATGATGATCAAGAAAATAACAGCTCTGGGGGCGGTGGCGGATATTCTGGAGGATGGCATAGCTATGGTGGAGGTTCGTCAAGTGGAAAATCTTCAATAAGTGATGGATCAAGTGGAGGAAAGACTTCAGGATACTCGGGATCAATAGGAGGAAGCTCATCAAGTTAATTATTATATTATTCTTGTAGTATAAAGATTAATTAAAGGAGTGAATAATGCTATGGAAAAACAACTTAAATATACTGAGAATGTTTTATTTAATAACTATATGGTTAGTTCATTAGGAGAAGAGCATGTTCATTCACAGATACCTTTCTATTTTGATAAAGTTACCTATGAGAAGATGATATTTTATAGTGAAGAAATAAATAGAATTTCATTGGAGATATTAAATGAAATTAAAGGAAATCATAAGGAAGTATTGAACTATTTTGATAACTTTATTCTTAAAGAAAAGATATTTGATTTAAAGTGCCCAGTTTCACCAATGTTTTGGACAAGATATGATACATTTATAGATATTGATAATAATATTTATTTTGCTGAATTTAATTATGATAAACCTTGTGGGCAAAAAGAAATACATTTAGCAGGTAAGAGTAATTTTGAAGGGAATTTAAATTGTAAATTTATAGATACTTTAATAAGTGAGCTGATAGAAATCTGCTTTAAGTATTCAGGAGCTAAAGAAAAAATAAACGTGGGATTTTTGATGGATCCATGTCATTATGAAGAATTTCATCATAGCTTCTACTTTAAATATATATTAAAGAATACAAATATTAATATTGTACAGGTAGGTCCTACTAATTTGTCTGTTAAAGATGGATATGTCTATGGATATTCAACTATTAAGTTAACTGTAATTTTAAGGCTATTTCCTACTGAATTCTTCTCTGAAATTACCAATATAAACGAAATTTTAGAGTGCGTTGATAAAGGAAAGTTATTTTTAATCAATGACCCAAGAATTATTGCTATTCAAGCAAAAGGCTTCCTTGCTTATTTATGGGATTTGGTGAAGAAAGATTCTAAGCTTCTCTCTTTAAGGGATAAGGAAGTTATTCGCAAATGTATACCTTATACGGAAATATTAGAAGCAAATCACATTGATGAGGTAATAAAAAATAAAGATAATTATGTTATCAAGTCTTCCTTAGGAAGATATAGCCAAGAAGTATACATTGGGAATATGTATACGCAAGAGAAGTGGGAAAAGCAGATGAAAATTATATTAGAAAGCCCTAAAATACATGTAAAGCAAAACTTAATTAATATAAAAGAAGACTATACTTATGCTCCAGGCGATTTTAATATGAATATTCCTACTTTAGCATTTGGAAATTTTGGTGTTTACTTAATAAAGGATAAGGTTCAAGGATTTTTAGTTAGGTGGAGCAGCGATTTTTTAACTAATGATAACTATACCTGGATGTGTCCATTAGGAGTTAAAGATATACCAATTTATATAGAAAAATTCAAAGGAAATAATAGAAAGAAAGTTTGGGATAGATTAATAGAAGAGATCACTTTTAAATATGATTTTACAGGAGCATATACAAATTATAATGAGTATATTTCCTTAGATTCATTGATTATAGATGAAAGTATTTATAAGGAAATGCTTTTTACAAGTCATAAGTTTTGTGCGATATTAAAAAGAATGTATCCATATGTACAAAAAAACATAGAACTTTTAGGACCTATACTAGGAATACCGGAAGAGCTTTATAAGTTAACTTCTATTTCATGCACTTCTGTTCTTTGTGCATTAGGAAGAATAGATTTTGTTATTGATAATAATGGAGAATTAAAAATTTTAGAGTTCAATTCAGAAACCCCAGCGGGTTTAGTTGAAGCTATTGGTGTAAACTCTGTAGTCAGTAAAGAATTAAAAATTAAATATGCTGATCATAATGAAAATTTTAGGAATAAAATAAAAGATATATTTTCACATATATTAGAAGAATTTAAACAATATAAAAAAGTGAAAAATATAGGAGTCGTGACTTCATGGTATTATGAAGATATATATACAAGTAACTTAATTGCTGAAATATTAAAGGAGCTGCAACAGTATGATATTACTTTTGGAAATATATATGATTTGAAGGCTAAGAACAATAAACTTTATCTTTATGGAAAAGAAATTGATGCTATTTATAGGCATTATCCTTTAGATTGGTTTTATTATGATGAGAAAATGCGAAAGACAATTGAAATTTTAAATTCTGGAGATTATTTAATAAATCCAGCGCATACATTGATAACTCAATCTAAAGCGTTTTTTGCGGTGATTTATGAATTAATAGGGAAAGAATTTTTTACAGAAGATGAGGAAAAATTTATTTTAAAGTATATACCATACACATGTTTAGAACCTGATAATAAGCTTTCACCTGATTATGTAGCCAAGCCATATTTATCGAGAGAAGGTTCTGGAATTACTTTGAGTTATTCGGAAAATAGCAGTTTAAATGATGTTATATTTCAAAATAGAATAAATACCAGGCCTTTAAATATAGAGGCACATTCAACAATAAAAGAATATAGTAAATATCAGTTTCCTGTGATAGGAGTATATGTAACAGATGATAAGCCATCTGGAATATACACTAGAATAGGTGATTTTATAACTAATAAAAATGCTATATATATGCCTACATATATTAAGTAAAATTAAGAAAGGAGATAATTTTTATGGATGGTATTCTCAATAATATTGTATCAAGCATTATCTTTGGATTAATAGGAATTATACTTTTAATTTTTGGATATTGGTTTTTTGATAAGGTTTTAACTAAAATTGACTTCAATCAGGAACTAAGGGAGAAAAATGTTGCTATGGCTATTGTTATAGCTGGTTTTATGATTGCTATTGGCATTATAATTGCAGGAGTTGTATCCTAGATGATTCCGCTGCTGAAACATAAAAGAATAAGAAAATTAGAAAAAGAAAACTACCTTTAAAGATAAAAATTAAAGGTAGTTTTTTTATTTCAAAAGTACGTATTATTTATAGCAATAAATTAAATAATAGTATTAGACACTTTTTCTAAGTCAAGTGGAAACGTATTGATTTATAGAGAATATAGTGTGAATTTAATGAGATAAGGAGGAAAAGTATGAGAAAAAATGTACTAAAGAAAATTTCAGCAATAATAGTATTTATTTTGTGTATATCAATGTCTTTAAATAATACTGCATATAGCTTTGAGTTCAAAGCAATAGGAGTGGCGAATAAAAGCAATGTAGAACGTAGTAAAGATATAAGAGTGCAAGATGACTTTTATAATGCAGTAAATAAAGAATGGCTATTGAGTACAAAACTTCAAGATGGATACATTTCGTATGGGACTTTTGAAGAAGTATGTGGAAAGGTAAATGATGACATGCTCACCAT
>NZ_CM001240.1:2552500-2768678 GCF_000230835.1 Clostridium sp. DL-VIII
TTTCCCATCATAAAAAGTATATTGTACAGTTTTTGAATTTTCTTGTTCAACTTTTTTCATATCTTCAATAAGTAATTGTATAGAAGCTATATTATAATTACTAAACATGAGACTAACTCTAATGGGATTAGTCGTATTTACTGTTTCAATGGAATAAAAATTAGTAATATATATTTGAAATATACTGGGTGTTAAAATTGAAAGTGTAATAATTATAGCGACTATTTTTTTTAGTAGTTTCATTTTATACTCCTAATATAATTATAAAAAATCATTTATTGATAGTATTGGTAAGTTTATAAAAAATATGTTATAAAGTATTTAATATTTGTAGAATATAATATTACGTAAATATAGAATCATTTAATCGAATTCAAAGATTTTAAGAACATCTATAAAAATATAGGTGTTTTTGGCAGTAGGATTTAGAAGTATAGTTTTAATAATGTTTTATTGAGAATAATTTTCAAATAAGTATACATGTCCAATATAATAAGTTATAATATATATTAATTTAATATAGACTTTGTTTAAAACCAAATATAAGTTTGTTAGGTCATGATCTTAAGATAAGGGTCTAAATAATTAATTTTAAGAAAGGAATGAATATGTATATGATAAAATTAGTATTAATAAGACATGGAGAAAGCATTTGGAATTTAGAAAATAAATTTACTGGATGGACTGATGTAGATTTATCAGAAAATGGGCTTAAGGAAGCAAGATTGGCAGGAAAAATACTTAAGAAGAATGGATTCATTTTTGACATAGCGTACACTTCTGTTTTAAAAAGAGCAATAAGAACATTGGATATAGTATTACATGAGATGGATTTAATGTGGATACCTGTATATAAATCTTGGAAACTTAATGAAAGACATTATGGAGCGCTTCAAGGACTTAACAAAGCAGAAACTGCAGAAAAATATGGAGAAGAACAAGTTCATAAGTGGAGAAGATTTGTAAATGTAAAACCACCAGAGCTAACAAAAGATGATCCAAGATATGCAGGTCATGATTTAAAATATAAAGATTTAAAAGAGAGTGAAATTCCATTAACAGAAAATTTAGCAGATACAGAAAAAAGGGTTTTAGAAGAATGGAATGAAAACATAGCTCCTAAATTGAAAGAAGGTAAAAAAATTATAATATCAGCTCATGGAAATACTTTAAGAGCATTAGTAAAATATTTAGATAATATTTCTAGTGACGGAATAGCAAATTTAAATATACCTACAGGTACACCTCTAGTATATGAATTAGATGAAAATTTAAAACCTATAACTAGTTATTATTTATCATTAGAAGGAAAAGTACCTGAAAACATAATAGCTAAGCATATTTAGTTTGAGATAAAATAGCAACAGTAGATGGGATATCATAGTTAAGTGTAAAATAAATATGATGAACAATTGATACTATAATACCACAAAATAAAGATGCACAATTTGTATGAAATGTAATAAAGCCTATCCTTATAAAGACCACATGAGGATAGGTTTCTATTTTTACTTAAGTGAGGCATTACTCATTGTGCACGCATCATTATGTAGTAATATGGATTTAATAATATTTAAACCTCTTTTAAGCTCAGCTAAATTTTTTGGAGCAGTTATTGAAATACGAACAGCAGCAGGGACAGAAGCATTCCCAATAGCAAAACGCTCAGCACAGTAAACTTGTACACCAGCATTTTTTGCACACGTCTCAAAGATTTTGCCATTCCAGCCTTTTGGCAGCATTAGCCATCGAAAATTGCAATATTTATCCCCAAGAATATCAAAGTCATTAAGAATAGCATCAGTTAGATTACTTCTTTCAATTATCATATTTTTACGTTCTCTTACTATTTTGTCTCCAATAGGAGAGTTTATAAGTTGATGAATAATTTCAGCATTTAAAGGTGATATCATCATATTAATATTATAAAGAGCTGATTCTAAAGTTTTCTTATAAATATGTGGTGTAGCTATAAAAGAAACGCGAAGCCCGGCACATAATGCTTTTGATATACTTGAAATATAAATTGTCTGCTCTGGAGCTAAGGCAGCAATTGGAGTAATATTTTTCTCACTTAACATACTGTTTATACCATCTTCTATTATGATTAAATTAAATTCTTTTGCAACTTCAGCAATTTCATTCCTTGTTTTAAGAGACATTGTATGAGTAGTTGGATTTTGATGATCAGGAATTAGATAGATCCCTTTTAATTCATTATTTCTACAATAATTTTTTAAAGCTATAGGTGACATCTCATTCATTTCCTGCATAATTGGAACCAATTGAATTCCGAGCATTTTGGCCAAAGTTTTTACTCCAGAATAAATTAATGGATCAGTACCAATGCGATCTCCAGATTGAAAAAGAGACGACAATATAGCACATAAAGCATTTTGTCCGCCGGAAGCAAGGAGAATCTCTTTTTCGCTTATATTTAAGCCTAACTTTTTTAACCATTTTACTCCAGATGACCTTTGGGCAAGTGTACCACAGGGGGAAGAATATTCTAAAAATTTATCAGAATTAGGCTTACGCAACATATTTTCAATGAATTTAATCACATATTTATTTTGTGCATATGGGGGATATGTAGCACCCATTTCAATTAAATTTGTGGCATTTTTTGGATTTAAAAGAGTGCTATTAACATTAACATCAGATGAAATATAAGTACCTTTTCCTATTTCTCCACTTATTAAACCTTTCTGTTCGCATAATTTAAAAGTTCTAGAGATGGTACTTAAATTAACATCTAAAAAATCAGCAAGTTCTCTTTGTGGTGGCAGTTTATCTCCAGGCTTCAAAACTCCAGTCTTTATGTCTTCTTCTAATAAAGCTGATAACACCTTGTATAAGGGACCAGTTTTATTCGTTATATTTGGTTTCCAAGTCATTGGATAATTATCAAAGGAATTGACAGGCATATGTGTGCTCCTTCCAAATTTAAGATTAAATTGTTTTGCATACAATTATAATATTGTATGCAAATATATTCAATGTTATAATTGGAAAAAACAAACAATATTCTGTTTGGGGGCGTATAATGTTCTAAATTTAATTATGATAAATTATATGATTATTTTGAAAATATTTTGGAACTTCGTAAAATAGATAATCCAAGCCTTGATGTATTTGGATTCATTTTTACAGAAACTAGTAAGAAAAATGCAAAGGAACTAGATTATATTCTATCATCAGACTTATATGAATTTTGTAATCAATGATTTAGGAAGTTTTAGTATAAATATTAAGATGAAAAATGTAAATATACTAAGGGGAGAGTGATAAAAGTGAAGACAATTGGATTAATAGGTGGAATGAGTTTTGAATCAACCTTAGATTATTATAGAATTATAAATGAAACAATGAGATTAAAACTTGGAAAACTGCATTCAGCAAAATGTATTTTGTATTCAGTTGATTTTGAAAAGATAGAAGTATTGCAGCATGAAAATAAGTGGGACGAGCTTACTTGTATTATGATTGATATTGCTAAGAAACTTAAAAATTCCGGGGCGGATTTTATTGTAATATGCACAAACACAATGCATAAAATGGCAAAGGATATTGAGGAAAAAGCCCAAATAAAAGTTTTGCATATTGCTGAAGCAACTGGTGAAGAGATAATTAAAAGTAAAATTAAAAAGGTGGGATTACTAGGTACCAGTTTTACTATGGAGCAAGATTTTTATAAAAAAGTGTTAAAGGATAATTTTAATATTGATGTAATTATTCCTAGTAGAGAAGAAAGAGAAATAATTCATAAGATTATATATGATGAATTATGCAAAGGAATTATAAATGAAGAATCTAAAGATCGCTACATAAAAATAATAAATAGTTTAGCTTCAAATGGAGCTGAAGGGATAGTTCTTGGATGTACAGAAATTCCATTATTAATAAAACAGAAAGATATAGATATACCACTTTTTGATACAACTACAATACATTCTATTTCTGCTGCTGAATTTGCTTTAATTAATTAAAATTTTGTGTTTATAATAGATAAAATGGAGGGATAACATTATGTTTTCAGATTGTAGAAGTAAAAAAGTAGTATTAGTTTCACATTGTATTTTAAATCAAAACTCAATTTCAGATGGGACAGCTGATTACCCAGCAACAAATGAAAGTGTTTTAAAATTGCTTATCCAGTCAAAAGTTGGAATAATACAAATGCCTTGTCCTGAAACACTATGTTTAGGTTTAGACAGAGGTGATATTCATGGAGCAGAAAGAGATGTTGTTGTAGAAAATACGAGAATAAGAGACAGTATGAATAAACCAACTGCTGCTGAAATACTAAATAAACTTGTAAATCAAGTTGTATTTCAGATAAACGAATATATTAATAATGGATTTTCTGTAGCAGGAGTTATAGGAATTAATCGTTCACCAAGCTGTGGTGTTAATACAACTTCAAAAAATAATAAGGAAGTTGATGGTGAAGGTGTTTTCATTGAGAGACTAAGAAATAAGTTAAAAGAAAAAGGTATTGATATTAAAATGATTGGAATAAAGGCATTAGAAACAGAAGAAGCATTACTATCAATAAAAGAATTGCTAAACAACTAATTAATTATTTAGCAGTCTTTGTATTGAATTTGGTTAATTATCGTTCTTCCATAATTGATATTTCAGCATTTTTACTTTGGCTAATTGTAAGTTTAATATTACCATTTGCATTATTTCCAACAAGCTTAAGTACATATTTCCCATTTGATAATTTTAGAGTTTTGCTTCCGTGGTCTGTACCAACTAATATATTTTCTATTTCTTTATTAGGATTAACTAAAACTACTTTAAAATCACCACTATTAACATTTGAGTCATAGTCTAATGTAATTTCACCATCATCTTTTGAATTTATATTCCAAATTGCATCTACACCTAAAAAACCACTATATTTTAAAGATAAATTCTGGTCAGAATTTTTAGTGATGCTAGATGTTGTATATATGTGATCTTTACTTGTTTTGGCTATTTTATCATTATCGTTGTATATATCGCTATATACAGTAGCTCTATTATAATTCATGTTACAACCGCTTATAAAAATGATCAGCGATATTAGAGAAAAATATACAAACTTATTTTTTATATTCAAATTTCTTCCTCCCTATGCAATGCAGAATATTTTTATTAGGGACATTATATTTTGTTCAAATAAAAAAATTTTTATTCAAAATAATAAAAATAGAAAATTACAAATTGCGAGTTTTAAAAGGAATAATAGATAGTTTTCTTAAAAAATAAAATTATATGTTCTACGGTAGGCGGCTCAATATGGAGTTTCTTACCTTTTTTATTTTTTGTAGTTATCAAAGCGTAAGGATTAAAATATAGTTTTTGGGAATAATAATTTGGGACAATATACTGGTATTATTGAGTGGATTTTAATAAATAATTAGATTTACATGAAAAAATAGTATTTGATTTTTTAATATTAGTTTTTATACAAAATTAAGTAGAAAGATAAATATATAGAATATAAGTATAAAATGTAGGAGTTGTATAGTTATTTTTAAGGAGGCACAGTTTATGAGTGGGCATTATAAAAAAACTCCAGAAGATATGCTGGAAATGTTAGGTGTTACTAGTAATGGCTTAAATGAGGAAGAAATTAAAAGAAGGCGAGAGAAGTATGGTTATAATGAATTGGAAGAGGCAGCAAGGAAAAGTCCATTGAAGGTCTTTCTTGAGCAGTTTAAAGACTTCTTAGTAATTATATTATTAGGAGCAGCAATTATTTCAATGTTTCTTGGAAAATTCGAAAGTACAATTGTTATAATGGTTGTAGTTATTATAAATGCAATTCTTGGCACAATACAACATCTTAAAGCAGAACAATCCCTAAAGGGTCTTAAGGCACTGTCATCACCTACAGCAAAGGTTTTAAGAATAGGTCAAAAGCTTGAGATTCCTTCAAGGGAACTTTTAGTTGGAGACATCTTATATTTAGATGCTGGAGATTATGTTAGTGCAGATGGTAGAATTCTTGAAAGCTTTACTCTTCAAGTGAATGAGAGTTCTTTAACTGGTGAATCAGAAAGTGTATTAAAGTTTGCGGATGTAATAAATAAAGATGATGTAGCTATTGGCGATAGAAAGAACATGGTGTTTTCGGGAAGTTTTGTAACTTACGGAAGAGGTGTTATTTTAGTTACAGATATAGGAATGAATACTGAAATTGGTAAAATAGCAAATTTATTAGAGAATGCAAAGGAAAAGAAGACTCCACTTCAGGTTGGTTTGGATACCTTTGGGAAAAGGCTTGCTATTATTATTTTAATAATTTCAGCAATTATTTTTGGCTTAGACATATTAAGAGGACGTAATATTGTAGATTCATTTATGTTTGCAGTTTCATTAGCAGTAGCAGCTATACCAGAAGCATTAAGCTCAATAGTAACAATTGTTTTGGCTTTTGGAACTCAAAAGATGGCTAAGGAAAATGCGATTGTAAGAAAGCTTCATGCAGTTGAAAGTCTTGGAAGCATATCGGTTATATGTTCAGACAAAACAGGAACATTAACACAAAATAAGATGACAGTACAGAAAGTCTTTATTGATGAGAAGATACTTGATCATGATAACTTAGATCATAATAAGGCTTTAGAAAAAGATTTGATTTTAATGGCATTATTATGTAATGATGCTGTTACTGTGAAAAACAAGGAAATTGGTGATCCAACTGAAGTTGCATTAGTTAATTTAGGTGAGATATATGAACTAGATGAACTGATTATAAGAGAACAATATCCAAGACTTGGAGAAGTACCATTTGACTCTGAGAGAAAGCTGATGAGTACTGTTCACAAGTTTAGAGATAAATATGTAATGATAACTAAAGGGGCACTAGATATACTTTTATCACGAACAAAAAGTTATGAAACATCAGAAGGAATAAAAGATTTTACAGGAGAGCATAAAAAGGAAATAGAGAAAATAAATAGAGAATTATCAGTAGAGGGACTTAGAGTTTTATCTTTTGCATATAAGGAAATTGGTGAAGGAAAAAAAGAGATTACTACAGAAGATGAATATGATTTGACATTTGTTGGTCTTATAGCGATGATGGATCCACCAAGGGATGAATCTAAATATGCTGTTGAAAATTGCATTAAAGCAGGGATAAAACCAATAATGATAACTGGTGATCATAAAATTACTGCATCGGCTATAGCTAAGCAAATAGGAATTCTTAAAGATGAATCAGAAGCCATGGAAGGTTTTGAATTAGAGAAAATTAGTGATGAAGAGTTAAAAAATAAAATAGATAAAATATCAGTTTATGCTAGAGTATCACCAGAGCATAAAATCAGAATAGTAAGAGCCTGGCAGGAAAAAGGAAATATTGTTGCAATGACAGGAGATGGTGTGAATGATGCTCCAGCTTTAAAACAAGCAGATATAGGAATTGCTATGGGCATAACAGGGACAGAAGTTGCTAAAGATGCTGCTTCAATTGTGCTAGCAGATGATAATTTTTCAACTATAGTAAAATCTATTTCAAATGGCAGGAGCATATATGCAAATATTAAAAACTCAATTAAATTCCTTTTATCAGGAAATACAGCAGGAATACTGTCAGTGCTGTATGCATCAATAGGAGCATTACCGATTCCTTTTGCAGCCGTGCATCTTTTATTTATTAATTTAGTTACAGATAGCTTGCCAGCAATAGCAATTGGACTTGAACCACACAATGAGAATATAATGAAAGAAAAGCCAAGGAATATAAATGTTCCAATACTTAATAAATCTTTTGCAACAGAAGTTATGATGGAAGGATTTCTTATTGCAGTAGTTACTATGTCAGCTTTTCATATAGGATTGTATACAGGTGGAACTGAGGTAGCAAGTACAATGGCTTTTGGTACTTTATGCTTATCAAGATTACTTCATGGATTTAATTGTAGGTCTAAAGAATCGATTTTTAAAATAGGATTATTTACAAATAAAACTATATGGTTTTCAGTAATAATTGGGTGCCTTTTATTATTAGTAGTACTAAGTTTTAAGCAATTAAGTGATATATTTGAAGTTAGTACATTAAGTTCAGGACAATTTAGTTATATATATGGATTATCAGTTATCCCACTTATTGTAGTTCAAGCTTATAAATTGCTATTTGTAAAAACTCATAAATAGAAAGATAATATATAAAATGAGTTTAAAATAAAGTGAAACTTAGCTTAAGAGTTAATGTTTTGTTAACAATTACAGCTATTATTTCACTTATATTAGCTCTAATTTTCAGATTGTCCTGTTAAGTATTGTATAAATAAAAAGATTCTCAAATTTTAATAAGGAAATGTTAGCTAATAAACCTAAGAAAGTTATACCATTGATGCATGTAACATATGAAGAAAAAATTAAAGTATTTAATAATTGTATTAAATACTTTAAACATATTTTTAGAGATTAATGACTTCTACTATACTAAATGTGGTAGAAGTTTTTTTATTTATAAGATATTCGGATATATGATTTATATAAAGTAATAAATAATTATTTTTATTATTGTTATAGAAAATAGAGTGCTTAAAACATAGCTTAGTATTGTGAAAAGAAGTAATTGATTTTATAAATTGCTAAAATCGCTAGAGAGGAGTGATTAATAAAATGAACAGTTTGATGAGAATTGTAGCTGGAGAACATGAGTTCAATTCAAATTTAAGTAAAACTTATAAATGGATAGAAGATTTTCTATGGAAAGAAGGTTTTCCAGGGCTCACTATTAGGAGGGGAGAATTAAGTCTTGATTACAAAAGCATAATGCATTCAATTGCACTTGAAGACATAGAATTTAACGATTTAGCAATTATAATAGAGACAGTTGCTGATAATAAAAAAATAGAAAAAGCTAGACAAGACCTCATAAAATATATACCACATGGACAAGTAACCATTATTAGAGGTATGGAGGAGAAATGTATGAATAGCAATAAGTATTGTGTAGTTAAAATTTACACAAAAGAAGATAATGCGTGGTTTAAAAAGGAAGAGTATGAAAAGGTTTTAAAATTTCTTCAGAAAAAGAAAGTTATCTGGGCTACCGTAACTAAAGGACTTGTTGGATACGGTAAAGATAGAGTTATTCACAAACAAAAATTATTTTCTTTTAGTGAAAAGATGCCTGTTGTAATAGAATGCGTTGTACCATGTGAGCATTTAAATGATTTGCTTAGTGAACTTAAGAATATGGTTGAAGAGGGAGCTGTATTTGCTACGCCAATAGATTTAATAATGAATAGATAGGAAGAATGATCTATTAATAAGAAATAAAAAATCTTAATTTTTAATAAGTTTAAGCATTTATTAAAAACTAAGATTTTATAATTATATAAATATTAATATAATATCGCTATTTAGATTATAAGTCCTTAATTAATTATTTAAATTTAATAGCAATCTATCATTGAAATTCATATAAAATGAATTATGAAAATAATGGTGATACAAATAAAATTATTGATAGGATAATTATAAATACAACAGTAAACCAAGATATAATATTTTGAGTTTTGTTATTAATATATTTACCCATTATGCGTTTATCATTAATCAAAATTATCATAAAGGTTAATATTATTGGAGATAATAATCCTGCAATCTGTTGACTTATAAGTATAATTTGAATAAGTGATATTCCAGGAATTAATATAAATAATGCTCCAAGAAGAATTATACCAGTATATATCCCAAAGAAAGCAGGTGCTTCTTTATAGTCATTATCAACGCCGCTTTCCCAGCCAAAGGCTTCACATATTGCATAAGATGTAGAAAGTGGGATAACTGCTGTAGCAAGTACTGAAGCACCAAAAAGTCCGGCACCAAAAAGTATAAACGCAGCTTTCCCAGCTAATGGTTGTAAAGCAATAGCTGCTTCTTCAGCACTAGTTATTGTTATACCAGCTTTATAAAGAGTTACAGCAGTGCAGATAATTATAAAAAACGCTACTGCATTCCCCCAAAATGCACCTAAGTAGACATCAAGTTTTTCGTATTTATAATCAGATAAGCTTATTTTTTTATCTACTATCGATGATTGTAAATAAAACTGCATATAAGGAGTAATTGTAGTACCAATCATTCCTATAAACGTAAGAAGAAAACCTGAGTTTAATTCAAGGGTAGGAGTAGCCATTGATTTAAATACATTACCCCAATCTGGTCCAGTTAAAAATGCTGATATGATGTAGGTAAAAAATATAAAAGTAAAAAGTAAAAAAATGTTCTCTACTCTTTTATAAGAGCCTTTAGTAACAAGAAACCAAATCAGTATAGAAACTATAGGAATTGATAGATATTTACTTATGCCGAATAATTCTAAACTTGCTGCTATTCCGGCGAAATCTCCAAATACAACTCCCATATTTGCAATTAATAAAATAGCCATTGCAAAGAAAGTAAGTTTAACTCCAAACTTCTCTCTAATTAAATCTGATAGGCCTTTGCCAGTTACTACCGCCATTCTTGCATTCATTTCTTGAATTACTGCAAGACTAAAGGTAATTAAAAGTAATCCCCATAACATTTTATATCCATAGGATGCACCAACTGAAGCGTATGTTGTAATACCACCAGCATCATTACCAGCATTTACAGTAATTAGTCCTGGGCCAATAATAGTCATAATAAAAAGTATTTTTTTAAATCTATTAGATAATGATTTTTTCATAGTGCAACCCTCCTTAAGTGTGAATGTTCATGAATACTATCATTTAGTGATACTATACCGACCAAATTATTATCTTCGTCTATAACAGGAATGCATACAAGATTATATTTATGCATTATGCTGATTGCATCATCTATTTCATCTGTATCTTTTAAACTTTCAGGTCTAGTAGTCATAATATTATAAAGTTTAGTATTTCTATCTGCGGTAATAAGTGAAAAAAGAGAAATAACTCCAATAAGATTATCTTTATCATTTGTAATATATATATAATAACTTTCATCTTCGCTAGGAGAATTAATTTGAATCCATTCAAAAACTTCATTTACAGTTATATCAGGCAAGAAAGTTAGGAAATCCTTTGACATAATGCTTCCAACTGTTTCTTTTTCGTATTCCATGAGCTCTCTAATTTCGCCTTGGCTTTCTTCATCCATGTTAGTTAATAGTTTTTCAACTCTATCTTCATCCATTTCTTCCAAAATATCTGCGATCTCATCCGATGGCATACTTTCAAATATATCAGAAGCTTTTTCGTCAGACACAGATTTTAACAAATTTAATTGAACATCAGTGTCAATTTCTTCTAGAACCTCAGCAGCCTTTTGATTGTTTAAACTTTGAAATAATATATCTCTACTTTTATTATCAAGATCTTCAATTATATCAGCTATATCTGCAGCGTGTAAGGTTTCGATTCTATTTGCAGGCATTTGAAGCTGTAAATTACTAACACCAGTAGATAATGTCTGAACATCATCCCAAATTATTAGCTTATTTCTTAACCTGTATTTAAAGGTTTCTGTCAATATAATGAATGGATACTCGACTCCGAGTCTTCTAAGTAACCCTCTAGTTCCTATGTCAACAGCTACAAGATTCCACTTAGAATTTATTTTTCCAAGTCTTACATCGTTAACTCTTTCTACTTTCCTTCCGTTTATATCAACTATCTGTTTATCTAAAAAATCTCTAACTAAAAAAATATCTTCCTCATTAGGAAACTTTGTTATAAGATTATTGCTATTAATTTTAATATAATATTTTTCTTTTTTATCTTTGTATATTTCCAATGCTTCAGCAGACAAATAAAAAGATTTTTTCCAATTTGTGATCTGTATATATAATGCAGTAGGTTTTTCTTGACTGAAATCAAAAATAAGATCATTTAATTTACCAATTATTTGTCCTGAAATATTATGAATATCTTTATGCATAATTTTACTTAAAAATAAATTTGTTACCTTTTCCATATGGTACACCCTTTCAAATTAGGGCATAAAAAGTGTGTATCCAATTAATGCCCTGAAATTAGTATTACTTGAACTTAAATAAAAATGTATAATATAATGATCCGTTTCACAGTCATCCATTGGATAACACCTCCTTTAAATAATAAAATAAGCCCCATCACTCAAAGTGAAGGGGCTAAAATTGCACCACGATATAAATATACAAGGTATTTGACCCAAGTATATTTGCTAATATCCATCTCCACTCGTTGAGTTTTAGCACTATATAGCATAGAAAACCATATGGTTTTCGGCTACATTAAGTAGAACCTTAATCCGGTAATACCTGTTGACCCATTGGCGTCTCTCGACGTTTCGGGGCAGCAGCGTGTATCTATATAGGAGCCTCACCTAACAAAGTTATTATTTTCGTACTTATTTTACTACCTTGGATAACAGTACGTCAATAGCAAATATGATAAATATTAATTAAATCACTTATATTTATTCTCTAAAGGGAATGATTTACTACACTGTTTGATATATTATAAAATCATGATTCATGGATTAGATTTATATTCTCTTAATGCATACTTTTATAATTAACTCAATTAAATTAATATTTAAAAACTGAATAATATAAAAATTTGGATAATGCAAATTATCAATAACTAACACAGCACATTTACAAAAACAAAAACATATTATAATTCTGAATTAATATAAAGGATTAAATAATATGGAGAATAATGATAATTGGAGATATCAAAATTCTTATTTTAGATATGTTCCATATAGTACACTCTTTGATGAAAATGAGTGTGATTTAAGAGCTGATTATTCACAAACAGGTACAGGGAGTAATCAAAATACATTGGAGGATCATGGTCCTGAGCCTTATGTAGTTAATATTGATGAAGCAACTAAGCAGAACAATAATTTTCGTACTGCATTATGGACAGGAAGTCATCTTCAAGTTACTTTGATGAGTATTAAGGTTGGTGATGATATAGGTTTAGAAATTCATCCAAATATTGATCAATTCATTCGTATTGAAGATGGACAAGGAAGGGTTAGAATGGGGAAAAGTAAAGATAATCTAGATTTTCAAGCAAACGCCAGTGATGATTTTGCAATAATGATACCTGCTGGTACTTGGCACAATATTATAAATATAGGTAATAAGCCACTTAAAGTATATTCTATTTATGCACCACCTCAGCACCCACATGGTGTAGTTCAGGCGACTAAGCCTGCTGAGTAAGAGAAATAAATCAATCAATAGTGTCTAACCTGGTGTGAATTTATATCAAATGGTTAGACACTTATTTAGTAGTAAGTTGTTGTAAGTATCATATTTAATTTATCAACCAATGATAGTATCATCCTCAGGTGTAGTTTTATTATTAGCATTGTTTTTTTGCTTATACTGCTCTTGTAATATAGTTAGATATTGCTCCTGAGAAGCAATTGTTAACATTAAACATCCTATACCTACGATAAAGTTTCCAATCACATTAATTTCATCAGCAGTTTTGTTTTTTGAAAGTGAAACAGCAATCGCGTTAGTTAAAACTAGTAAGTCTTCAGGGCTTAGGTTATCTAAAAATGTCATAGTTGTACCTACCTAATAAGAATTTTGCATATTAGATATTATGACTATTAAATTAATAATATGAGAACAAATTTATAGGATAATTTGAGATATTAAAAATGGCCCCTGTTAAGAGGAGCCTAAAACAAGGAGAATTAATAAAAGTCCATAATATATTACTTATCTTTTATTATATGAAATTAATAGGCTAATGTGATAAGAAAGTATAAAAAGCAATACTCAATGCCAGTACGGAGTGAGATATAAAGAAAACCGTACATTGTCATATTATTTATAGTGCATTAGAAAAGGCTGATATTGACTGAAAAGTTAGAGCATTATACCTAACTTTCACTTATATTATATGGGTTGTTTTGAATTTCTCTAATATCTTTAAGCGGGGATAAACCAAAGAGCCGCTTATATTCTCGATTAAATTGAGATGGACTTTCATAGCCGACTTCTAGTGCAGCTGTGGTGACATCCATAGAGCTGGTCAGCATAAGGCGCCTAGCCTCCTGAAGACGCAATTGTTTTTGATACTGCAAAGGTCCCATTGTTGTAATCTCTTTAAACTTGTGTTGGAGGCTTGATACGCTCATATTACTAATCTTAGCAAGCTGAAGAGTGGTAAATGGGTTAGAGAAATTTTCCTTTATCCACCCGATTGCTTTTCCTATACCATCAGACTGCTTATCATAGAGGGACTGCTGAAGAAATAAGTGTCCATATTTTCCTGAGACTAAGCGATAGATCATCTCACGAATCATAAGTGTGGAGAGGAATGGATCTGGATAAGGAGTATTGGCAAGGCTTAGAACACGCAAGAACAGTTCAAGAAGTCCTATATCTGATTTCCCAATGAAAGCGGCTGTGCTTGGTTTCTTGTTTCTAGAAGGAAGCTCAATTTCAGCCTCGGCCACGACAGAAGCAACTTCCTCTGCTGTAAAGTCCACACGCAATCCTATATAAGGAAACTCACTTGTTGCTCCAACGACTTTTCCAGATGCAGGCATATCAATTATGGAAGCCAGATAGTCCCCTTCATAATAATGTGCAATGTGTTCTCCAAGATGAAGCTCTTTTTCTCCTTGCAGAATAAGACAAAAAGCTGGTGAAAGTACACTTGGAATTAATGGCGATTCATAAGTATGGCGGCAGATTGATAAATAGGGTATAACAGTCTTAGTATTACCTTCTGCACTTGTAATTGTGTTTGCCAGTGAGATCAGCTGGGACAACAGTTCATGATTGTTTAAAGGTGGCTGGTCCGGCGTTAAAATATTTGTTGTTTTTAACTTTTGCTTCGATATTTTCATTTTTATCACATTACCTTTATTTTTTATTATAATATAATCTTTCATTTAGTATAGATTAAATGAAAGTGGAGTTCAATTAGGGAAATATAAACAATTGCGGTTTTAGGCAATTTTTATGCAGAAATGTACTACTAAAAAATAATGCCTTGAGCAATAATAGTAAGAGAAAGCAGAAAACATTTCTACTGTATCATAACGGAGAAAGGAAGATAATAATATGAAATACATTAAACTTGGAACAACTGGTCTTGATGTGTCACCAATTGCAATTGGTGCAATGACTTATGGTGAACCTGATCGAGGCCATCCCGTATGGTCAAAGGGTGAGGAAGAGGCGCGACCACTCATTAAACATGCACTGGAGGCTGGGATCAACTTTTTTGATACTGCAAACATGTATTCAAATGGATCTAGCGAAGAGATACTCGGACGTGCGCTCAAGGACTTTGCAAATCGCGATGATGTCGTTATTGCTACAAAGCTGCGTCATCCAATGCGTCCAGGTCCAAATGGTCGTGGATTGTCTAGAAAGGCGATTATGACCGAAATTGACCATTCGCTTGAGAGACTTGGTACTGATTATATAGATCTTTATCAAATCCATCGTAACGATCACTCGACGCCGCTTGAGGAGACACTTGAGGCTTTGAATGATCTCGTAAAGATGGGGAAGGTTCGCTATATTGGTGCGTCATCAATGCATGCATGGGAGTTTGCCAAGGCACTTCATTTGCAGAAACAGCATGGATGGGCTAGGTTTGTTACAATGCAGAATCACTACAACTTACTCGCTCGTGAGGAAGAGCGCGAGATGATTCCACTCTGCCTTGATGAGGGCGTTGGGACGATTATATGGAGTCCGTTAGCTCGTGGCCGTCTTGCTCGTCCGTTCGAGCAGGCCAAGACTAGTGCTAGATCTAAGACTGATGGTGATTATGCCGATATGTTGTATTCTCCCGCAGAGGAAGAATCAAATCATGCGATTATCGATGCAGTTGGCAATATTGCTGACGCAAGAGGCGTCTCAAGGCCACAGATTGCACTTGCTTGGCTTCGTAGCAAGCCAGTTGTAACTGCACCACTCGTTGGAGCCAATTCTATCGAGCAAATTGATGATGCTGTTGCATCTCTGAATATTGAGCTTACAGAAGAAGAAATACGAGCGTTAGAAGGACCATATACACCACGCTATGACTGGCAGGGGATTTCTGATGAAGCCGAATTGGATGCTATTCGAAAACGTGTTCCTGGAATGGAGTTGAAATAAAAACTATAACAACATATAAGCTAAAAGTCCAATCTGGAATATGTATGAACAATACGGTTTTGAGAGAAATGCTGAAAAATTTATGCAAAAATTTGCGAGATAAATAGAGTATTCATGATTGTATATTTATTAAGTGATTAAGATTGGTCTAACTGTTTTAAAATGCGTATATGAAATTCATCTAAAATAGAGTTAAGTAAATAAAATAATCTTGGAGAAGATGGACCTCTCCAGGATTATTTTAGATTCAAGCTGTCGTAGCTTTGTATTAATACTCTCCAATAATTTCTTACAAGTTAAAGTCTACAGAACTTACTCAATAATAGTCTGTTTAGTGAAGAAATTTAAAAGATTTGTTCTAAATAAAGTCGAGGTGAAAGATTCTTCACGATCTTTGTGGGTAATTACTCCATGTGTAAAACTAATTTTTGAATTAATAGGTAGAACATTAAGGGTACCAGAATTTATTTCTTCATTTACGGCTATTTCAGGAATTAAGGCAAATCCTTTTCCACAGTTTACAATTTGTTTAATCATCTCAAGACTAGATAGTTCTAATGGACCTCCAATATTAATAAAGATAAATTCAGAAGATTTTATGGAAGATGGTCTCACAAGTGAAGAAAGTATTGAAGCATCTAAAATATTTGAAAAAGCAGGTATTGATGCTATTGAAGTAAGTGGAGGAAATGGATCATCACCAAAAGTGTTAAAGGGAAACCTTGCAGTTGTAAGAACTGAGATTGCCGCCAGCAAGGATAAAGAATCTTATTTTGCAAAACATGCTTCATTGCTTGCTAAAGAAGTAAATATTCCTGTTATTTTTCATTTATATTGAATAAATTCAGTAAATGATTAATTGTAAAAGGGATGAACTGGGGAAGAATAACTCATTAACAAGATAGATAAAGAAAAAAATGTATGAAGATGACCGAGTAATTTAAAACTTGACAGTATTATATTACTAATGTAACATTAAATTGTACCGACCGGTAGGTAAAGGAGGGAACAATTTGTCTGAAAAACGCAAGGAAATAATAGAAGCATCGGCAGCATTAATGAGATCTAAAGGATATGAAAATACAGCACTTAGTGATATTTTAGAGGCGGGCCAAATTGGGAAAGGGCAGTTCTACCATTATTTTTCTTCTAAACATGAATTAGGGTTAGCTGTGATAGATTATTTCTTTGAATCTTTCAATGAAGAACTATTTAAAAATATTTTGGGTTCTGAAAAAAGTGCAGAAGTAAGATTTAATGAAATGCTAGAGTGGGTTATTGTACGCCATCAAGCTAGAGAGACCAAATGCGGATGTATATTTGGTAATTTTGCTGCTGAAATGAGTGAGCATGATGAAGAATTTCGTCAAAAAGTACAAAAAGTGTTTGAGATTTGGATAGAGAAACTAAAATTAGTTTTAGAGGAAATGGTAAAGTCAGTTAAGCCAATAGAATCTTTTGAAGTTCAAAAATTAGCTCAAGGAATTGTAGCTATGCTTGAAGGAGGAATTCTGATTATGAAAAACAGGCAGGATATTAAAGTTTTAGAGGATATGACTGACTTAGCTAAAGATATGGTCAATAATTTTATAAAGGTTCATTGTTAAATATAGTTTAAAAATTAAGATAATTATAATTTCAAAAATTTCTGAAAGGAGTATAAGTATGATTTTAGGCATAAGTAGTGGCAGAAAGAATGGTGTTACAAGTGAGGCTATAAAAGCTATTTTAGAGGCTACAGGTTTGGAATATGAATATATTTCTCTTGCTGGAAAGCGAATTAGTGGCTGTATTGGATGTACTCTTTGTGCATCTGATAATAAATGCTTAAGGCAGATGCAATAATATTTGGAGCTCCAAATTATTTTGGAAGAATGAATGCTCTAGGTCACGCATTATGGGAAAGAACTTTCAGTTTTCGTCATAGAGAAAGCTTTAATTTATCAGGTAAACTTGGAGTTATTGTTGGTGCAGATTACAAAAATAATGATTTTGTAAGGCCTGAAATAGAATATTTTATGCTGAAAAATAAAATGGCAGTACTAGAATCTTTAGAAGTAGATGGTTATTCCCAATGTTACAATTGCGGTTATGGACATGAATGCGGAGTTGGCAAGGTTGTTCAAGATCATGGCTTTTTAGATAAAATTGAAAAAGAGCAATTTCCATCACATTTTAAAGAACAAAAGGAAGCCTGCTTTAATGCAGCTAAAATAGGAAAAATATTGGGATCTACATTGAAAAAGCGTAAAGAAAATGACTTAAGCTAAACTATTAAAAAGCATACTGTAATATGTACATAGCAAAATTATATTATGATGGAGGTATAAAGATGATTGGCAAGTTATTAATAGAAGGAAATAACAAATTAAAGGAAAAAGGTATAGATATAGAAGTCTCAGCGGAAACAGGTAAGGTTTCGGAACTTACAAGGAATTATTTAGATTCAATTATGATTGAATCTCGTGTCATAGATTCTAAAGAAGCTTCAACAGAAATGAAACTTTTTGGAGAAACTTTTAATACACCTATTATGGTAGCTCCATTATCAGGGTTAGGAGGAATATGTTCTAATCCTATGGTAGAGGTGGCAAAAGGAGCTGCAGCAGCGGGAACTGCAATGTGGGTAGGAATTGGAAAAGAAGAGGAGCTTAAGGATATTATTGAAACTGGTGCAAAAACTATAAAGATAATTAAACCATATAAGGATAGTGAGCTTATATTCGAAAAAATATCTCAAGCTGAAAAGGCTGGAGCATTTGCAGTAGGCATGGATATTATCTTTTCCTTTGGTGGTAAAAGAAAAGATAGTTTAGTTAGGCCAGAGCTTATGGCACCTAAAACTCTAGAGGAAATCAAAAGTTATATTCAGTCAACAAAATTGCCATTTATTTTAAAAGGAATTTTAAGTGAAAGCGATGCTCAAAAGGCTTTAGAAGCTGGAGCAGCTGCTATAGTAGTATCTCATCATGGAGGAAATCTTTTAGATTATGCAGTACCACCGCTAAAAATTCTCCCACGCATCGCAAAAGTAATTGGAGGAAGAATTCCTATAATCGTTGATAGTGGAATAATTAGAGGAACCGATGCGTTTAAAGCCCTAGCTTTAGGAGCAAATGGTGTATTAATAGGACGTTCGGTAATGGCAGGCTTAGCAGCTGAAGGAACAGAGGGTGTTGCAAAAATTATAAATGGGACAAGTGCAGAATTGCAAAGAGCCATGAGTTTAACTGGGTCTGTGGATGTAAATAATATTGATCCGGAAGTATTATGGTTTTAAGAGGTTAATTGATGTTATATCAAGTAAAAAATTCAGTAAATTAGGAGTGAATTAAATGATTAAAGCTGTAGTTTTTGATGCATATGGTACCTTGTATGATGTAGATTCTGTAGTTCAAAAATGTGAAGAAATTTTTCCTAAAAAAGGTGCTGAAATAAGCAAAATATGGAGACAAAAGCAGTTAGAGTATTCCTGGCTTAGTGCTTTAATGGACAGATATGAAGATTTTTGGATACTTACCGGAAATGCTTTATGTTATGCCTTAGAAGCGCTTGAGCTGGAATATAATGAGGATATAATAAGAAAAATTCTCAGAGTATATTTGAATTTAAAACTTTATCCAGAAGTTATTGAAGCTTTAGAAGCTTTTCGTCCTTGTAAGCTTGCAATTTTATCTAATGGAACTTCTGAAATGCTTGAAGAGCTAGCAACAAATACTTGTTTAGATAAGCATTTAGATGAGATTTTAAGTGTTGATCCTTTAAAAACCTATAAACCAAATCCTAAAGTTTACAAGCTGGCTGTTGAAAAATTAGGTGTAAATAAAGAGGATATACTATTTGTATCTTCAAACGGGTGGGATGTATCAGGAGCAAAATCTTTTGGATTTATTGTAGGATGGGTTAATCGTCTTAATAAACCAACGGAAAAATTAGGCTTTAAACCTGATTATATTGTTTCTAATCTTAAAGAATTAGTAGAGAAAACTATGAACATACAAAGAGCAAGACAATAGTATTGCAGTAAAATTTAAAATGGGAGGAAATAGCATGAATTTAAAATCGGAATTATTAAAAGTAGATGAGAATTTTATAAAGGTAGCGCCAAAAGACATTATTGATTTATTTGAAAGACAAGCAAAAAAACTTGCACATAAACAAATAGAAAAGGATGCTTTAAAAGTAGGTGATAAATTACCTGATTTCGAACTTCAAAATAGTATTGGACAAAAAATAAATTCTTATGATTTATTGTCAAATGGACCTCTAGTTATAAGTTTTTATAGGGGAGGATGGTGCCCGTATTGTAATCTTGAACTTAGAGCTTACCAAGAAATTTTACCTGAAATTAAAAATTTAGGTGCGCAATTAGTAGGAATTTCACCTGAGCTGCCCGATAACTCCATATCTCTAACAGAAAAATATTCATTAAAATTCCAAATTTTAAGTGATATTGAAAATGAAGTCGCACGTGAATTCGGAATAGTTTATCATGTTGAGGAAGAATTACAAGAAGCTTATAAAAATCTCGGCATAGATTTAGTTTCAACTCAAGGTAACAATAACTATGAATTACCAGTTCCTGCAACATATGTTGTTAATACTAATGGTAATGTAATTTTGTCTTATGTAAACACTGATTACACCAAACGACTAGAGCCAAGCGCAGTTCTAGAGTCTCTTAGGAATTTAGTCTCATAATTTTTTATATGTTTGACAAAGAATACAAGTGAATAATGAATTTTTAATAAAAATTATAAATATAGTCATTTCTTTAAATAAGAAATGACTATATTTCAATATATTTTTATGTGAGGAGAATGAAAAATGAACTTAATCTCTGTAAATCAAGATAAATGTATTAAATGTGGAATTTGTGTAAATGAATGTCCGCAGTACGTATTGCGGCTTGAAAAAAATGGCCCTAAAGAAATTTATCCTGAGGATTGCGTGGCATGTGGGCACTGTGTTGCTATCTGTCCAAATGAAGCTATAGAAAACTTTAAAAGTCCATTAGCCAACCAAGTGAGTTCTAAAAAATATCCTAGATTAAGCCCGGAAGAAGCAGAAAATTTTCTTCGCTTAAGACGATCAATCCGTTCTTATAAAAATACACCTGTCTCAAGGGAGAAATTAAGAGCTTTAGCTAATATTGCACATTTTGCACCTAGTGGACATAATCTGCAGGGCATATCTTACATTATTATAGATGATAGAGAAATACTTGACGAAGCTGTAAATATTGTTATAGGTGAATTAGAAAATAATAATTCAGTTAGCAATTATACTAAACTCTATCGAGAAAAAGGAATTGATACTATTTTGCATGGAGCTCCATGTTTGATTTTGGCAATTGCTGATGTTGACTTTTTAAGAGGAAGAGAGAACTCGATTTTTTCATTATCATATATGGAATTATACGCACCAAGCCTTGGCTTAGGTTCATGCTGGGCTGGATTGTTTGAACGAATTGTTTTAAAAAATAATTCTTTACTATTTAAATTATTGAATATTCCCGATGGGAAAAAAATCACAGGGGCTGTTATGGTTGGATATCCCAAATATGATTATCCAAGATTAACAGATAGAAATCCATTGGAAGTTACTTTTGTAGATTAATAATCTTAGAAACTAAATTTATAATATAATTTTTTAATGCAGAAGAAAAGGACTAGAAAAAGAAATGAATGGGAAAGTTAATTTTGTAAAAGTTGATGTAGATCAAACTTTAGATTTGGCAAACGAATATCAGATATCAAGTTTACCTACTATTGTCATGTTTAAAGATAATCAAAAGATAAAGCAACTTGTAGGTTTTTCCCCAAAGGAAAAAATTAAAGAAATGATTGAAAGCAAATTATAAGTATGTGATGATGCTGCGTATGCAGATAAGAATGCTGGGGTAAATTAGTAAAGAGGAATGAACAATAGAAAGTTTATGAAATATAGATTACTCTAATTATTATGGAGAGGATATATTTGGTTTTCTTGCGAGAGTTTGAAATAGTCTGTGTAAACTTCATGAGGATGATACAATAAATTATCGAATGAAGGGAGCACAGACTATGTCTTTATCTAGAGAATTAATAAAATTGATTTTAAATGACTTAGATACAAAAGCATCTGAGGATGTATAAAATACATTCTTAAATACATTTTTTTAATAATTTTACTATAAGTACAGCCGATAACAATTCTGAAAATTCAATAGCTAAAAATAGTAAAAAAATATAACAAGAAAATTATATTTAGTGGTATGGATGTAAACCATAGTATCTAATTATTAGGATAATAAGACCAAGCATATCTAAGATGGACATATCATTAAATTACTTAAATAGTTAACTGTAATATCCAAGATCAAAAAATATGTAATTTTAGCATAAGTATTCAGTGACACTTCAAATCATTCACATTTTAATATATACTATAAGATAAATAATTCTTATAATAAGGAGCTAATAATATGAAAACAATTGCAGATATAGCTAAATTATCAGGTGTAGCAAAAAGTACAGTTTCACGATATTTAAATGGGGGACCTATAAGTGAATCAACAAAAAGAAAAATTGAAAGTGTTATAAATGAAACTGGATATGTTCCTAATACATTTGCTCAAAGTTTGAAAGCAAAGAAATCTAATATTATAGGCACAATAGTTCCAAGACTTGATTCTTTTGCTTCATCTCAAATACTAATTGGAATTGATGAACAATTAAGAAAATTAAATTACCAAATGTTGATTTCTAATACTAGCCAAGATTTAGAGCGTGAAATTGACAGTATTTATAGTTTAGCAAATCAAAAAGTTGCAGGAATAATATTACTCGCAACACAAATTACTGATAATCATTTAGATGCTTTCAATAAAGTGAAATTACCTGTTATCCTTGTAGGTCAGCAGCATGACAAAGCATATAGTTTTATTCACAATGATGAATTAGCTGGTTACAATATAGGTAAATATGTGATTGAAAAAGGGCATCAAAAAATTGCTTATTTGGGTGTAACTGAAAAGGATATTGCTGTTGGTATGAAAAGAATGGAAGGGTTTAAAAAAGCAATCAGTGAAAAAGAAAATTTTGATGTTAGGTATTACAAAACAAGTTTTAAAATTAGCGATGCAGTAAAAGAGGCATCAAACATAATAGATACTTTTATGCCATCAATTATAGTATGTGCTACAGATAATATTGCGCTTGGAGTTTTAAAAGCAGCAAATTTAAAAGGAATAAGAGTTCCGTTAGATTTATCTATTACAGGGTTTGGTGGGTATGATGTAACAGAGATTATTCATCCAGGTTTAACTACTGTTAAGTTTTATTATAAAGAGGCAGGCTCTGATGCAGCAAATGGTATGATTAAGCTGATAAATGGTGAAACAATACCTAAAGTAAACTTATCAACATTCGAGATTGTTGAGAGAGAAAGCGTTGACAATAAAATTAAATGATAGTATAATTAGCTCATGGAACCGGTTCCTGTAAGCGTTTAAAATTGTGATAAAGGAGAGAAGGAAATATGAGCTATAAAAAATTATCAGAAGACATCCTCCGACTAATTGGAGGAAAAGAAAATGTATTAAGTCTTACGCATTGTGCTACTAGATTAAGGTTTAAATTAAAAGATAGCAAAAGGGCGAATAAAGAAGAACTAGAAAAACTAGATATCTTAAAAGTCATAGAAGGATCAGGACAATTCCAAGTGGTAATTGGACCCCAAGTAGGGAGCGTATATGATGAAGTGATGAGATTAGGTAATTTTGGTGCACTAACTAATTCTTTAGATGGCAATGAAGAAAAAGGAAGTTTATTTGCAAGAATATCTGATACAATATCAGGAAGTTTTACACCTTTAATTCCGGTGTTGTGTGGTTCAGGTCTCTTGAAAGCTCTCATAGCAATTCTTACTACCCTCGGATGGCTTTCTGATAAAAGTGGTACGTATTCTATATTATCAGCAGCATCTAATGGATTCTTTTATTTTTTACCAGTAATATTAGGTGTAACAATAGCTCTAAAGATTGGTGCGAATCCATATGTTGCAGCTACAATTGGAGCTGCTTTATTGGAACCAAACTTTACAGGATTATTAAAAGCTGGTGGAACAAGTTCATTTATAGGTATACCAGTAGTATTAATGGACTACTCATCTACTGTACTTCCTATTTTCGTGGCTATTTGTATTTATGGACTATTGGAAAAGTTTTTAAAGAAGATTATGCATGAACAGCTTCATTTGATTTTTGTTCCAATGGTGTCATTAATGATCATGGTTCCGTTAACAGTACTTGCTTTTGGACCATTTGGAGTGTACGTAGGTAAATTAATTGCATTAAGTACAAGTTATCTTATTGGTAAGAGTGCTTTCCTAGCAGGATTATTATTAAGCGGACTATGGATACCAATTGTGGTTCTAGGACTTCATTGGGCAATTATTCCTATTATGATATCAAATATGTCAACTAATGGTGTTGATCCACTACTAGGAATTGCAATGAGTACTATTTGGGTTTCAGGTGGTGCGGCTTTAGGAGTATTACTAAAGACTAAAGATAAAAATCTTAAAGCAATAGCTGGATCTGCATTAGTTCCTTGTGTGCTATCAGGTATTACAGAACCTATCATCTATGGTATATTTTTTAGATATAAGCGTTCATTTGCATATTCGATAATTATGAGTGGAATTTCAGGTGCAGTTGCTGCAGTGTTAGGTGTTAATGCGACTCAATTAGCTGGTGGATTATTTACTATTCCAACCTTTAAACCAGTATCTGGATACTTAATAGTTATTGCCATTGCTTTTATTGGTACTATGTTGCTTCATTTGTTATTTGGTTTTGAAAATAAATCAATGGATAAGATAGATGCTAATGAATCTCTTGTAAAAGAACAAAGTATTGCAAGTCCATTAACAGGGATAGTTAAAAAGTTAAGTCAAGTAAACGATCCAGCTTTTTCATCTGAATCAATGGGAAAAGGAGTGGCAATTGAACCGACAATTGGAAACGTTTTGTCACCTGTGAATGGTGAAATCTTAGCGATTTTCCCAACTGGGCATGCTATTGGCATAAAGTCAGATGCAGGAGCAGAGATCTTAATACACATTGGAATTAACACCGTAGAATTGGAAGGAAAGTATTTCGAAACACATGTTAAAAAAGGGGATAAGGTTAAGACGGGAGAATTACTTGTAAGTTTTGATATAGAAAAAATAAAAGAAGAAGGTTATGAGGTAATTACACCAATAGTTATTACAAATTCAGCGGCGTATAAAGATATAATTCAAACAAACAAGGAAAATATTCGGGCAAATGAAACTTTATTAAGTTTATCAATCTAAGATTATATACTTAAAGTATATTTGTTTCTTAAAGTAAAGTAGCATTTAGTAAGAGTGATAGCAGGTGAAAAAATGATAACAGAAAAAATTCAATTATTTAAAGATAATCCATACTCAAATCTATTTACCTATATATTGGATGCACAGATATCTACGAATGTATTCAAAAAGAGGCCGGCAATTATTATATGCCCTGGAGGCAGTTATTTGTTTACAGCAACAAAAGAAGGGGAACCAGTAGCATCAAATTTTATAGCTAAAGGTTACCATACGTTTGTACTTCGTTATCGTACGTATTTTAAGGAAAGAATGACTGATATAAATAAAATACCTGATATAAATGAAACAGCACATTATCCTGAACATATATATGATTTATTAGAATCAATACGTATAATTAAAGAAAATGCAGAAAAATGGTATATTGATTCAGATAATATTTTTGTTTTGGGATTTTCAGCAGGCGCACATGTAGCTGCATCGTTAGGCGTAAAATGGGATGATGATTTCTTATTAAAAAGATTTGATAAAAAAGTAGATTCAGCTTTCTTTAAACCAAAAGGGATTTTGTTATGCTATCCTTTATTAGATATAAAAATGTTAATAGAAAATGTAACAAAAAGTGAAGATAAGGAGCTTAGAAGACAAGCAGATTTTATTAGTAAAGCTGTGTCTGGCTGCAAAAATCCAACAAAAGAACAAGTAGATGAGTTGAATATAAAAAATCATATTCGAGAAGATATGCCGCCTGTGTTTTTATGGCATACTTATGATGATGCAATAACAAGTCCAGAAGATTCAGCAGAGTTTATTTGTGGATTAATTCGTCATAATGTAAACTGCGAATTTCATTTGTTTGCTCATGGCAGGCACGGTATGGCTTTATGTGATGAGACTTCTGCTAGTACTGAAAATGATATTAATAAAGAATGTGCAGAATGGGTAAAACTTGCAGATAACTGGATAAAAATTCAAATGAATGCATGATAAAGAAAAATGTGATTCAGAAATAATCGATATAATATTTTTCAATAATAGTAATTTCATACAAGGGACATTACTTGATGTATTAATAAATATAGTATATAGTTAACTTATTAAAATCAATTGTAGGTAAAGTAAAATTTATAAAGATGATAATATATATAAGTAAGTTTAGAAAATATATTATCTTCTGATAACCGGTATTCCATAGGAGTTCATTAATTAGATTAATAAATGAAAATCTATGATGAAATTTAATACCTGTGGAACCGGTTCCTGCAACTTTTATTGTTTTCATTGAAAGGAGTTTGACATAAATGGAGTGGCACAAAGAAAAAAAGTATCGTCGAATAGAGGACATGAGTAAGGAAGAGTTTGAATTACTTATATCAAGGGTTAATAGCTGTCCATGGCGTCAGACCTATCATATACAGCCTATTTCAGGATTACTTAATGATCCAAATGGTTTTTCTTTTTATAATGGAGAATATCATTTGTTTTATCAATGGCACCCATTAGGACCTGTACACGGATTAAAATATTGGTATCATAGTAAATCAAAAGATCTTGTGCATTGGGAGAACGTTGGGATAGGTTTAAAACCTGATACGTATTTTGATAGTCATGGAGTATATTCAGGAAGTGCAATTAAACACGATGGAAAATTATATTTGTTTTATACTGGAAACACATATGATAAAAATTTAGAGAGACATCCATATCAGTGTATAGCCGCTATGGATGAGCATGGAAATATATCCAAATTAGAAAGACCTTTTGTAAATGAGGTGCCTGAAGGATATACAGAACATTTTCGCGATCCTAAAGTGTGGAAAGAAGGAGAAGAATTTTATGCTATTATAGGAGCTCAAAGAATTGATAAGACTGGATGTACCGTCTTATATAGTTCAAAAAATTTATTGGACTGGATATTTGAAGGAGAAATTCAGACAAGCTTAAATCCATTTGGCTATATGTGGGAATGCCCAGATTATTTTGAAATAGACAACCGAGGTATAATGATATTCTCACCGCAAGGGCTAAAACCTTTAGAAGATAAATATAAAAATATATACCAATCTGGGTATATATTAGGAGAAAAATTAGATTTGAAGCAAAAATTGTTTAAGCATGGGGAATTTACTGAGCTTGATAGGGGATTTGATTTTTATGCTCCTCAAACGATGAAGGCTCCAGATGGCAGACGTATTTTAATCGGCTGGATGGGCTTACCTGAAATAGAATATCCTACAGATAAAAATGGATGGGCACATTGCTTGACTCTACCAAGAGAATTGTCTATTGAAAATGGTAAGGTAGTGCAGAAGCCTATTCGTGAACTTCAAAACCTTCGTAAAGAAGAAGTTAAGATATCTGATAGTATTTTTAATGAAGTGAAAATGTATGATGGATTTTCAGGTATCACTTATGAACTGATATGTGAATTTGAATATGAAGATGGCTCTGAATTTGGTATAATATTTAGAGGTAATGAAGAAGAAAAAACTGTTATCAAGTATGATTCAGCTCAAAAAAAAGTCACATTAGATCGGACTCTATCAGGTAAAGAGGTAGCAGTAGAGTATGGCAGCGAAAGAGCATGCAAAATTTATGCTGATAGAATAAAGATTCATTTATTTGTTGACTTTTCATCTGTTGAGATTTTTGTGAATGATGGAGAAGAAGTATTTACAGCTAGAATTTTTCCAAATCAAAATAGTAAAGATATTCGTTTTTTTGCAATGAAGGCTCCAGCTAAGTTTAAAGCAGTAAAATGGGATTATTAATAGAGGATTATTAGAAGAAATGAGGTGTATTCAATTGGGAAAATTATTTTCAATTGGTGAAGTTTTAATAGATTTTATTCCGTTACAAAAGGGAAAAGCTTTAAAAGATGTATCATCTTTTGAAAGGGCACCAGGAGGTGCCCCAGCAAATGTAGCTGCTGCTGTTGCAAAGTTTGGAGGGAATTCAGCGTTGATTACAAAAGTAGGAGTAGACGCTTTTGGTGATTTTCTTTTAGAGCAGCTTACACATTTTGGAGTGAGTACTGATAAGATTTTAAGAACAAAAGAAGCTAATACTGGTCTAGCTTTTGTATCGTTGCGAGAGGATGGTGAACGTGACTTTTCATTTTATCGTAAGCCTTCTGCAGATTTATTACTCATGGATACAGAAATAGAAGAAAATTGGTTTCATGAAGGTGATATCTTACATTTTTGTTCTGTAGATTTAGTAGAAAGCCCTATGAAGGGAGCTCATATTAAAGCAATTAAGTCAGTTAAAACTCATAGCGGGCTTATTAGTTTTGATCCTAATGTACGGTTACCTCTTTGGAATGATCCAGAAGAATGCAGAAAAACAATTTTAGAATTTATCCCAATGGCACATATCTTAAAGGTATCAGACGAAGAGTTAGAGTTTATTACAGGAATTTCTGATGAAAGAAAAGCAATTGCATCTTTGTTTAAAGGGGATGTAAAAGTGGTGATTTTTACAAAAGGCTCAGAAGGTGCAGAACTTTATGTAAAAGATAAGAAATATGAATCTATGGGATATGATGTTAAAGTTGAAGATACTACAGGTGCAGGAGATGCATTTATTGGAGGAGTTTTATACCAGCTTCTAAATAGAAAAGTAAATCAAAACAATTTGGTGGATATAATTGAAGAATTTCATGAAGATATTCTTAGGTTTGCAAATGCAAGTGGGGCACTTACTACAACTAAAAAAGGGGCTATTTCAGCTATTCCATCTAAAGAAAGTATATTTTCATTAACTCGACTTATGGATTAATTTAATAAACTTCTTTGTATTATTGTAAAAAATGGCGTAACTGCCTCAAATATATTGCAACTATTGATTGAGAAATATAAAATATCTAAAATAGTTATGTCATTACGTTTTTTCTTGAAAGAATTAGAACCATAAATTATAATTTGGTTACTTAATTTTAATAGCTAATATATTAAGAATTTAAGCAGCAAAGTCAAAACAGAGATAAATTTAAAGGCGATAAACATTTAAAAGTTAATGTTTATCGCCTTTTCTCAAGCTACATTATGAGAATCATCGGAATTATCTGTATCTATAGCTACTCCAAGTTTAGCAGATATTATGGTATTGAGTTTATTAATTGATGTTGATAAGTTATCAATTTGTTTTTCTAACCGGATTAATAGATATGCGGCAACAGCCACTGCAAATCCATTATTAACTATTGAGTTAACTAATTCATTTAAATCCATAATCTTTCACCTCCTGCATAGGATATATGACTAAAATTAATAAGTCACAGTAAGAAAGATAAATAATTAAATAATAGTTATGGATAAAAACTTTATAGTGTTATTTCTGAGAACCGCCTTCATTAACTATGTAATTATAATAGTTAGCTATAGCTAGATCAACTATTGTACTTACATAAGTGTTTAAATTAGGATGTATGCTCTTTAGTTCATTAATCTTTCTAACAGTAGAAGCTCTAAGCATATAGGTTCTTTTAGTATCTAGAAATTCTCCATCAATAGGTGGTGCCATACCATTTGCAACTGGAGTCTTTCGGTTATCTGAAGGGAATTTATCGTTAGATATATCAAAAGTTTTAGTTGAATTTTTAGGTGTAATATTATTCTTAGATACTTTAGTTTCGGTTATGGATACAGATCTATTATTGGAATCAGCTGAAGAGCATGCAGTAGTATTATTTAGAACTGAAGAATCTTTAGCAGTATCAATCGTGTTAAGACTATCAGTTTCATCATCATCAAAAGAAAAAGATGAAATGCAGTTTCCAGCTGCAACTGGTTCTGAGGAAAAACCTATTATCTCTTCATTTTCATCAGGTGCAAAATCATTTTTAGGTGGTTCGATTTGTTTTCTTCTACGCATAAGTGTTCTCCTTTACTAATATTCCTACTTAGTATATATGCTAAAATATTGCATATTCTAATATGGTTTACTGTAAATATTCTGTACAATATTTATTCAGAAGAATATTACAATATAAGAATATATATTTTGAAGAATATAAGAATATATATTCTGAACAATATTACCATAAATATTCTTTAGAATATGCTTGAAAAATGCGGCTTAAGAAGGCATTGATATAAAAATATTATTGATTTTTAATGTTATTTTAAAGCCTAAAACATATATCCATAATAGCAGCAGATAGAGTTTTATTCATCCAGGAGCGTGCAGCAGTTAGCGCCACTTGAAGAAGTGAGTGTGTTACGGATGCTAGCTATCGGATAAATTTCTTTGAAGCTGCAAATAAATTATTGTTATTGGAGTGTGTATGGTTATGATTAAAGATGAAATTAATATTAATTCAGAAGATAGGAAAGTGTTTGATAAGAAACAGATTGCTCTTGCCATTAGAAATTCAACTTTTGATGATGAGCTGTCTTGTTCCTTATTGGATGAGGAGATATTAAATAAATGTGAAGGGTGTTCTCTTAAATATATTTGTGATGGAATTGATAAAGTAGCTGAAGATTATCTTAATAAGACAACAAAGATTGTAAATAGCTTTTCATTTGAATAAAATAATATAAAGTAAATATATTGCAAAGAAAAAACCAAGGTTTATGTGACCTTGGTTTTTAAGCGTGGGCATTTTAATAATTTAGGGAGATATAATCATAATCTATATAGGACGTCTCCATTTATAAATAAACTATAGCAGGTATGATAAAATAACCTCTACATCTAGTATATATGATAAAGTAGCATAAATCCTATGGAGAGGTGTATAAAAAATGAGTAATTTTATAAATGTCTTTTTTATAGTTAGGATAATGTTGGATAGATTTTATGCTATAATTTGTGATATAAATAATATGATTTTTAGGAATGCAAAAGATAAGTATAAGTTTAAACGTAAATTAAAGTAAGTGAAATAATTCTTACTATCTATTTAAAACTTGAGATTTTGGATAGAAAACAAGAAATGGAGATAAAGGAATTCACAATTCTTTAAATGAAGTATTGAAATATGTTTTTATAACTATATATTAGTAAGTGAAAAGTGGGGAAGGGAATCAAGTTGAAATTGAAAAAGATTAATTTAATCAGCTTATAGAAATAAATGGACAATTAATAACAATTTATTAGGGATAAGGAAGAAAAAATAATATTATTAATAAAGAAATAAATGTAAAAAATAGTAATTCTCAATTTAAAAAGGGTGGTGTAAAAATGCAAAGCATAGATTATAAAAAATTTCAGCAAGTACTAAAAGAAACTAAAGGAATTCATAATTCCTTAAATGAAGTATTAAAATATGATTTCATATATCATTCAAATAAAATAGAAGGAAGTACTTTTACAACAGAAGCATTGCAGCTTTTATTTGAAAAAAATATAGTCCAAGGAACTCATAAATTAGATGATGTTCAAGAAACAGTAAATTCCTTTTATACATTTGATATGGTAATTGATACTTTAGATAAAAAGCTTACGTTAGACATGATAAAGGAATGGCATGGAAGTTTAATGTATAGAACTAGCTTATATGATATGGGACTTGCTGGAGTATTTAAAAAATATCAAAATAAAATACTAGGAGCTGATTTTGAAACATCAAGTCCTTTGGAAGTTGAAGATAAGTTAAATGCCTTGATAAATAATTTTAATTCATTAGGAAAAGTAACAATAGAGGATATAGCAATATTTCATCTAGAATTTGAAGTCATTCATCCATTTCAAGATGGCAATGGCAGAATAGGACGATTTATATATTTAAAACAGTTACTAGATAATAGATTGGAACTAAAATACATGAACGGTGAATCAGCTGATGAATACAGAAAAGCATTAGGGGCTGCTTCAAAAGATAATATCAAACCATTAACTCAATATATAGAAAATCAAAAAGATTTTATAGTAGAGAATAAAAACATGTTTTAATAATTAAGAATTAAGAGATGGTCAACAATCTTAAAAGAAAAAGATAAATGCTAAGGTTGGAACTATAACTTCTGATGAAGAAAGATTTATGAATTGGGGAAGCATTGACAGAATAGATATTGCTAGTCTAGATATACCTCAATATGAGGTAATGCTTAGAGGGATGTTAGGTAAAGACAGAATTCTAGACATAATAGAAAACTTTATATTATTCCAAGAATCTAATAAATCAGATTGTGATGCTGAAGGAAATAAAATTGGAGATAAAAAAACCATAATTAAGATCTTAGCAGGTTATCATTAATATTTTGCAGTAAAAAAAGCAGTTGAAAAAACTAAGATTGCTAGTAGAACAGAAGGTGATAGAAAGATTGGTGTTGTTTGGCATACTTAAGGGTCTGGTAAGAGTTTTTCAATGGTATTTTATGCGGGTCAGCTTGTTAAAAAATAAAAGAACTTTTATTAGAAAGATTAGTAGCAGATGCTAAAAATAAAGCATTAATAATATCAAAATCAGCAGGAGTATCACTCGGAGAAATTATTAACATTGATTATAGTTGGAACGATATTAATGTATATCATAAATATAATGTGAGATGTGATGGCATGGAAGATTACTGCGAATCAGATATAAATCAATAATCCCCCTTTACAACAGAACATATGTTCAATATAATATCTATAAGAACGTATGTTTGGAGTGATTATATGGTTAATGAGAAAAATAAAATAATTTTTCATATTGATGTGAATTCAGCATATCTTTCATGGACTGCAGTTAAGCTTTTGCAATATGGAAGTGAGCTTGATATACGAAAGATACCTTCAGTAATTGGTGGTAGCGAAGAAAACAGACATGGGATAATACTTGCAGCTTCAATACCAGCGAAAAAATATGGGATAAAGACTGGAGAGCCAATATATTCAGCAAGGCTTAAATGCAGAGATCTTGTAGTCTACCCTCCAGATTATAATTGGTATGTAAGGTCAAGCGATGCATTATATAAGCTGCTTAGTGAATATTCTTCTAAAATTCAAAGATACAGTATTGATGAATGTTTTATAGATGCTACTCATTTTAAAGAAAATTATAAAAGAATAGCAATGAGAATTAAAATGAGGATAACACAAGAACTTGGTTTTAATTGCAACATTGGGATTTCAACAAATAAGTTACTTGCAAAAATGGCCAGTGATTTTAAGCCTAAAAATACTATTCATACCTTATTTAAAGAAGAAATACCACTTAAAATGTGGGATTTACCAGTTGAAGATTTATTCATGGTAGGAAGGGCAAGTGCAGCTAAGCTTAAGAAATTAAATATTAATACAATAGGTGAGCTGGCTCATAGCGATGTGAACCTTTTAATAAATAAACTACATTCTCATGGAAAGCTTATTTATGAATATGCTAATGGAATTGATAATTCAGAAATAAGAGAATCTAATTATTTAGAAGTTAAGGGAATAGGAAATTCAACTACAATTTCTTATGATGTTGAAACTATGGAAGAAGCTTTTAAAATATTATTGTCCCTTACAGAAAGTGTTGCTATGAGGCTTAGGGAAAGTAACAGTCTTTGCGGCTTGGTAGTTGTAAGCGTTAAGACTAATCAATTTGCTTATTATTCTCATCAAAAGCCATTAAAGAGTAATACTGATTCAACAAATGTAATCTTTGAGGGAATAAAAGAAGCCTTTAAAGAAGTTTGGAAAGGTGAAAAAATAAGGCAGCTAGGAGTAAGAGTTACAAAACTTTGTGCTAACTCATATGTTCAGGAAACTTTATTTGATTTCGAAAAAAATGAAAAACAGAGGAAATTGGATAAGACTTTAGATGCTTTAAGAAACAAATATGGAAAGGAAGCTGTTATGAGATCAACCTTCTTACATTCAGGAGTAAAACCACTAAATGGTGGAACAGGTTCAGATGAATATTATCCAATGATGAGCAGCATATTGTAAGGGAAGTGCAGAAAATGAAGGTTATTTCTAAGAAAATAGAAATGATAGCTTACTTTAAGAAAGATGGAAAAATAAACCCCATAAGATTTAGAATTGAAGAAGAAAACAAATGTGAAGTTATAAAAATAGGAAAGCTTATAAGTACAGATATGGAAAAGCTATGTGGCAATAAGATGTGGGTGTTTACTTGCAGTGCTGTTATTGGGGAGGTTGAGAAGGTATTCGAGCTTAAATATGATGTGGAAGGCTGCAGCTGGCTCCTTTATAAGATTTAATAAATGGAATATGCAAAATATTGCTTATAATATGGTAAATTAATATAAAGTTTGTAAAAAATGAAGTATAATGAAGATAGAATATTTGGAGATAAGTGTTCTATCTTTTTATATTTTATAGGTTAATTTGAAATGATGATTATGTCTATAATAGTAAGTCTATGTTCTAGAAGAAATGCTTAACTTCTGAATAAAGTTTAGGATAATGAAAGGTCAAGTTTACCATAAGTAACGGCCTATTTTTTTAAGAATAAGCTGAATCTAATAAAAGTTTGAATATTATTCTAGATTTGTTTCAACATATAAAACATATGGAGACTTCTTATAACTAGTTAAAAAAATCAACGTTTAGGGAAATTTAGAATTGATATGTCAACAATTTTACAAACAATCTGCTACCAATGAACAGTATTGGTAGCAGATCATTTATTTCTACTAAGATTTTAAAATATACTTAAATTTGTATCTAACAAATTCGACACTATAAATGCCTATTTTACCCTCTATTCATTAGCAGGGAAATCAGTAGAAAAGGCAAGTTCTTTTTGTGCTTCAAGTTCTTCAAGACGATTTGAAAGTGATTGATGTATCGTATTATAAGCTCCGCCGCCAAGAGCAATTCTTATTGGTGCTGGCTTTTGATCGGCACTGTCAATCATGATTTTTACCATTTTAGCAGGATCACCAATAGGAACTATTGAGGTATCTTCAAAACCGCGTCTTGCATTATGTGCTTGGGAAATCGAGTAAGCCTCTAACTTTTCACCCAATACTACACTATGATGTGTAAAATTTGTACGTGCTCCGCTTGGCTCTACTATTGTAAGACTGATGTTAAAAGGAGCGATTTCCTGTCTTACGGCTTCGCAGAATCCTTCAATTCCCCATTTAGTTGCATGGTAGAGTGATCCTCCAGAGAATGCAGTTTGGCCTGCTGATGATGAGAGCTGAATTATATGCCCTTCTCCTTGAGCACGTAGATGTGGTAATGAAGCTCTAATCAAATGGATAGATCCAAGGAGATTTGTGTTAATCTGATGAGTAATTTGCTCAATAGTTAATTCTTCCGCTGCACCAATAAGCCCATAACCAGCGTTGCTTACAATAACATCAATTTTTCCAAGTTCGTTGAAGGTTTGATCGACAACCTTATAAATTGCGTTGGTGTCTGTAACGTCAAGATGATACACTCTAAGAAGAGTACCGTATTTTTCCTTAAGGTCTTCTACTGAATTCATATTGCGTACAGTACCAGCAACTTTATCGCCCCTCTCAAGGAGTTGTTCAGTCATATGTCGTCCGAATCCACTGTTAATACCAGTTATAAACCAAGTTCTTTGTTCCATTTCTTTATACCTCTCTTTTATTAAAATTTAATAGTTTAGACATCAAGTTTGACTAACCATATTATCACATGAAAAATAAAAACATAATATAACGATAGTGTTTAAAACTTGCCTAATTCTGCAAAGTATCAATTCAATGAATTGATTAAAAACAAGTTGATTTTTAATATAGTATTTACTATAGTTTTAAGAAATATTATCATTGAGTTAAAGAAATGAAGTAAGATGTGGAGGTTATCAGCAGATTGTTTAAGAATAAAGGCTAGGTGAGAAATAAATGTTAGAACAAAAAGAAAATTTAAATAAAGAAGCATTATTTGAAGAAAGTAACTTTATTAAGCAAAAGACATTGAATACCATAATTGGAATGACAGAGAGAATAGCTAAAATTGATGGAAATACCAAAACAATAATTCCATTTTTATCAGTTACTAGGCACAGTCATGAAATTCCTATAACTCCAGGAGTTATGAATCCAGCATTTAGTATTATTCTTCAAGGAAGAAAGGAGTTTCATTTCGGAGAGGAGACTATACATTTTAATACAGGTGATTTCGCAGCGTCTATTATTGATATTCCTGTATCCGTGCAAGTGATAGGAGCATCAAAAGAGTTGCCCTGTATTAGTATGCGTATTGATTTTACTACAAGTGAAATTGCTTCTGTGGTCATGGATGCTCATATTGAATTTGACATAAAGAATAAGAATCTTTATTTAGGGGCATTTGTAGGGAAATCAGATGAGGAACTGTTAGATTTATTTATTAGACTTTTGAAGCTAATAGATAGACCTAAAGATGCTTACTTTTTATCGGAGCTTATTAAGCGTGAAATGATTTATCATCTATTGACAGGAGAGTATGGATACTTGTTTCTTCAACAGTTACTTGCTGACCAGCAGGCAGATGGAATCGGTAAAGCTATAGAATGGATCAAGGAAAATTATACCCGTTCTTTTACGGTGGAAGAGCTAGCAAAATCAAATAATATGAGTGTATCAGGACTACATCATAAGTTCAAAGCTGTAACTGCCATGGGTCCATTACAATATCAGAAAGAGCTTCGTCTTCATGAAGCAAGACGCCTCATGCTAAGTGGTTCTATGGATGTTACTACTGCAGCCATGGAAGTTGGTTATGAAAGTTCATCGCAGTTTACCAGAGAATATAAGCGGTTATTTGGACAGCCGCCACTAAAACATATAAGAGCTTTGCGAAAAAGTTTTGAAAATGGTGAATTTGAAAATGGTATATAAGGTGTCTCCTTTATTATGATAATAGTTGTGAAGTAATTAGTATAGTATTTTGAAAATATGTTGTGAGGATTAATTGAAAGATAAACTATAATTTAGAGGATAGATTTAAAATAAAAAAATAGAACAGCATTTGTTCTATTTTTTTATTTTCTTATATGATTATCCTATAATAGGGTTTATCTATATTCTATGATTTTATTTGAGAATTTTATCAGCTTTATATCTTTTTTCTGCATTTTATCATTAAAAAGTTTACTGGAGGTTTATCTGGATTATCCTTATCTATGTCATCAATCTCTACAAAATCTACAAGCCCATAATTTCCAAACTCTTTCTCTATTGACTTAGAATTATAGAAAAACAGTTTTACCCCATATGTTGTTTCATAATAATTTTCAGCAAGCTTCGTGCCATTACCATACATTGGAGCTTTTTCTGAAACAGCCGTAAAAATCATATATCCACCTGGTTTTAAATGGTTATAGCAATCATTAATAAACTTTTTTCTTTCATCTTCATTTAACAAATGAATAAGCGCAAAGCTAGCGACACCATCATAGAGCTTATTTTCAAAAGGTATATCTGATACTGATCCATGATAAATTTTATTATTAATTCCATTTTGCCTTGCTATATTAATTGCTGTTTGAGAAATTTCGATTCCTGTAACTTCAATGTTATTATCAATAAATGGTTTTATATTTCTTCCATATCCAACACCTGGTATTAAGATATCCTTTAGATTATTTTCAGCAAAGTAATCTGCTACTATAATTGCAGTGCTTGATGGCTCAAATCCCCACATTGCTTGTTTTTCTGCAAAACTTTTTTCCCAAAATTCTGACATATAAACATCTCCTTTATAATTTTATTATTAGCATACATCATATTTTAGATTAAACATTAGTAATAAACTATTTATAACAAAAATATAATTATTTCAATCAATTATATTACAGAGTGTATTTATCTATAATATACCTATCCATACTTTTAGTCAATACTTATTAACGAAATAGCATTATCTGAATGAGTTTATATACTGTCATGGTGAGGGTTTTACTGGTGTCTCATATAATGAGCATTACAAACCATTATGGGAAGAGTTAACTAAAAAGTTATTCTTATTTCAGTTCAATAAAGTTTATTAAAGTTCAATAAAATACAACAAAATACAATAAAGTACTTGACGCGGGCAAAAATAATTATTATAATTTGACCATAGACTAATTTTGAAAGGGTAGATTTTTTATGGAGAATCAATTTTATACAATAGATAAAGTAGCAGAAATATTAGGTATGCATCACAAAACTATTAGAAAGTTTATAACAGAAGGTAAGCTTGCTGCAAGTAAAGTAGGGAAGCAATGGAGAATTTCAGGTAATGATTTAAGTCTTTTTATGGAAAAGAATAATGTTAATATAAATGATAAAAATATTAAAGAAGAATCAAGTATTGATTTTCTTACTAATGAAGAAGTTAAAGAAACTGAAAAGCAAAAAATAAATGTATCTACTGTTGCAGATATAAATGATGTAGATAAAGAAGAATATTTTAGAATATCAAATACTCTTATAGCAGTAATGAATTGTAAAGATCCTAAAATGGGCAAATCAACAATTAATATGAAATATGATGAAAAAGAAAACAGGCTAAGGGTTTTATTATGGGGGAATGTAAGCTTCATTGAAGAAATGCTAAACTCCATTTCTATGCTTGTGGAACAAAAAGATTTATAAGGAGAGTGAATGTTTTGAATTATAGAGTAGTACATAAAAATAATATGAAATATATTGAATTTGCTTCTGAAGCATGGAAACTTTCTTCAGAGCAAGATGTGGTGGATTGTATATCTATTTGTATGGAAAATGACATTTTTACAATTATGTTTCCTTCAAATGTCTTATCAGAAGATTTTTTTAATCTTAAGACAAGACTTGCAGGTATCGCATTACAAAAATTTATAAACTATCATGTAAAAGTTACAGTTATTATAGAAGATGAAGAAAAACTTAATGATAGATTTAAAGAAATGATCATGGAATCTAACAAAGGAAACCATTTTAGAACCTTTAAGAATATTGAAGAGGCAGAAATTTGGATTTCTAAATTATGATATTAGGAGAAATAGAGATGAAAACAAATAGTGTATTTAAAACAGAAGAAGGAAAAAATGTGGTTATAAAATTTTATGATGAACTTCTTCAAAAATTGGCACTATCATATGAAAAATTTTATGTGGATACAAAGTATGGAAAGACCTTTATTATAGCTAGCGGTGAAAAAAGTGATCCACCTCTTATATTATTACATGGAAGCGGTATGAATTCTGTAATGTGGCTAAGAGATATAAAGAAGTATTCTAAAACTTATAGAGTGTATGCTGTAGATATGTTAGGTGAGCCTGGAAAAAGTGATGAAAACCGTCCTTCATTAAGTGACTCTTCTTATGCAGAATGGCTTAAGGAGGTTTTTGAAAAGCTATCAATAGAAAGAGCCAATGTTATAGGAATCTCCTTAGGAGCATGGCTGGCAATAAAGTTTTCGGTAAATTATCCAGAAATGGTAGCTAAACTTGTATTGCTTTGTCCATCTGGGGTAGGACCACAAAAGACATCTTTTATTTTTAAAGCTATATTTTATGGTGTTCTAGGAGAAAAAGGCATAGATAAGTTATATTACAAAGTGAATGGCAATCAGCCTATACCAGAAGAAATGTTAAAATATCAAAAGCTTATAGGAAAGAACTTCAATTATAGGAGAGAAACCATTCCTATATTTTCTGATGATGAATTAAAGCTGTTAACTATGCCAACAGTGTTATTTGTAGGAGCAAAGGATATAATGTTACATTCAGACAAGACTGCAAGGCGTTTAGGCAATTTACTTCCACATGCACAAATAAATATTTTACCTGAGGCTGGACATTCAAATGTTAATAATCCAGATAAGATAATAGAATGGATGAACTTACAATGATATAATTCAATATTAAAGGCAATGCTTTTAGAAGAAGGCATTTTAATAATAGGAGGTATTAACTATGGCAGATATTAAGTTTGAAATAGAAAAAGAGTTAGGGAAAATATCAGAATCATCAAAAGGATGGACTAAAGAACTAAATTTAATAAGTTGGAATGGAAAAGAAGCTAAGTTTGATTTGAGAGATTGGGCGCCTGGACATGAGAAGATGGGTAAGGGTATTACTTTAAGTAATGATGAACTTAAAGCTTTAAAAGAATTATTAAATAGTATGGATATTTGAGATACTTTTTAGCTTATGCGTTGAAGATTGAGTGGCTATTTTCTAGCGAATTATTGACAACAATATATTTAAGTACTAATATTCTTTTATATGTATATATCATACTTTGTTATAAAGGAGGATTTAGTATGCGTCAATGTATGGATATTCCTAAGATACAAACTAGAATTAAAAAAATTGAAGGTCAACTTAGAGCTATTTCAGAAATGGTAGATAAAGATGTTCCTTGTGAAGAAATTTTAATACAAATTAATGCAGCTAAAAGTGCATTACATAAAGTTGGTCAAGTAGTACTAGAGGGGCATCTTCAACACTGTGTCCGTGAAGGAATAGAACATGGTGATGCTGATAAGACAATTGCTGATTTTGCCAAGGCAGTAGAACATTTTTCGAGGATGTCATAATAATATTTAAAAATGTAATGATTTTTTAATAGAAGGCAGTCAATAATTTGGCTGCCTTTTTGTTGAAAAAATTTATAAGTAATTATGAAAATCATTCTTGACAAAAGACTTTTTCATAATTATCATATACCTATACCCCTAGGGGTATATGAAAGGAGATGGTATGGAATGTCTAAAATAAGTGAATTCATAAAGGATGAAGAAAAACGAACTATGATAATGCTCATAATATCAGTATTATCGCTTATAATTAGTTTTTTTAATTTAATAGATTTACCCTTTGATGCAGCTTATATAGCAATAGTTTTATGTGGCTTGCCAATTATTAAAGAAGCAGTGATTGGACTTGTTACTGAGTTTGATATTAAAGCAGATGTGTTAGTATCTATGGCTTTAATAGCATCAGTAATCATCGGTGAAATATTTGCAGCAGGAGAAGTTGCATTTATTATGACTTTAGGCGCACTACTTGAGGAACATACTGTTGCAAAAGCTAAATCCGGAATTGAAAAATTAGTTAATTTAACACCAACAATAGCAAGAGTAATTGTTGATGGAAAAGAAAAAATGATTAAAGCTAAAGATGTTTTAGTAGATGATATAATTAAAGTCTTACCAGGAGAAACAGTACCAGTCGATGGGGTTTTAATTGAAGGAGAAACGTCAATAGATCAATCTGTTATGACAGGTGAATCTATGCCTGTAGATAAGAATATTGGAGATGAGGTCTTTAGTGGTACTGTAAATCAATTTGGAGCCTTCAATATGAAAGCAAGCAAAATTGGTGAAGACAGTTCACTCCAAAGAATGATCCGTCTTGTAAAATCAGCAGATGCAGGAAAAGCAAAGATTGTAGGAATGGCAGACAGATGGGCTACTTGGATTGTCGTAATTGCATTAATATCAGCAATAGGTACATGGCTTGTTACAGGTGAAATTCTTCGTTCTGTTACGATATTAGTTGTATTTTGCCCTTGTGCATTAGTTTTAGCAACGCCAACAGCAATTATGGCAGGTATAGGAAATGCAACAAAATACGGTATTTTAATTAGAGAAGGGGATGCTCTTGAAAGATTATCAAAAGTTAAGAAAATTACTTTTGATAAAACAGGAACTTTAACGTATGGAAAGCCTAAGGTTACTAAAGTATGTACCTTTGACAAAGACATATCAGAACAAGAATTATTAAATTTAATGGCCAGTGTTGAGAAATCTTCTGAGCATCCACTTGGAAAAGCAATTGTAGAATACTATAAGACAGTATCGAAGAAAGAATTTAAGAAAGTTACAGACTTTAAGATGGTAATTGGTAAAGGGGTTTCTGGAAAAATAGATAATAATAAGATAATAGCAGGAAACAACAAACTGTTACAAGAACATCAGTTAAGCTTAAGTAATGTTCAAGAAACTTTATCTGGCGATTTTATAGAAAAAGGATGCACAGTTGTGTACATTGCACAAGATGCTGATATAAAAGGTTTTGTAGTTTTAGAGGATGTACTAAGAGAAGATGTTAAAAATATAATTCAAAAAATTAAAAAATTAAATATAGAGTCTGCATTAATTACAGGTGATAATAAAAAGACAGCAGAAAATATAGGAACTTTATCTGGTATTGAAAAAGTATATTCAGAATGCCTGCCAGAAGATAAATTATCTATAATTGAAGATTTTCAAAAAAATGGACAACTTGTTTCTATGATCGGAGATGGGGTAAATGATGCACCAGCGTTAAAGAAAGCTTTTGTTGGAATTGCCATGGGTGGGATAGGAAGTGATATTGCTGTAGATGCGGCAGATATAGCTCTTGTAAATGATGATATAAAGTGCATCCCACATTTATTGGAGCTTTCAAAGAGAACCATGAAAACAATAAAAATTAATCTTATATTATCAATGACCTTAAATTTTGTTGCCATTATATTAGCCATGACAGGTATTCTAAATCCAATTGTAGGAGCACTAGTACATAATGTAGGCTCTGTTATAGTTATTTTACATTCAGCATTATTATTAAAATGGAGAAGCTAAATAAAATGAAATCATTAATATTTTGTTTCTTTGATATTTGTTAAAATGTCAAAAGACAGTAAGTAACAAATGCCTATATATAAATTTTTTAGTTAATTATGATTTCATATTGGGATTGTATTTAATGCAGGAGAAAAAAGCTCATCAGATTCAAAATCTGATGAGCTTTTTCAACAACCTGGGCATACAATGTATGCTCTTTTACTTTTGACGCATCTAGTTTTTATTAATTTATCTAAAATTAAAACATAATGAAATTTTTTATAAAATAATTAGTATTAAAGCTTATTGAATATTAGCCTAAATTAGTATAATATATTCACGTATAGAAAAATATGCTAAAGTTTGAATTATATATAAATCAAACTTTGATAATTTATGATTTTATTAATCTTATATTAAGATAGGAGGGAGTGTTACAGTGGTTAGATATCAGATAAAACTCTGATAGTACCAGTCAAAAGTAAGGAGTGACGAAAAAATGAAAATTTCAAAGAAAAGTTGGACTACTATAAGTGCTTTTGCTGCCAGTTGTGTGTTTATGTTTAATGGAAGCAGCACAGCAGCATTCGCTAATCAAAAAGATTCTATAGTTATTGCTACATCATCAGCTACTAATCTAAAAGATTTTAAGGTTTCTGATGCATCAAGCAATTTTACGATACCAGCAGAAATTCCTGCATCGAAAATAGGGCTGCCTACATCAGGTGCTACGATCAGTTCAGCAACCATAGTTAAATCTGATGAAAAGGATAATCTAAATGGAGAATACTGCAAGGTATTAGGTGCAATCCATCCAGTAGATAAAACTGCTCCAGACATTAACTTTCAGGTTAACCTTCCTGTAAAATGGAACAGTAAAATACTACAATATGGTGGCGGCGGATTTGACGGTGCTCTGGTTACTGCTGATAGTGGATATTACGGGCAAATGGTTTCAGACCCGACACCTTTAGCTCAAGGGTATGTGACATTTGGCAGTGATAGTGGCCATGTAAATTCTTCATATTGGGATAGTAAATGGGCGCTTAATGATGAAGCATTGAATAATTTTGCCTCTGACCAGTTAAAGAAAACAAAAGATACAGTACTAGAAATAGTACAGGCCTTTTATAAATCCAAGCCGTCTCAGGTATATTTTGTTGGTGGGTCTAATGGCGGACGAGAAGCGTTGAAAGTTGTGCAACGTTTTCCAACAGAATATAACGGCGTTATTTGCTATTTCCCTGTATTAAACTGGGTGCCTAAGGCAATTGCAGATAGCAGGAATGCAGATGCCGTAGAGGCTAATAATGGAGCGGGCTGGATCAGTCCTGAACAGTATAAGCGTGTTAATCAAACCATCCTTGGAATAGATGATGGATTAGACGGCGCTCGGGATGGCATAATAAGCAACATTTTTGGAGCTGAAAAAAAGAAGGATGAAGTTTTAAAAGCTTTAAAAAATATATTATCAGATGCGCAGATAAAAACATTAGAAACATTTGCTTCACCTATGAAATTTAATTATCCTCTTGCTAATGGATTAACCACCATGCCGGGATATCCTGTTTTTAAAGGAGCGCCTTTAGAAGATATGTATCTAAACCAATTTGGTACAGCACCAACTGCCAGAGATGGCATAATGGCAGCATCTGGGGATGCTGTTATTAAAGATATGATAGTTAGAGATGATAATTTTAATCCTGAAAGTTTTGATCAAGATAAATGGCACGACAAAGTTGTACAAGCTTCAGAATTGCTTGATGCTACAGATCCAGATATCTCAGCTTTTAAAAATAATGGAGGAAAATTGATTCTTATTCATGGAGCAGGAGACCAAATTGTTACCTTTCAAGGCACAATCGACTACTATAATGAGTTAGTTAACAAGTTTGGTAAAGACTCCCTTGGTGAGTTCGTAAAATTCTATATGGTTCCAGGAAATGGCCATTATAACTCAGAAACCTGGAATATGGAATCAGACACATTAGACGCATTGGATCAATGGGTAGTAAATAATAAATCTCCTGAAAATTTGATTGTAACAGATGGGTCTGAAAAGACTGCAGGCCGCACACGTCCGCTTTTAGAATATCCTGCTTATCCAGAGTATAAAGGAAGCGGAGATGTAAATTCCGCTGGAAGTTTTATCAGCGCTACCCCTTAATGAAATGGAAAGAGATTATTTTATCATAAAACTCGAATTTTAATTCTTTATTATGATTAATTAAAGTTTATAAGCGCAAATATATGTTGAATTATTATATAGATTAATACAATATAAGTGAAGGAAATTAAAAGTTTGTCAAAATTATTTGTTTTGTTTAAAACACAGTAGTTTTGGGGTATAATTTTACTATGAGGTAAATCCATATGAATATGGCTAATTTAGAGCTTCAAAGGGAGCAAAGAAGAGTCATAAAGGAAATGCCAGTATAATGGATATACATTATTTGCAGGCATAAATGGTTCAGGAAAAACCTAAATATATAAATTAGTATTCTTCAATGAAAATTATATAGGAAAGAGAATTAATGCTGACGAAATGCTTGCAAGGATTGGATCATGGCAAGATAATAATCTTCAAATTAAAGCGGGGAGAGAAGCTGTTAAAATGATTGATTATTATATAAAAAATGATATATCATTTCATCAAGAAACTACTTTATATGGTGAAAGTATAATCATGAATATAAAGAAAAAAGGTACTGCTCGAGCAGAGCATAATATAAAGCCTTGTTCAGTGCTATATTGGACAAGGCTCTTATTATATAAAAAGTATTGTATTTAATTTTTTAGATTACTTTAGATTGAAGGTGAAGTTATGACATTGCAACAATTAAAATATGCAGTTGAGATCGCAAGATGTGGATCTATTACAAAAGCAGCAAGGCAGCTTTTTATTAGCCAGCCAAGTCTTTCTAATGCAATTATGGAACTTGAAACTGAGATCGGAATTCCCATCTTTAATAGAACTAATAAAGGAAGCATAATTTCTAGTGAAGGAGCTGAATTTTTAGGCTATGCAAAGCAAGTGATTGAACAAACTGAATTACTCGAGAACCGCTATTCCAATAAAAAACAGTTAAGACAAAATTTTTCTGTTTCGACTCAACACTATGCTTTTGCAGTTAGCGCTTTTGTAAATCTTATAAAAGAATATAATTTGGATGAATATGAATTTTCATTAAGAGAAACTAGAACCTATGAAATTATAGAAGATGTGAAAAATATTCGAAGTGAAATAGGAATTCTTTATTTAAATGAATTTAATTCTAAGGTTATTAATAAATTTTTGAAAGAAAATAATTTGGTTTTTAAGGAATTATTCAAAGCAAATCCTCATATTTTCATTAGTTCTGAAAATCCACTTGCAAATAAAAAATATGTTACGTTAAAAGAATTAGAACAATATCCATATCTTTCATTTGAACAAGGTGAATTTAATTCTTTTTATTTTTCAGAAGAAATTCAAAGTACTCTTACCCATAAAAAAAGTGTTACTGTAAGTGATAGGGCGACGTTGTTCAATTTACTTATTGGATTAAATGGTTATACTATTTCAACTGGAGTTATTAGCCATGATTTAAATGGAAACAATATAATTTCTATTCCGCTGCAATTAAAAGATGAAATTACTATTGGATATATTGTTCATGAGAATATATCTTTAAGTAAAATAGCTTTAGATTATGTTGAATTATTAAAAGAAACATTAATAGGAGAATTAAATCAGATATAGTTTAAAACTATGTTTAGCCATATAATTTAGGAATTATTTTATACATAGAAAAATGTATTATACTTGTTTTATTAAAGAACATTAAAAAATATAAGTTCTAATTGTTATTAAAAAAAGTTTAGAATAAAAGGAGAGACAAGCATGATACAATTTAAAAATGCAAAGAAAAGAGAAGTAACACCATTTAGATATGATATTGTTGGAAGTTTTTTAAGACCAAAAGTTCTAAAAGAAGAAAGAGCAAAATTTATAAAAGGAATAATTTCTAGCGAGGAATTAAAGAACATTGAAGATATTGAAATTACAAAACTAATTGAAAAGCAAAAAAAAGCCAGCTTAAAAGTAATAACAGATGGAGAATTCCGTCGTTCTTGGTGGCACCTTGATTTCATATGGGGATTAAATGGTGTTGAAAAAGTAGAAATAGATAGTGGATATAAATTTAATGGCTTAGAAACAAGGCCAGAAACTGCAAGGTTATCAGGTAAAATAACTGGTGAAAATCATCCTTTTGTTGAACATTTTAAATTTATTAACCAATTTGCACAAGAGGGAATTGTAGCAAGACAAACAATTCCTGCGCCAGCTCAATTTTTAGCAGAATTACAACGTGCAGAAAATAAAGAAGCTACAAATAAATCTTATAATAACATTAATGAGTTAACAAATGACATTGCAAAAGCTTATCAAACAGTAATAAAAGATTTATATGATGCGGGATGCAGAAGCTTACAACTTGATGATTGTACATGGGGAATGTTTTGTGATAAAAAATACTGGGAAGCTCGTCAAGATGCTGGAGTTGATTTAAAAGAACTTGCAGAGATTTATGTAAAAGTTAATAATCAGGCAATTTCAAAGCATCCAGATGATATGATTGTTACAACTCATGTCTGCAGAGGAAATTATCATTCAACATTTGCAGCTTCTGGTGGATATGAGCCAATTGCAGAAATTCTATTTGGAAAAGAAAATGTAGATGGATTTTATCTTGAATTTGATACAGATAGGGCAGGTGATTTTTCACCACTTCGTTTCTTAGGTGCTGGAAAACAAGTTGTTTTAGGAATTGTATCTTCAAAAATTGGGAAATTAGAAGATAAGGCTGCTATAATTGACAGAATTAAAGAAGCTACTAAATATGTTGATATTAACAATATTTGTATTAGTCCACAATGTGGATTTGCTTCTACCGAAGAAGGAAATATTCTTACAGAGGATGAACAGTGGAATAAAATTCTATTAATTAAAGAAATTGCTGATGAAATCTGGAAATAAAATTTTATATATGCTGTAAAAAAGCTTTTTATGATAAAAACGAGGCCATATAATTAATTTCCTTTAGGCATAATTATAATCATTCATTGAATATGAACATATGCAGGGAAATTAGAAATATAATAATTTATCCAATAATACTTAAAAAATCTGGAAATATTCCTAATAAGTATAAACTTATTAATTCAGAAGAAATAATATTAGTATAATCAAAAATAGAAGTTTCTTTAGCTGGAGCATACTTATAAGCAAAAGTTATTCCAAATTGTCCTAGACTTGCAAAAACTCCAGCTAAAATTAAGTAAATTAATTGAATAAGCTCCATGGGAGCATAATATAGTTGGATTGTTAAGTTTATAGAGTAGCTCGAAGATTTAAAGTTCTTATATGCAATTATTAAAATTTGTATCATATTTATAATTTATGCTAAAGTTAATAAACCGAAATAATAAAATTAGAAACTTTAATATGAAAAGTAAGTAGTATTAAAAACAAACTTCCTTTTCATAGATACTATATAAATTGTTTTATAAGTAATATGGAACCACAATTGAATTCCAATTTTCAATTATGCAATCTGTAATTATAGGATCATACATAATTCCTTTGTTATTTAATATTTCATTATAACATTCAATATTACCTATTGGTTGTTTATAAGGCCTTTTACTTCTCATAGCATCTATGGAATCACAAATAGCTATTATCCGAGAGCCTAAAGGAATTTCTTCTTTAGATAATCCATGGGGATAGCCATTCCCATCCCATCTTTCATGATGATGTAAAACTATACGCGAAATTTCTTTTAAACTGTTTGTCTTTTTTAATATGTTATAGCCTATTTCAGAATGCATTTTCATTTGTTCCCATTCATATGTATTAAGTTTACCAGTTTTTTTTAATACATTATCTGGTACACCTATTTTACCGATATCGTGCAAATGCCCTGAAATATGAATCATCTGTAAACTTGCATTATCTAGATTCAATTTTTTGCTTAAATCATACGCTATATTTCCAACTCTAGTAGAATGCCCAGCAGTATAAACATCCTTTGCATCTAATGATGCAGCCAATGCTTCAATAATATCATGATACATTTCAAAATCTAATATCATATAATTCTCCTTTCTAATGGAATAAGTTTAAATAGTATATAAAAAGACTTTCCTAAAATAATGTTATACAATGCAGTTTTATTATGAATGATAATAGATAATTAAATTGCAGTGTATTGAATTTTATCTTAAGAAAGCCTAATATATAATTTTGTGGAACATAATTACATTTTATATTAGGAGCTTACAGTCATGTATCAAAATTTTTCAGCGTGTGTGAACTGAAAAAAAATATTTGGTATTTTAATATGTTCCATAAAATATTAACAAATTTTGAATTAATAATAAGCTGAGTTTGAATGTCGTTATATTACCTGTTCCTGACCAATATACTATTTTTATTTAAGTAGCACTTTTTTTAGTGATTAAATAAATATGAAAATCATTATCAATAAAAGAATATGATATATTTACAATTTTGTCAAGCATTAGTAGAGAAAATTACAGATATATTATTCAAACTTAAATTTTGCAAAAGATATAATTATAGTGCACATTAGTTATATTAAAATAATGCAGGTATATTTGTATTTAGTATATAAATAAACTTTTTATTTAATAAAGGTTCTGTCAATACATTATCACAAGTGAATTTAAGTCTATCTAAATTCATTGAAATTTCTTCTTCTATGAACTCAGTACAATCAGACCAGCCAATAGAGTTTTTTATGAAATCAAAAACATGTGATGGCGAATTAAATATTTTTAGAAATATCTTTTTATTATAGTCTTTGTCCCATTCATTATTAAATTTTTCACAAAAAGATTTTAAAGCCATATCTAACATTGAGTTATCAAATAACCATAAATTATTTAGAAAATAATAAGAATTATTCATAGAATTAACTGAATTTAAATTAATATCTTTAGTGGAGTCGATTACTTCACTAACAACTACTGGATATGATGCTAATGGAATATAAAAATCATGACAATTACGATCAAACCAGGTAAAAAAAGCTGTAGGAAGAAAAACATTTTCTAAAAAACCCAAAAGTTTATAAATGGATGGATAGACTACAAAACCATAGTGAAAGATGTTTTTTTCATTATCAAGTATTCCAGTATATATTATTCTAGAGTCTTGAGTTATATTTTGATTTTCAAAGTAACCTTCCCATAAATTAGCATTATTAATAATCTTATGTTCCCAAAAATAATGATGTTTATATGGACTTTTACAAATAATTTTTAATTTTGTATTACTTTTCAATTTGCATTACCTCATTTCAAATTTTAAATTTTTATATAAAAATAAATCAAATGTGAATTGCATACTTCTTAATTCTACTTAAATATAATGACAACTAAATATTTGCAAATCAAATACTTAGCTGTCTTTAGCTTAAATTAAATTTTTAACTTAATTTTGAATAAAATTCAACAATTAATGAATCATTAACTTCAATGGGAACTTCATTTCTAAGAGGATATCTTAGAAGAGTACCCGAAAATTCATTTGCATTTTTATCTAAATATGGATAAGTATTAATAATATTAGATAAAAAATTATTTTTAAAAGTTTCATTTCTTTGGGATTTTTCTCTTAAAGTAATTAAATCTCCTATGCTGACACTAAATGATGGAATATTTACTTTGTTTCCATTTACTAAGAAATGGCCATGTACTACCATTTGACGTGCGCCAGCTATTGAATTTGCAAATCCTAATCTGTAAACAATATTATCAAGTCTGCATTCTAATCTTTTAATTAAAGAATATCCAGTTTGTTCTTTATCTTTTAGAGCTTTTTTTACATAATTAGAGAACTGTTTTTCCATGACACCATAATATGCTCGTAATCTTTGCTTTTCTAACAACTGAGTTCCATAAGCAGAAAGTTTTTTCGCATTTCTAGCACTACCATTATTAGCTCTTTTCATTGCATTAGGATGACCAATTACATTTAATCCTAATCTTCTACATAATTTAAATCTTGGTGTTCTCATTTTTGCCATAATAATTATCATCTCCATACAGAAATTTGCCGCGATAAAATTAAGCCTAAAAATAATATAGCACAAGATAAAAACAATGTAAATGAAATTCATTATCAATTATTTCTTTGAGAAGAAATCAGTATTTTAACTATGGAAAAGCAATTATTATTATAGCTTACCGCTTTGCAACAATACAAAATGAAAATTAAATTTTAGTCCTTGATGATGGAAACTTGACTCCTTGCCTCACAAATAATAGGAAATTAGTAACGGAAAAGTAAAATTAAATACATAATTTTAAGATGATTTAATATTAAGAGTATTTTTATTAACATATTTTTTTATAGCTTTAAAGCTTTCATTGCTTATAACATGTTCAATTCTGCAGGCATCTTCAGCAGCAGTTTTAGGATCTACGCCGAGAGCTTCTAACCATTGAGAAAGAAAAGTATGTTTCTCGTAAACCATACTTGCTATTTTTTTGCCTGTATCAGTAAGGTGAATATATCCTTCATTTGTCATGGTTATGTATTCTTTTTCGCGAAGATTTCTCATAGCAACACTTACACTAGGTTTTTTAAAATTAAGCTCAGTAGCCACATCAATAGAACGAACTACAGGCAGAGTTTGGCTTAATATTAAAATGGTTTCTAAATAATTTTCAACTGATTCATTTGTATTCATGTAAAAACCTTCTTTATTGCATATTTAATTTGATTAAAATTTGTTTGTTAATTAAATAAGTATATCATAAATTTATATATAACATCAAATTTAGAATAATGAATCATAATGCATTGGAATATAGGATTTATTCTTTAGAATGGGATGAATTTATATTACATTTATTCCATAATGAGCATCAAACAAATAATAGTTTTAGCTTAATAATATAATTTGGAAAAGGTGCAATTGAAGCTTATAGACAACTTGTAAAAAATATATTAAAATAGCATTAGTTAGTCAAAACTAACCGATATTATTTTAATATACAAATTATGTTGAAAGAATATCTTAGTAATAATATTGTTAGAGTTATTTATGACTAATTTTATATGAATAATAATAAAAATAATGGGAATATATAAATTTATGAATGAGTTAGTCAAAACTAACTTGTGCGATTTGCTTTAAAAATAAAAAATATCTAAAAACATATTGTATGAGAGGAGGAAAAAAAATGAGTATTGTAATAATTGGTGGGCATGATCGAATGGTATGTGAATACAAAAGAATATGCAAAGATTACAATTGTAAGGCAAAAGTATTTACTCAAATGCCTAATAATTTAAAAAAGCAAATTGGAAGACCTGATTTGTTGGTAGTATTTACGAATACTATATCACATAAGATGATACAGTGTGCTTTATCCAAGAAAAATGTAAACGAAGCTGAACTAATAAGATGTCATACTAGCAGTGGAAATGCATTAAAAAAAATATTAGACTGTAAATGCTGTAAAGAGCATTAATAATACTAACCAAAGTAACTTTATAGCCCAAGTCTATCTAAACCAAGTAATATGACGATTCACCAAAATTAATGGTGCCGCTGGCCGGATTCATAAGGAGCTTGTTCACTAATATTCAGTAATGCTTAAAAAGCGCATGGTTATGCCGTTTTATATGTAGACAAGTAGTTTCGATTTTTAGTGGTTTTTCGTGCCGTAGTGGGAAAAATAGTGGGAAAATTATCGTTTGTAGTTAAGTGATATCAATGATTGAAAGAAATTAAAAAAATAAAATCAGATTTATTATAAAATAATAAGATATTGAATCAAGAAGGTATACCATTTTAGTGGTCAAGATAAAGTTCAAGATGATGGTCAAGATGGTGGTCAAGTTGAAAACACGAATGAAACAATTAAATTTTGAGTAGTAAGAAGAGTAAGAGAAGAAATTCAAAGATTATGTTAGATAAAAAAATATGATTACTCTAGAAAAAATCTTAAAGTTATTATTAGAAAATGACAAAGCAAAGATGAATTTTCTAGATAAACATAATAGTAAAAATATTTGTTTGAAAATAGAAGGGAATATAGATCAATCTTGTGAATGCAATAGATAAAACTGTTTATATTAATAATTTCTTAGGCTATAATATAATAAAGATTTATTTTTAGAGGAATTTCAATGGAAAATATAAATGAGAAAAATAATAATTTATATGAACAGTTTTTAAAATACTCATATGCCGATTTAAAAGAATTGTTTAAAAAAGCAAAGACAAAAGAGTAACAGGACTTTTATATTTCTTTATCTGATTTGGTGTTGCAAAGGGAACAAGAAAGAGTACTAGGTAAAAATAATATTTAGAATAAAACTGTGATATATAAAAAACATCAAAAACAAATATTATTTATATTAAAGTAAAAATGGTGGTGTGAATAAATGTTTAGTGGAAGAGATATTACAGATGAACAATTGTATTTTGCAATATATTGCATAACTGCCTTAAGCCGAAATTTAAATATGGATCCCAGTGATGTGTATAAACTTATTTCTGAAAAAACCAATATATTGGATGATTATATAATTAAATATTATGATACATTGCATACTCAAGGTGAAGATTATATAGTTAGTGAAATTGTTCAATTATTAAAAGGTGAGGAGTTAGAAATATGATAGTTTATCATGGATCTAATATTGATATAAAGGAACCTAAAATAATACAATCTAACAGGGCGCTAGACTTTGGATTTGGGTTTTATACAACTACATTTAAAGAGCAAGCAGAAAAGTGGGCCATTAGAAAATGTACTAATTTTAAAGGTGAAATTGAGGAAAAGCCAACTGTATCAATATATGAATTAGATTTAGAATTGGCGAAAAAGGATTATAAAGTACATGAGTATGAAGGTGTTACAAATGAGTGGCTGAAGTTTATATTGATGAACAGAAAGGATATAAACTCAAAATCTCCGTATGATATAACTATTGGAGAGGTAGCTGATGATCAAGTATTTGCTACAATAAATCTTCTTTCAAGAGGATGGATAGATATTAGTGCTGCAACTCAAAGATTAAAATTTAAATTACCTAATAATCAGGTGTGTATTAACAATCAAGAAGTTATTGAACAATGTTTAAAATATATTGGTATGGAGGTAGTAAAATAAGATGAAAATGAATGAATATGATGAAATTATGGTTATGCTTGTAGATGATATTATTGAAAATATAAGCAACCTAAAATCTATAAGTAAGTATGAATCAATGAAATTATTTTACACATCGCCTATATGTAAAATGCTTTATCAAAAAAATACAGGGTTGTATACGCAAAGTGCTGCAAGTATAGCGTATAGATGTATTAATTAAGGGAAAATAAGGATGATATTATTTAATTGTTAGAATCAATTCATTATGGAAGGAGAAACAGATGAATAGTACTGAAAATGATAAGAATTTATTAATAATAGAGGCTGTTGAAGGTTTTGCATTTAATCATAATATAAGTAGTATCAATGCATTTAAAATATTTGAAAAATACGATTTATTTAAATTAATCCGCTCCCAATATGATGTTTTACATACTCAGAGCCTGGAAGAAAGTATTGAGTTTATTGAAGATGTGGTTAGGAGAAAAGAATATGTTAAGCAATAATGAACTAATGCTATTTCATGGAACTAATCAGCTATTTTACGAGGTGGATTTAGAAAAATCTAAGAATAAGCGTGATTTTGGAAAAGGATTCTATACTACTACATTGGAATTACAAAATACTGAATCTGTTTTATGGGCTGAAAGTTCTGAATTCATAGTTGATGAATTGTTTAGAGAATGGGAAAATAAATAATTATATAATCCTAAATTAGGCTAGTTATTTCTAGCCTAATCAAACATACAATTAATTTTCTCATATTCCTTCTTATTCTTATCTTTATTAATCTCGGCATAAACAAGCATAGTCATTTTAATATCAGTATGGCCAACCCAATCCATAACAGTACGTGGATTTATATCTTTACTTAGGCAGTTGGTTATAAAGATATGTCTTAAACTATGGTAATGTATATCTGTTTTAATTCCTACCTTTTTTAATGTGATTTTCAAGGCCGGATAAATTATCTTTCTTTCCTAAATGAGAAGATGATTTTTTTCTTGTATATGTAATTTCTTCAATGGAAGGATCATCTATTTTAAGATCACTGTTTTTTTCGGCATCATTAAAAAGTGAGAGCTGTCTTGAATCAACTTGTTCACTAGATTGTCAAAAATTTTTCTGTTTTTATTAAGAATCTGTCCTTTAAGAAAAGATAATTGCTTTTTTAAATCATAAATTTCTTTATCTTTTGATTCGATTTCTTTTTCCATTTTAGAAATCAATAATTATGTTTTTTCATCAAGCTGATTTTCTAAATCTAAAATATCCATTCATATACCTCACAACAAATATAGGCATATTTAAGCGCTTCATCTAGAGTCAGTGGCCATTTTAATTTATTATTTTCAAGTCGGAAATAGTACAACCAGAATCCTTCATCAAAGTGAAGTATTTTAATTCTATTAATTTGCCTATTACAGAAGACAAACAAAGCTTTTTCAAACGGATCCAGCTTTAGCTGTGTTTGGACAATTACACTAGTCCATCAATGCTTTTTCTTAAATCTGTTATTCCACACGCAAGATAAACTGTATTAATTTTGTTAAGATTAAACATTTGTAATAAGATCCTTAAGTAAGGTGCTTAAAGCTGCCATTTCATTGGCCGGTACATATATTTTAGCATTTCCTATTTCTATTCTTATATTGGGTCTATCAGTTGGAACTACAGTGATTTCAGTTTTTACTCTTTCTTCACTAATGGAAATTGCATGAAACTTTATATTATCTTCTTTTTCAAATTTCTTTCTATAATAATAAAGCTGACCTTTAAAAATGTGATTTATGTTGCAAAAGCTTACCAACGTTCCTTCGTAAGAAGAAAAAGCTGCAATCATTTCTCTCCAATTTATATTTTCATTATTATTCATATAGGTAACCCTCCTTGTTAAAACTACTATGTTAATTTTAGCAATGGAGACTCATATTTATCTATACGTTAATTTTTTTACGCTTACGCAAAAGCAACGCAAATTTCACAGTTTGATTTGATATTAGAAAAAGAAAGCAATTGGATGATTGTTGGATGACATCCTTTAGAATTAGAATGTACGAAAGTATAGATGGAGCTGTCACACTAGCAATTTTTTAAATTGGATAGCCCCAGGCTAAATAGACAATGAAAAAGTATAATGCTTTTTTTAACACTCCATTTTATAGGGCTTTTTTGTTATATATGACGTTCATTTAAAAAATGTGATTTTAGAATAGACAGAAAAAAATCCATTGCGGGTGTAATCCATTTATTTTTATGTAAAATGCAGTATACTGGAAGTAATTCAGAAACTTGTAAATTGGGAATTTCTTTAAGAATACCATCTTCTAATTCTTTTTCTACAGTAAATGATGGTAATAAAGATATTCCAAGATTACTTGCAACACTTTTTTTCACTGCTTCTATACTCCAAAATTCAAATGTATTTTCCAAAATTAAGTGATTTTTATTTAAATAGCTTTCCATGATATCTCGATAAATATTTTTATGATCATTAATAATATAATTAGTAGCACAATGTTTTTTTCTCCTATAGGGTCTAATATAGAGGAATCAAATGCAGGAGAGGCAATTGCAGTTAATGAGTAATCGCTTAATTTGGCTTTTACTTCAATAGAATCTGGGTATTTTGTATCATAATGAATAGCAAGATCAGATTTTCCTGCAGTTATATGGGAAATAATATCTTGGCCATTCAGAGCTTGCAGGTATAATTGTACATGTGGAGCCTGAGCTTTAAAATCCCGTAATATAGGCTGCATTCTATATACAAGAAATGATTCTGGCATAGCAATTGTAAGGTGACCTTTAAGCTCATTTATACTTTTTCCATAGTCTTCAATATAATTTATGTCATTAATAATGTTATTGATATATGGAATAATAGCTTTTCCATATTGATTTAATATCTTTTTTCTTCCTATTTTATCAAAAAATGTATGCCAATTTCTTCCTCTAATTGACGAATATGAAATGTAATAGCAGCTTGAGAATACCCGAGTTTCTCAGAAGCCTTTTGAAAGCTTCCTTCTTCTACAATAGTTTTTAATGTTATTAAACTTTTTATTTCCATTCTGATGCCTCCTAAGATAATAGTTTAATAATTTTGAACTATTAGTTTAAAATTATTAACTATACGGTACTATTCTATTCTGCTATTATACAAATAAGAAGAAGAACTTTCAAGAAAATAAATTAAGTAATAATTTTGCAACGGTGCAGATAAAACAATCTGTTCCGTTGCTTTTTTTGGAATGGAGGTAAAAATGGAGAGTGATATATTGAAAATTGGTGTTATAGCAGGAACAGATATAGATACACATATGGGAGTAGTTTTTTTAAGAGCTCACGGGATTGATGCTAGAAGTTATCCGGTAGCTAGAGAGGCACGAGAACAAACAATATTTCAGATGATGCCGCAAAATGAAAAAAAAGAGAGAATAAGAAATTTGATAAAAGATATTAAGGGGGAAGGAATTTCTAAAATCATGATTAACTGTAATTCCTTAAGTGCTTCTGTGGACATGAACTGTCTATCAAAAGAGGAAGCTATTACAATAATAACACCTTTGCACGCATATAAAAAGATAGCTAAGAATAAGAAAGTAATAGGTGTATTGGCAGGAAATAACCAAGCATTGGCAGGGATTGAAAGAAGCATAATGGAGGAAAATCCAAATTCAGATGTATTTGGCATGGCAATGCTTCCTCTTGTGGTTGATGTAGAAAATAAGTTACTGCCAGAAGAAATTATTGAAAAACATAATATTAAAAGTTTACTCGAGTTCTATGAATCTAACGGGGTAGAGAGCTTAGTGTTAGGATGTACACATTTTCCTTATTTTAAGGAAGCTTTAGAGAAAATAACAGACATATGTGTTATAGACCCTGCCAGCATTGTTTTAGAACTACTTATAAACTAAAAAATATGGAAGAAAGGATATAAATATGAAAATAAAACTGATTAATTGCAAAATAGTTGATGGAACTGGAAATAATACCTATGTTGGAGATATACTTATTGAAAATGAGCGCATTGTAAAAATTGGAGATTGCGGTGATATGGAGGCTGATCATATTATAAACGCAGATGGATACTATGCAGCACCTGGATTTATTGATGTTCATACTCATTCTGATTTAAGTGTCTTATATGATGGAAGTGCTGAAAACAGAATTTATGATGGAGTAACAACAGATGTATGTGGTAATTGTGGAGTTGGGCCTGCTCCAGTAAGTAAAAAATATAAGGATGAATTAATGAGCTATTTGAAGACTAGAATGGTAGGAAATATTGATGCAGACCTTGATTTTCATTGGGAATCTTATGAAGAATATTTAAATTATATGGAGGCAAAAGACATTGCAGTAAATATGGTGCCTATTTTAGCAGAAGGTGCGGTAAGAATTTCAACAATGGGATTAGAACAGAGAGAAGCAACACAAGAAGAATTAGAAACCATGAAAAGAGAAGTTCGCAAAGCAATGGAAGCTGGAGCTGTGGGCATGAGTAGTGGTTTAATTTATTTGCCAGGAGCTTATGTACCAAAGGAAGAAATGATAGAACTTTGTAAAGTTGTTGCTGAATATGATGGATTTTATACAACCCATGTCAGAGATGAAGGCGATAAAGAAGAAGAAGCTTTTAAGGAAGCTTTTCAGGTGGCAAAAGCTTCAGGGGCAAGATTAAATATTTCACATTTGAAGTTATTAGGAAAGCAAAATCATAACAAAACAGGTAAAATATTTAAATTAATTGCTGAAGCAAAAGATAGTGGTCTATGTGTTACCTGTGACCAGCATCCATATAATACAGCAATGACTTCATTATTGGCAATGTTACCTCCATGGGCATCAAATGGAGGAATGAAAAATTTATTAAATATAATTCAAATGCCAAAAGAGCAGGAGAAGATGATGCATGATATTAATAATGGCATTCTTGGCTGGCAGAATGTATTAAAAGCAATAGGAGGTTTCAAGCATCTTATTATATCCACAATAGTAAAAGAAGAAAACAAATGGATGGAAGGCAAAAGAATGTCTGATATTGCAAGGAAATTAAATATATCTAATGAAGAATTATTTTTTAAATTGTTATTAGAAGATGAGGCTAGAACACTGGTAATAGTTGAAGGTTTGAGTCAGGAGGATGTGGAAATAATTGCTTCAAGACCTGAAATAATGATTGGATCTGATTCTGCTACTTTATCTAAGAATGGTCCACTTTCAAAAGGAAAACCTCATCCAAGGGGATATGGCAGTTATGCACATTTTTTAAAGAACTTTGTGCGTGAGAAGAAGATTATTTCATTAGAAACAGCAATTAGAAAGATGACAGCATTGGCAGCAGAACATTTACATATTAAGGATAGAGGATATTTAAAAGAGGGATATTTTGCAGACATAGTTGTATTTAACTTGGATAAAATAAAGGATAATGCTACAATCACTAATCCAAGAGAGTACTCATCTGGTTTTGAGTATGTATTAGTAAATGGAAAACTGGCTTTAGAAAATGGAATTCAAACATCTGAAAGAGCAGGGAAAGTACTTAGAAGAGATAACAGTAAGTTTATATCATAGCAAGCCAAAGATAAAAATTATTAACTATAAGAATAACAAGGAGGAAAAAAGATGAATGTATCAATAATAAAAGAAAGCTTAGGCTTATGGATTACATGTGGAATAATGATTAGTGTTATTTTGGTTCAATCCACATTGTTCTTGCTGGAAGCAAAAAAGGAAGCAAAGAAAATTGGGATTTCGAAAGAAAAAGTGGAGGAAACGATTCGTGTTTCTGTAATAACTTCAATTGGACCAGGACTTGCACTTGCCGTTATGTGTATAGCTTTAATGGCGGTGATGGGAACTCCTACTTCCTGGATGCGTATAAGTGATGTTGGAGCTGGTCGTACAGAATTAGCACTTGCCAGCATGGTTAAAGACATGGTGGGAAGTGGAGAAAACAGTGATCTTAGAATATTTTCTTATGGTCTATGGGCACAGGCTGTTGATGTAGCTGGATGGCTTTTAAGCTCAATGATACTTATCTGCAGCATGGAGAAGATTACAAATAAGATGAATGAAAAACTAGATCCAAAGTGGATAAAGGTTTTAACAGGAGGCGTTTTGGTTAGTTTATTCTCATATTTAACAATTAGTCAAATATATCAAAAACCAAGTCCGTATACAATCTCTACATTATTTGGTGCAATATGTATGTTTACATTGAATAAGATATTTTCAAAAAATCGTAGAATGCAGGAATTTTCATTAGGTATTTCTATGGTGGTTGGCGTAGTAGCAGCCATGTTTATTTAAGATTATTAAAAAGAGGAGAGATAAATATGAGTTTTGAAAAAAAATGCATGAAATTAGGTATAACAACGATGACTTGTGCAGTGATTGCTAATTTTATTCCAGCAATTTATGTATGGATTGCTTATGGTGTTACACCTCCAATGCCAGATATGGGTGCAATTTTCAGCATGGTTGCTGCATCCTTTGCAATAGGATGGATTGTACAGCCTATAACTTATTATCCGGCAATTGGAACAGGTGCAAGCTTTTTAAGCTGGACAACGGGAAATGTTGCAGAACTGCGTATGCCTGTAATAGCTTCAGTTCAGAAAGCTACTAATGTAGAAGGTGGTACAAAGGAAGGAGATGTTATTTCAACTATGGCAACTGCAATTAGTAATTATGTAACTGTTATATTAATTACCATATTTTCTATAGCAGGAAAAAACATACTTTCATCCCTTCCAGAATCAGTTGTAAATTCTTTTGGATATCTCGTACCAGCACTATTTGGAGCATTAATATGTGATTACCTTATGAAAAATATTAAGTATAATGGAACCTTGTTTATAGGTGCAATTATTTGCTTCTTTGTATTTATCAAATTAGGCTTATCAAGCATATGGATTATTTTATTGACTGTTGTCATAAGCATGTTTATTTCCAGAGGAGTTTATGTGTTTGACACAAAGAAAAGGCACAATTTATGAAATATAAGGAGGACTAAAATTGAATATGAAATTTGCAGAGAGAACAAAACATCTAAAAGAATCAGCTGTTAGAAATCCACTTTTTGATCAACCGGGAATGATTTCTTTTGCTGCAGGGAAACCAGAAAATATAATTTTTCCCATAGAACGTTTGAAAAAACTGGTACCTTTTGTTGTTGAGAATTATGACTACGAAGCTTTTCAGTATGGTAATACATCAGGAATGGAACCTTTAATAGATTTCATTAAAAATACTATGATGCCTCGTGCTGGAGTAATTGAGGAAACAGATATTGTAATTACCTCTGGGTCACAGCAGGGGATTGAATATTCTGCCAGAATATTTCTCAATGAGGGAGATACTGTAATTTGTGAAGAACCTAGTTATACAGGAGCTTTTGCCGCATTTGCTTCATACAGTCCTAATTATGTTGGAGTTCCGGTAGAAGAGGATGGTATGAATATTGAGACGATTGAAAAAGTATTAAAAGAACATCCGGAAGCAAAAATTATATATACGATTCCTGATTTTCAAAATCCGTCGGGTTGTTGTATGAGTGTGGAGAAACGTGAGAAATTGGCCAAGTTGGCCAAGCAGTATGAAGTGTTTGTCATCGAGGATGCTCCATATAGAGAATTAGTATTTGAAGGGAAACCATATCCAAGTATTAAAAGTTTTGATACAGAAGGATGGGTTATTTATCTTGGAAGTTTTTCAAAGATTTTTTGTCCGGGACTTAGAATTGGATGGATTAGTGCTAGTCAGAAAGTTATTAAAAAATATTTTACGGTAAAGCAAAATATAGATTTACATTGCAGTACATTTGATCAGTTGATTATTGCAGAATATTTTAAGAAATATGACTTAGATGAACATATCAATGGTCTTAAACAGGTATATCGAAAGAAGAGAGATCTAATTGTAGATGCTATCAAAGCATATTTTCCAGCCGATATTTCTTATACTGTTCCTAATGGTGGGTTTTTCATATGGATAAAGCTAAAAGAATCCATTGATGCCAGTGAATTATTATTAAAGGCAGCGGAAAAAGAAAAAGTTGTATTTTTATCCGGTGAAGGGTTTTTTTCAAAACCTGGAGTAAAGAACTATATTCGTTTAGGATATTCGTTTATTGAAAAAGAGTTCATAGAAGAAGGGGTTAAGCGTTTGGGAAGAATACTTTCGCAAAACTAAAAAATTAAATTTAAAGGGGATAAACTTTATGAAAATTACAATACTTGGTGCAGGGGCAATGGGTACACTTTTTGGAGGAAAATTAGCTTTGACAGGTAATGATATTTCTTTGCTATTTCATTCCACTGAAGCAGCAGAACAGGTCTCTAAACAGGGAATTATTTTAAAAGATGATGTTGGAATTCAAAACGTTAAAGTGGAAGCAATTACTTCGAATGAAGTAAAAGAGCCGATTCATATGTTGATGGTATTTACAAAATCTCAGCAGACAAAAGAAGCTGTTGATTCTATAAAGCAGTGGATTACTCCGGATACATATATTATATCATTACAAAATGGCTTAAACGGATTTGAAAATCTTATTTCATATGTAGATAAAGAACACATGATTCTTGGAGTAACCAACTTCCCAAGTGATCTTATAAAAAGAGGTCATATTGTATCTAATGGAAGAGGATATACAAAAATTGCGAGGGCAGACAATAAAAAAGATGATACGTTATTAGAGTTTAATGAGAAGCTAAATGTTGCAGGATTTAACTGCTCTATTGAAGAGAATATCTTTGTTGATATTTGGGAAAAAGCTGCGTTTAATATAGCAATAAATACAACAACTGCTATTTGCTGCACAACCTGTGGAGATATAGGTGAAGTAGAAGAAGGCAGGCAGATGGTTTATGAACTTGCAGATGAAGTTGTTAACGTAGCTAATAAATTAGAAATTAATGCATCAGCAGTAAAAGTAAAAGATACCTTGACTAAAACTTTTTCAATTCACAAACATCACTATACATCTATGGCACAGGATATTCTTGAAGGAAAGAAAACAGAAATTGAAGCTCTTAATGGCTATGTTATAAAGAAGGCTAAGGAACTTGGAGTAAATGTACCAGGTATAGAAATGACACTACGATTGATTAAAGTGTTAGAAAATAGAAAAGAAAGAGTTAAGAACTAAAAAAGAGTATTATATTCCCTAAAAAAAGTCAATTTAAACAAAGGAAAATAATTAAGAAAAGCCACAGAATTCTTTTAATTCATTAGAAAATATAAGAAAAATTGTTAATCTACTATGTGTCTTATTATTTTATGTGGTAACATTTATTATTTCATAGTGGAAGAAAATATAAAAGCCTAACGGCTAAAAAGTTAGGCGAATCAACGCTTGCGGAATTCCGCAAGCTACTAATGCATGTATGCAATGATAAGGAGGAATTTTATGATATAAACTTATTCACGGTTATTATTATCGAAAATATGAGAAAGGCAGGGAGATATATGGCTTCAGAAAACAAAATGATAATTAAAAACGAATCTCTAGAAAGAGGTTTGAAAAATAGGCATATTCAAATGATAGCAATTGGAGGAGCAATCGGTACAGGACTTTTTTACGGAAGCAAAGGTTCCATTGTCGCAGCTGGACCTGCTGTTTTGTTATCATTTGCTATTGGTGGGATTATTGTTTTTTTAATGATGAGAGCTTTGGGAGAAATGTGTGTTTCGGAACCTATATCAGGCTCTTTCAGTGCATTTGCATATCGTTATTCAGGCAAATATTTAGGTTACATCTCAGGTTGGACATATTGGCTTATGGTAATATTGGGAAGTATGGGGGATGTTACTGTAGCCGGAGTTTATGTGAATTTTTGGTTCCCACAGGTGCCAGCTTGGCTGACAGGTCTTATATGCTTAATATTTTTGACGGCAGTTAACCTTATTACAGTTAAAGCTTTCGGTGAGTTTGAATTTTGGTTTGCAGGTATCAAGGTTGTGACAATTATTACCATGATATTATTTGGAATCCTAATTATATTTTTTGGTGTCGGGAATGGTGGAGTCCCTGTAGGATTAACTAACCTGACAGGTCATGGCGGTTTTATGCCAAATGGAATATCAGGCATAATGATGGCACTGGTTATGGTAACTTTTACATTCATAGGAGTAGAAATGGTAGGTGCAACTGCAGGGGAAGCCAATGATATAGAAAAAACTTTTCCGAAAGCTATTAATAGTATAGCATGGCGAATCCTAATTTTTTTCATAGGTGCAATTTTTGTTGTAGTCGCTCTATATCCATGGAACGATCTTTCTTTTAAAGGCAGCCCTTTTGTTGCGGTATTCAGTCGAATGGGTATTCCGGCAGCTGCATCTATAATTAACTTTGTTGTTCTTACTTCAGCATTATCATCTATGAATAGCTGTCTTTATGTTTCTTCTAGAATGCTTTACAATCTTTCATTACAAAAAAATGCACCGGAGTTTTTAAGCAAGGTAGGTAAAAAAACAAAAACTCCATATGCTGGGATTGTTTTGAGTTCAGGCGTAATACTACTTGCGGTTATTGCAAATTATATTATTCCAGAAAAAATATTTAGTTATATTTCAGGGTTGGCTGTTGTTGCTGGTTTAACTGCATGGACTACTATAACATATACACAGATGAAGTTTAGACGTGCCAAGATGCAAAGTAATGAGCGAATTGCATTTAAAATGCCTTGGTATCCATACTCCTCTTACATAATATTCGGATTTATTGCTTTGGTTGTAGTCATGATGACTATAAGTTCTGATACTAGACCTATTATTTATGCAGCACTTTTCTGGTTCATATTTTTGAGTGTTATTTATAAGTTTTGTTTGAAGAAAAAATAATACTGCTGAACGTAAGAAAAGATATGGTTTCATATATATAGATAGACATGATGATGGTAGTGGGACTTTAGAAAGATATAAGAAAAAGAGTTTTTATTGGTATAAAGAAGTTATTGCTACAAATAGAGAAATTTTAAAAAGATAAAATAAAGATAATTAAAATGTCAATGATTTTTAATTATCTTTATTTCAAGCTTTTGAAGTGCGATAACACAGTTTTTTCATTATAATTATATCTGTGCCATTCCCTATATGATGTATTTAGATTTTTAGTGAAATTATTATATAGGGAATGGTCTATTTATTTTCTTGAAATTTTCGTAGCTTAAGAATATAGTCTACTAAAAAGTAACATAGTATTAGATTGTTGTAGATTATTTTTATAATAGAAATTTCTGTTTAACTGATGATTTAACGTATTACAGCTCCTGTATCGGCAGATGAAACTCTAGATGCATATTTAGCTAGTGCTGGCTTCATTGGCTTCATCCATAGAGTTGAATACTTTGGCAACTCCTTTAAAGTAATGCATGTTTTTTGCAACGTCAGATTGTTTTACTACAGCACCTTTAGGTGCTAAATTTCCGTAAAGAACAGCAAGTCCACCTTCTGCATTTTTACGAGCAGATAAAGTATATAGAACATCATTTTCTAATAAAGGAGTGTCTTTAATATTTTCTATGATTGTATGTCCAGTTACAGTCATGTGATTTAGTTCTAATTTGCTTTCAATAGCTTTTAAAATAGCAGTAACTCCACCGCAGGCATCAAGTGCAACAAGTGGATATTTTCCAGATGGCTGTAAATTGCAGATAAAAGGAACTTCTCTGCTAAAGAGGTCAAAATCATCTTAGAAAAATTAAAATATGTATATATGTTCATAGCAAATCCGCAGGTTATTGCAAGATAAATGCTAAACAAAAAAAGTTAACAAGAAAATTTTATTTATAATATGTCTATAGGAACTAATGAAATATATTTTATGTTTTTAAAAAATAATCACTAAAAGTGGAATGGTTATAAAAGAACATATTGTAGAAATAAACATGCCTTTACTTACCAATTCTACATTACTATTATAGTCAGCACAAAGCATTGATAAATTTCCTGCAGTAGGCAGTCCACATAAAATAACTGTGATACCTGTTATTACTGGATCACTTATAAGGCTATGTAAAATTATCCAGGTTAATAAAGGATATACTAAAATTTTTAAAATAGTATAAATATAAATTTTATGATCAGTAAAAATACTATTAATTTTTACACCAGCCAATGTAGAACCTATTATTATCATAGCTAATGGAGTAGTAATAGAACCTATATTTTTTAATATATTGGTGATAAATTCGGGTACAGATATTTCAAATATGAAAATTACTAATGCAGCTAGAGCTGAAATAATGCCCGGATTAATTAGACTTTTTAACTGCATCTTGCCAGAGTTATTTTCTTTCTGCAAGACGGAAACTCCATATGAAAATAAACTAATATTAAATACCATCATAAAGATTGAAACATAAAATACATATTCTTTACCATATATGCTGGAAATAATAGGAATACCCATAAAGGCTAGATTGCTATAATTTAACATTAATTCATAAGTTCTTTCTAACTTGAGTATTTTTACTAAAAAAATACTTACAAATGGAGTCACTACAAATACTAAAATGGCAACTAATAATACTTTAAAAATGCCTATCTTATCTTCAATATTTTGTCCAATTGCAGAACTAAGGATTGTAGCTGGAATTGCAATGTTTGTAATAAATTTAGAAAAATATTTATCACTAATAGTATCCATAATTTTTGTAATCTTTGCTAAATAACCAATTGCCATGAGTCCAAATAATAATAGCATCTGTGAAATAATCATAATTAATACTTCCTCTCTGATTTTTGGGATAAAATATTTATTTGTGTATATATGTTCTGAAAAAGTTTATTCATCTAAATTTACTGTGTACTTTTAAAGATGCAGACAAGTCGACTTTGCATTTTATGAATTTTCTTTATTAGAATATATATATAATAAAATAAAAATGCATTTGAATTAGTATCAAACGCTTTTGTTTGATTAAAGTATAAAATATATATAAGAAGAACTCAAACAGAAAAAAGTTAATGAAAGTAAACTAAATAGTTGATTTAGCTTTAAAATATAAAAACTATAAATATAGAATTCAGGAAGAAGAAAGTTGAAGTTAATAAACTCCAAAGTTGATTCATACTTGAAAATAACATGCATATCGTTGCATAATGGAAGTGGTGATAAATGTGAATAAACGAGAATTAAATTATTTTTTAAAAGTTTATGAATATAAGAGTATAAAAAAGGCAGCTGAAAATCTTTTTATTTCATCTCAAGGGCTAAGTAAAACCATTAAAAATATGGAGGCTGAATTAGAGGTGAAATTATTTACGCGTACAACTCATGGAGTCAAGCCAACAATATATGCAAGTAAACTAAAAAGAAGAGCTGAAATTATTATTACAGAATTCGAAAATATTGGTAATGATATACTACTTGAAGAGGAAGAAATAACAACTGTACTCCGTATAGTATCTACCTATGGAGTACTAAAGTATCTTACACTGGATTTTGTTCAAGATTTTTATGTTAAATATCCTAACATTCGTTTAAATATTGTAGAATATCCAGAACGTCCAATTGAAAATATGCTTAAGGAAGAGCAGGTTGAAATAGCATTCTTGCCCGGACCTATTGACAATACAAATTTTGAAGCTAAGTTTTGTACAACTCACAAACATTGTCTTATTATTCACAAGAGTAATATTTTAGCACAAAAGAATTTTATTACTTATGATGATTTAAGAGGTATTCCATTAGCCATCAAAGGAAGGGAATTTAATATATATTCTAGTAATATTAATCGATTCATAAAAAATAGAGTTAATCCTAATATACTGTTAGAGACTTCGGAAGAAAATTTGATTCACGAAGTAGCAAGAAGGGACTTAGGGATTGGAGTATCTCTAGATTTTATTGCATTTGCAGACAAAAACAATGATACAGTAATACGCCCATTTGAGGATAAAGATTGCGTGAAGGATGTTTATTTAGTAAAGAAAATAGGAAAGAATTTAAGTAAAGAAGCCCAGTATTTTGAAGAATTTACAATGGAATGGTTAAAGAATAATCGAGATATACTTTTTAAGTGGTTTATATAGAGTGGTTATTTAATTATTTGTAAAAAATAAAAATGATATAGTGGAATATGTATCAAGGACAAGTATTAATATAGAATTAGGAAAACACATTGAAATATTAACAGGATTATACAAGAATAGTTATTTGTTCTAAAATGTACATAAGTTAATAAAAAGTATGGACATGTGACCGGAGATTTAATATTAAAAAATATTGCAGATATACTAAGAAAAAATATTACATCAGATATGTTTGTATGTAGATATGCTGGAGATGAAATTGCAATATTAACTTCATATAATCGAGAAGACTGTAAGTTATTTTCTTAAAAGCTGATTTTAGATATAAGAAAGTATGAATTTTTACAAAATATTCAAACTTCAATATCTATTGGTATTGCTGATTATAATTCTAAAAATATCTTTAATGAGAATATGATTGGCATAATAAAAAAATTAATAAATACCGCAAGTATAGCATTAACAAAAGAAAAGCAATAATAACTTAGTTATAATATAAAATTTATAAATGATGGCAATGTATAATTAATAGTAAGAAACATTAATTTATGAAATTGACTCTAAAAAAGTGGAGACATTAGCTGTGAAAGATGATGAAAATAGAACATAAATAATATTTATTTCACCTGCACCGATTATTTCGGTGCTTTTAATTATGGACTTTAGTCTGTTGAGCTCGCGCGCGTGCGAAACATAAAACCACCTGCTATGCGGGTGGCTAACATGTGTTATACAAAGAAACTCACTTTTCCGAGTTATAATAGAAGTGTTCAAGCTACTATTAATAGAAGAGAAACTAATATAAGTAATTATGTAGCTATATTTACAGAGGATTTTATAACAGATCAGTCAAGAATAAATCAATGGAAAGCATTTTTAAAGAGAATTAATTTAATTGATCAATTAGAATATTCAGCAGTTATGAATGTTTTAGAAAAATTTTTAAAACCAATAGCAGAAGGTATAATTGAAGAAAAGAATATTCCACATAAATGGAACAAGGACAATTTAACATGGATATGCAATGAATAATTAAATTATATATTAGGCGAAGAGTTAGAAAAGTGTGATTTACATTATTTGTATTTTAAAGATATATATGCAGCAGTAAAATATATATTTAATATAATGGTAGGAAGAATTAAAACTTCCGACATTCTTCCTACCATCAGCAAAATATAATAAAATAGAATTTAATATAGTAAATTATTCCATGTGTTTTAAAACAAGTTATATCAATAACTACAGAGTATTATAAGATGCGATAAAGTACAATAAAATATGCTAATTTTGGAATACAGAACTCGGCTTATGGTTTATCGAGAACATTAAAATAAAATCAACAGCCTAAAAGATTTGAAAAATGTTTTTTAACTTAATAGTTTTCTTCATTTATTATTTCTATCAGAAATAATAATAAACTTTGTGCAAATAGTAATTAAAAAATATTTAATTTTATGTCAGAAGAAATTTATTAATAAAGTTATCATTAATATATTTTAACAATTAATGTTAGCTGTAATTACAATTATAGCTAATATTATTTAATGCCCAAAAGGAAAATATTAAGATAAGATGGATTTATAACTAGAATATTACAAAACGTTGTAAATGGCATGATTACAGGGTTTAGAGAATTAATCTCTGGCAAATATAGGATTTGCTGCAGAAGTGGGAAGCACATAAAAAAAGCCATACTACAAGGTATCTAAACCAAGTAATATGACGATTCACCAAAATTAATGGTGCCGCTGGCCGGATTCGGAAAATAGAGATTTAGTTAATATTCACTAATCGCTAAAGAGCTTACAATATAAGGGCTGGAAAGTATTTGGGTTATTTTTACATTTTGTTATTTGTTACTACCGTAGCAACAAAAATAGTAACAAATTTTAAAACTTTTATTATCCTCAGTAGCTAGATTAATTCTAACTACTATTTTTGATTTTGAGAGAAATTACTGTATTTATAAATATAATCATTTAATTAGAATTGCTAATGAAGTAATATAGAGAACTTTGATTTCAAGTTTTAAGCAGATTAGATATTTAGAATTTAGGACAAAATGTTTATATTAATAATCGGTTAGTATATAATATAATAAAAGTATTATTTATCGGAGGAGTTTCTATGGAAAAGATAAATGAGCAAAATAATTTGTATAATCAGTTTTTAAAATATTCATATGCAGATTTAAAGGAATTGTTCAAAAAAGCAAAGACAAAAGAGGAACAAGATTTTTATATTGCTTTATCTGAAATAGTACTGCAAAAGGAACAAGAAAGAGTAATAGGTAAAAATTAATGGCTACTTATACTATATTCGCAGGGGTAAATGGAGCAGGAAAAACATCAATATATGAATCTATTTACTATGAAAAAAATAAAGATGAAAAAAGAATAAATACAGATGAGATGGTAGCAAGAGTGGGCTCATGGAAAGATAATAATCTTCAAATCAAATGTGCAAGGGAAGCTGTAAAGCTTATAAATTACTATATAAAAAATGATATATCATTTAATCAGGAAACTACGCTTGCAGGTAAAAGTATAATTAAAAATATAGAAAAAGCAAAACAAAAAGGTTTCTATGTAGTTATAAACTATATTGGAGTTGATACACCTGATATTGCTAAAGAAAGAGTGAGAATTAGAGTATCAAAAGGTGGACATGGAATACCAGATGAAGCTATAGAAAGAAGATATTATGAATCATTGGAAAATTTGAAAGAAATATTCAATATATGCAATGAAATAAGTATATATGATAATACAAACAAATTTAAAGATGTAGCCTATGTATGTGATGGAATAATTAAATGGAAAAAGGATATAATTCCTGAATGGAGTAGGTATATTTTAAGATAAGACTAGCTTAGTATCAATATTAAGCTAGTCTTTTATTATAGAAATTAATCGAAATTTTATAATATGTTTAGGATATTAGCACCAACTGTAGCATAATATAGAAAGTTAGATTAATTTGGATTATAATGTAATTACAAGTTTATACAGCAACTAATAGCAGAGAATTAATAAACTTAGATTCAGATATGTAGTATATATAGATAAGGAGAAAATTTATGAGTTTTAATATAAAATTTCTAAAGGCAAATGAAGGAGATTCATTCATCATTAAGTTTGGATCTAATGAAAAAACTTATAACATATTAGTAGATGGTGGAACTGGCAGGGTATACAATGAAGTTTTAAAAAATGAAATAGAGGTAATAAAAAGAGCAAAGCAATGTTTAGATTTGGTAATTGTAACCCATATAGATGATGATCATATAGGTGGGGTTTTAGAGCTGTTTACCAATTTGAAAGATAAATTAATAGATGAAAAAGATAATATAATAAAAGAAGTATGGTTTAATTCTGAACTTATAATTAAAGATAATATCGAAAAGTTAGATATTGATCCCAAGCCAATACGTCTTAAAGAAGAAAGATTAAGTAAAAAGAAAAGTGTAAAGCAAGGGATTAGCCTTGAGAAATATTTAAGCAATTTAGATTGTTGGAATAAGCAGCTAATAGAGCATGGTATTGAATTTAAGGATAAACAAATTGGAGATGGAAATATTACAGTGCTATCTCCTAGATGGAAAGGCATAGTTGATTTGAATAGGAAATGGGAGAGAGAGAAAGGCTCAGGGAAAAAGGCTAGGCATAGAACTGATTATAAGCAGACTATAGAGTCATTAGTAAAAAACGAATTTAAAGAGGATGGATCTATTACTAATAAAAGTAGCATTTCATTTATATTAGAATATAAAAATAAAAAGATACTGATGTTGGGGGACGCACATCCAACAGATATTATTGCATCTCTTAGTGAATTAGGATTTAATCAAGCAAATCCATTAAGGCTAGATTATGTTAAAATATCACATCATGGTAGTAAAGCTAATACAAATGAAAGATTGTTAAAGATCATAAGATGCAAGAAATTTATAATTAGTAGTGATGGAAGTAGTCATGGTCTTCCTAATAAAGAATGTTTGGCAAGAATAATTGATGAATTTGGAAGAAATATTAAAACTTCTGAATGTAAGAAGTTAGATATCAATATAGGGCATATTAGAATTTTAGAAAAAGAGAGTTTTAAAAAGAAAATTAAAAAAGTTAGCCAAGGAATAAATTTTTATTTTAATTACCCAATTTGGAATAACATTTTTAGCGAGGATGAAATAAAAAAGTATAAACTTAATTGTTTAGTTAAAGAGGAATTGGAGGTATAAACTGTGGATTTTTCTGAACAATATAGGAAATTATCAGTGAAGGTAACATGTAAGGACATTTTTATAGGAAGTGGGTGTCTCTTTCAAGCTGACTCAGATGAATATACTTATGTTATTACGGCAAAGCATTGTTTAGAGGGAGAAGATTTTTCGTATGAGTTTATTGAAGATCTTACTGTAAATACAGATGATGTATACAAATTTAATATCAATGATATTAAAGTGGAGAGATTTAACGATAATAGAGAATGGACAAGTTATGCTGTAAAAAATTATTTTTCTCATAATTCTCTTGATCTAGCTGTACTATTAGTAGAGAAATATTGTGATTTTGATTCTCCAATGATTGATGAATGCAGAGGAAATGATGAATTAATAATATCAGGCTTTCCATCAGAAATGGAGGAAATATTAGAAAATCCAAAAGAAAATATACAATGTCGTTTTATAGAGACTACTATAGATGGGATTTATGTAAAAACTAATGTGCCTCTAGTAAAAAAGGATGAGAAGACAGATAAACTTATAGACTATGCAGACGGATTATCAGGATCTGGTATATATAGAGAATCAGAAGAATCTTTGTTTTTGATAGGAATATTTACTGGGTTTAAAGATGAACGGTTAAGCTATGATGAGTTAGAAGCAATTAAAATTAATTTGGTAAATGAAATATTAGAGAATTATAGTCTTCCATTATTATACAACCCTAAACTAACAAGTTTTTCTGTTCATGTAGATAATGCTTATAAAGCTACACCGATTAAGATTGCATATGAACTAAAAAAGTTTTCAAATTCAATTCAAGATATAAGCCCATTGGATATAATTTCAATATTAGGATCAAGAATATTCTTCCCATATGGAAAGGAAAATCTTCTTAATGATAAGCTGTGGAGTTCGTGGTTAAAGGTAATAACATATTTGAATATTTATTATGAAGTAAGCATAGATAGAGAAGAATTTAAAAATTATGTGAGTGCCCCGCAATGCAAGTTTAAACATTATTATTGTACAAAATATGATAGATTGGAACAGATTGTTAAAGCTATGTATAAAACTATATATAATGATTTAAATAAAGAGGGATGTATTTTAATCTCAACAAATGAGGTACCAGATAAAAAATATTTAAAGAAAGAAAGGGTAAGTAGGATTTTGCCAGACATAGCGGATGAGTTGTTAGAGCAAGGTATAGATATATATAACCCTCAAACTCGTAAAAACTTGTCATGTGTACATATTAATTATTTCCAACAAATTTTATCAGATAATGATTATGATTGCATTGACGATTCAAATCAAAGACAAAGAGAAATTAAACAGTGTATAAAGGAGGTAGTGGTAAGTGTTGCAGATTGATAGGAGTAAATTAAAATTATTAGAAGAAAGTGATATGTTTCAAATTTATTCAAATTTAAGTTTAAAATGTTGGATAAGTAATAAAGATGGATTCAATATATATATTTACACAATTACTGTAGAAGATGAGGCGAAGCTTAATGAAATTTGGGAAGCATTTGTTAGCGATATAGCTGTATATGTTCAAAGCGAATTAACTAAAAATATTGAAGTTTGGAATATTTATACTATTTTCTTTGTAAAGAAAAAAATCGGTTATTCTATAAAATATAAAATAGAAGAAGATAGGTATTCAACAAGAAAAATAGTCATTGATAATTATGATAATGAGCAATATTCTAAAAAAAGTGAGGAAAATATAATCAATGAAAAACTTTTTGATTTCACAATTCAAACACAAGAACAATATGTTGAAGAGAATATGAATAATAAAGACTTATTATTATCAAATGATCCAGATCTATATAAGATTGTTTCAGGAAAGCCAATAGAAAATATTAAAGAAGCTTTAGCAAAGTACTCGGGGGTAGAATTATGAAATTAAAAAGTATTGATATAGAGGCATTTAGAGCATATAAGGATCCTGAGAGCTTTAATTTTTTATCTAGAAATGGAGATATTGCAGATTTGGTAGTAATTTATGCACCAAATGGTTTTGGTAAAACATCTTTTTTTGATGCTGTAGAATGGAGCTTTACAGATGAGATAAGAAGAATTTCAGGAAATATAGAAGTAAAAAAAATTGCGAATTTTGAAAAAGAAAATATATTAAAAAACATGTATAGTGATAAGACCTTTGGAACTATTAGAATTATTACAGATGAGAATAAGATTCTTGAAATTAATACATTGGAGATTAAGGGAAAAAGATTAACTGATTATAAGCCAGGAGAAATTGTAAGAGATGAAATTAGGACAAATGAAATTTTTAAAACATTTCATTCAAGGAATATAATAACAAGTGATAAAATAGATGAGTTTTTGAGATTTCAAAAGCCAGTTGAAAGATATAAAGTCCTTGAGGACTTTTGGGATGATAATAAGGAGTCTATAATATATTTTAATATTAATAGCATGTATAGCGAAGCAAATAAATTATATAAGGAGATAACTAATGTAATTACAAATAATAAAGAAGATGTTAATAAATTAGCATTTGTTACTAAAAAAATTGATGATATAAATAATCTTATGGATATTTATAATGATTTAACTAATGAACATCAAAAGCATATGGAATATGATATAGAAAGCAGTGAAATAAATGAATGTTTAAATTATTTTACAAATAAAAAATTACAGATTGAAAGAGAAGAAAATTTATCAGATAAAAATAAAAATGAATTAGATGAACTTGTTGTAAAGTATGAAAAATATAAATTAGAGAAAGAAGAGATAATATTATTAAATAAGAAGATTAATGAGAAAAAAATAATTGTGAGGAAATTTGATAATATTGAAGAAAGTATAAAAAAACTAAATATAGGTAATAAAAGGCTAGAACAAATTGGGTTTAGGATTAAAAATCTTTCAATATTAAAAGACAGTACTGGATTTTATATAGAAGAAACAAGTAAACTAACAAATGGAAACAAAGAAATTAGTGAATTATTAGAAAAAAAAATACATATTGCAGAAGAGACTAATAAAATTCAAAAAGAGATAGAGAAATTAAATAGAAAAATAGAAAAAAATAATTCCACAAAATTTGATATAGCAAAGACGATAGATAAAATTAATGAAAATATAGACATTTATTTTAAATGTGTAAATAAAACTCCTAAAGTTAATAGAATTATATCTAAGTTAAATGCAGTAATAGACTTAAGACAAAAAAGAATTGATAAGTATCTTAGTAGAAAAAGTGAATTAATAAATTATTTGCAATATAATAATGAAATTTTATTTTCTAATGATCTAAAGAGTGCTAAATTTAATAGATGTAAGGAATTGTATATTAATATAAAAGAAGTGCAAAAGAAAATACAGGATGTAAATATAAAGTATAAGAAATTTGTGGCTCTAGATGATAAAGTAAATGAAATAATATCAGCAGGAAGAATTTTGATCAAAGAAAATAAATTAACTAAATGTCCGTTGTGCAACAGGGATTATAAAAAATTTGAAACTTTGCTTGAAAATCTTGATTCAAATTTAGAGGATAGTTTTGGCATAAAAGAGATAGAAGAAGAACTAGTAAAAACAATGAGTTAATAGCAAATTATAATAAAGAACTAAATGAAAAACGTATAGAATTTAATAATGAGGTAACAGATGAAATTAAGGTGATTAATAAAAATTATGCACTAGAAAAAAATAAGATTGAACGCAATATGTTAGTTCTGGAAAAAGAAAACTCAAATTTAAAAGATATAAATACTAAAATTGATAACATAAAAAGAGAACTTAAAGAATTAGGAATTAAAGATGAGATTATAGAGAATACGGATTATAAAAAAATCTTTGAATTGCAAATAATTGAAATTAATAAGGATTTAATCAATGATAGCAATTTATTAAGCATATTAGAGATGGATTTAAAAAAATACAAGGATACTTATGATGAATCTGAAAGAATAATTAATATCAAAAAAATTCAAATCGAAGCAGTAATGTCTCAAGAAAAATACGTAGAAGTTCAAAATTGTTTAGATAAACTAGAAATGGAATTTGATTATAATAAAATTAATAATGAATTTATAGTTCAAAGTACTGAAATTAAAAATATAACAAAAGATAATAAAGTTTTAAGCACAAAAATAGAAGAACTGACAAATGAAACTTCTCAATATAAATATGAAGAAATTATTACAGAAATAGATACAACGAAAGCAGAAATAGAGACTAAATTTAAATTTATTGATGAATATGAAAAAATCTATAAAAAACATAGTAAATTAAATTGTGAAGATATACAATTGCAACAAGTATCAGATATGATAAAGAATGCTGATATATTAAGAAATGTAATAGAACGAAAAAAAGAGAATGTAAATCTTATTATCGAAAATATTGGATATATTACAGAAAATGAAGCAAGAATTAATTTAATTAATAAAAATAAAATAGATGTAGAAAAACAAAGAAAAATTAAAGAAACATTGGACAAACTTAATACGTATAAAGATGGGTTAGAAAAAGTTATTAATGTTAAAGTTAATTTAGCATTTAATTCAGATTGTATAAATTCTATATATAGAAGATTAGAACCACATCCTAATATGAATAATATAAAATTTGTTCCAGACTTTGTTGATGGAAAACCTACAATGAATATATATACATATAGTGATGAAGATAAGAAAAATATGAAAGCACCAATATTATATTTTAGTGCAGCACAAGTAAATATATTATCATTAAGTATATTTTTTGCGAAAGCTTTACAAAAAAGCAATGGACTTGAAACAATCTTTATGGATGAGCCGGTACAGCACTTAGATAGTATAAATATATTATCTTTTGTGGATTTAATTAGAACTGTAGCATTCGGCAAAAAGTTTAATAGACAAATGATTATTTCAACAAGTAATAGTAATTTTTATAATATTATTAAAAGAAAGCTTGATTCAGATTACTATAATTCGAAGTTTATTGAACTTGAGTCATATGGAAAAATATTAAGAGATATATAAAGTTTTTTTATTAAATAGAATACATAACATAATCTAGATTTATAAAGTATTAGATAATGGTAAGGAGAAAAAATGCAATTAGTATATATATGGGTGAAAAATTATGGATGCTTTCATGAACAAGAATTTAATTTTTATTCTAAACATAGATTTAAATTTTGCAAAAGTAGTAATGTAATTAAATATTATGATAATTCAGATAGTATTAACGAATTCTATAAAGATGAAAAAAGTAAGAATACTAACAATGGGATTAATAATCTAACAGTAATTGTTGGAAACAATGGTGCAGGAAAAACTACATTATTAAAACTTGCCTCATTAAATCTTTTTTCAATAAACCACAGCAAAGTAGATGGTATATTTATTTACTTGGATAAACACGGGAAATTTGTAATATATAATAATTTGTTATATGAGAAATCAGAGAATAATTACATAGAATTAAAAGTTGATGAACATTTTGTTGGTTTATTTAATGGTACAAGAATTAAATCATGGAATATTAAAAATGAATATGAAAACAATATTACAATGAATAAATATCTAGAAGTTCTAGAAAAAAATTACTACATATATTATTCTGATATTTTAACTGAGCCAACGTTTAGTAATAAAAGATTTGGACGAGTAAGTGATATATCAACAATAGCACTCATTGAATCAGATAAGAAAAGTGCATATGAAAATCATTATAAAGAACTAAGTGCTGACAGACTTGTTTATTTTTTTCATGAAGATTTTTATCGCCAGATTCGATTTATTTTTGACTATAAAAATACTAAGGAATTTATTAGATTTAAATTACCTGAATATGCATTAGTTAGTTTTGCAAATATTGATCCAGCAATTGACGGCATATGTAGAAAAATAGATAGCGAATATAAAAGAGAACAATATATTGATAAAAAGAGAAGTTCTTTTGTGTCAAAATTCACAAAACAGCATTTGATTGAAAGTATAATTAAAGTGGATTCGATAATTAAAAATTTTACTAGCAAAAGAGAGGATAAAATTGATAATGATGAAATAAGACAATATGATTTTGGAGCAAGGATTATAAGAGGAATTTTTACAGAGTTCATTTACTTGTTAATGCCAGGCATAGCTGGAAATTATGATAATGAATATAAGGAAATATATTTAATAATCAAATCAACAATACTTGATATGGAAAACAATTTTAAAAATATAAACAATCTGTACGATTCTATACGTAATTTCATTATTAGCATAGCTACTCTTTTTGCTGTTACAAATGGAAAAACACGAATTTCTATTGGAGAAGCTAATATTAGAGATTTCCTAAAATGTATAGAGAGTTTTAGGCGATATATAACAAATAAATATATGGAGAGAATAAACTATTATAGAGTTGACGCACAGTTTGTTCTTAAAGTTAATGATGTTGAATCTCAATTGAATGAAGAAAAAAAATATAGTGATTTAGAAGAATTTTATGAAATATACAAGAACACAGCAATTAATTTTAACTATTTAGAATTTAGTTGGCCTTTGAGCGGCGGAGAAAATCATATATTAAGTCTATTAGCAAGATTCTATTCAATAGATCAATTGAGAGAAAATAATAATAAAAATAAAATAGAAGATATAATTATACTTATAGATGAAGGGGATGTTACATTACATCCAGAATGGCAACAAGAATATATTCAGATATTAATAAAATTTCTACAGGATTTATATGAAGATTACCCAATTCAGTTAATAATAACAACACATTCACCAATAATGATTTCAGATATTCCTAATGATAATATAATATATATTACAAAAAATGATAAAGGAGAAAGTATTTCTATAACTAAAAAAGAGAAAACTTTTGGTGGCAACATATATGATATTTTCCATGATGGATTTTATTTGAAACGCAGTAGTTTTGGAATTATTGGATTATTTGCATCATCAAAAATAGAAGATGTACAGGAAAAATTAAACGTATGGGCTATTGAAATAGAGAAAGCAGAAGAAAATGCGTTAATTGAATATAAAGAGTATAAGAAAAATGGAAGATCTGATATTTTGGGTGAAACTGATATTGAAAGTATTAAAAAAAGATTAATTCAGAAAATAGATATATCAAAAAAAGAGTTGGATGAATGTAAAAAAACAATAAATATAGTAGGAGAGGATTTTGTAAGAAAGGCTCTTTTAGTAAAATTTGAAAAGATTCAGATTAAATTAAATAACAATTGGAAGTCTAACGAACTTAAGGATGTAATTAGAAAATTTGATGATTTAACACTTCTAGAAAGAGAACAATTAGTTAGATATATCATTGAAAAAAGCAAGGATGAAGAATAATTATGATAAAAATTGAATTAGATGACTTGATTGAAGAGGAACATAAGAATTACTATAATGACTTTGTAAAAGTTAATTTTGATAAATCAATATATTGCAATAAAAAAGGTGTTGAAGAGTTTAATAAAAAAAATGGTACAAGCTATGATACACGTAAAATAAAAAAAATTCATAAGGAATTTATGAATTTTTGTAAAAAGAATAGCGAAATTTTATCTACGGGAACCGTAGATGAGTTAAGAAAACTTGATAGTGAAATTAATAAAGATTATCATGACATCAAAGTATTAATTGAAAAAAAATTTAGATGTAGAGACACTGGTAAAGGAAAAGTTGACACATATCACAATTTATTATTAAAAATCTTTGGATATGAAAAATTTAGTAGCATTACAATTTGGGAATCTATTTTAGAAGTGGCAAATAAAAATATAAAAAGCAAATTATCCAAGGATAAGGAAGTTTATGATAATTTATTAGGAATTTTAGAGAAAGCAAATTTTAAATTAGCAGATAGTCAAAAGAAGGAATTAGAAAAGAAGACGAGTAATAAGGAGAGAAAAGCGTTTTTAGAATCATGCTTTACATTGGAATTAACGCTTGATAATTTTCATAAAAATAACTTCAATGGAATTTGGAATGCATATATTTTTTTATTAAACAGTAAAATAAGAGTATGCCCATATTGTAATAGACAATACATTGCGCCAATTTATACAGATTCAGGAAAGATGAGAGCCACACTCGATCACTTTTTCCCAAAAGTTAAATTTCCTTATTTTTCAATGTCTTTATATAATTTGATTCCTTCATGTGGATTTTGCAATTCATCTTTAAAAGGGAGTAAACAATTTGATGAGAATGATCTAAATCCATATGAGAAAAGTTTTGATGATTATGCTAAGTTTTACGCTAATATAATATCAAAAGACAATATTAAAATTGAAGTAATAGACACTGATAAGAAAGATGTGTATATTGAAAATTATAAAAATACATTTAAACTAGAGCATCAATATAGTTATCATACTAATCAAGTTGAAGAATTGATTTATAAACGTTTAGCATACTCTAAATCACGAATTGAAGATTTTATGGATAATGAATATAAGAAATTAGATATTACACAGAAAGAATTGATTGAAATTTTAGTAGGGTTTAAGAAGGATAAATTTAAAATAAATAATGAACCATTGGCTAAATTGAGAAGAGATGTTGCTATACAACTAGGTTTTTTTGAAGATTCAGAGAGTACATATATCAAAGAACTGAAAAAAATATTAAATAAATGATATGAACTATGATTTATGTAGGTGATATTATTTAAATATTAATAATAGTGATTATAGTAGGAGAGCAATATGAAATATATAGTATTGGGTACCAATCAAGAACATAAAATTGGATTAACAAGTAATACCGCATATTTGATTGAAGATCAATGGGATGATTGGTTTAAATATAGCACAATGTATGATTTATGGGTAGTTAATGAAAATAAAGAAAAGGTATGGATAGGAAAAGTAAAAATAGGACAGGTTGATATGAAGTCAGATCAGAGAAGACCTGATATACGAAACACTTTTAATCAACTAGGCGAGGTGTTTTTTTCATTAGGACAAGATGATTATTATTATGAAAGAATTAAAGAGCTTGGAGATGACTTGAGAGATGAAATACTTAATAATCTTAATGATATGGCTAAAAATGAAAAAATATTTGATAAGTATATAGGATTAAATGTAACACAGAATTCATTATTAAGAGGTATTTCAACTAAAACAGTTATAGAGCAATTTAGGAGAATTGCAAAAGGAGGGGCGAGATTAACCAGTTATAGCTTTAGATATCAGGCTGCAATAAGCAAAGAATTGGATATAAAATCAATGGAGCTTTCATTTGATATTAAACCGAAGTCTAATCCACCAACAAATATTCAAGTATTAATAGGAAGGAATGGGGTTGGAAAAACACATTTGATAAACAATATGATTAACTCTATAGTTAATTCGATAGAAAATGAGGAGTATGGAAGTTTTACTTCAGAAGAAGATTCAACAGATATTTTTTCAAAAGTAGTTTTTGTTTCATTTAGTGCATTTGATGAGGAGTTGAATATTGAGAAGAAAAAGATGCCGTATATAAAAATAGGTCTTCCTGAGAAGATTAATCAAGAGACTCTAGTAAATTTTTTTACCGAAAATATTTTAGAGTGTTTAAGAGGAATGAAAAAAGAATTGCTAATAAAAACACTTCAAATATTACAGTCGGATCCAATATTTAATGAGTCAGGAATTGTTGAGTTATGTAGCGAAAGTAGATTCTCATCTGAAGCAGAGAAAGAGGATTTTAAGAATCAAAGTAAAAAAATATTTAAAAGATTTAGTTCGGGACACAAAATAATTATTTTAACCGTAGCTACACTTATACAAACTGTCGAAGAAAAGACCCTTGTATTTCTGGATGAACCTGAGGCTCATCTTCACCCACCATTGTTGGCGTCATTTGTGAGGGCTTTATCGGAATTACTTATGGAGAGAAATGGAGTTGCAATAATAGTTACTCATTCGCCTGTAATTTTACAGGAAGTTCCTAAGAAATGTGTATGGAAGATGAGAAGAACAGGAAAAGTTGCAATAGCAGAGAGATTGAAAATGGAATCCTTCGGCGAAAACATAGCGTCTTTAACGGCAGAAGTATTTGGGCTAGAAGTTACACACTCAGGATATCATAATCTTTTAGAAGAAGCTGTAAGAAAATATGGGGATTACGATACTATAATAAATAAGTTCGAAGGACAATTAGGTATGGAAGCGAGAGCTATTTTAAAGGTGTTAATTGCAGTGGAAAATGAGAAGGAGCATAACCAAGAATGATAAAACTTAAGAAACCGGATGATAATGTAAAAGATGTTTTTAATGATTGTATAAGCAATTTCCGAGAAGAATTTAAAGAAAAATTAGAAAAATGTTTGGATGATGTTATATCTAAAACTGATGAATATGAAGAAAAAATATCTAATAGAAAAGTCCACTATCTGGCAACTCATCAAAAATTACAAGGGTTATCAAAAGAAGATATGATTAAAGTATACGAACAGAAGATGGCTAAGTCTGGCCAACCTGGGAGAAAATATTATGATAAATTTATGTCTATACCACAATATGGAGTTTGTCCATATTGTGGACAAGGAATAGTGTCAACATTAGACCATTATCTCCCGAAGACAAAATTTGTTTCATTAATAGTAACTCCTTCAAATTTGATACCATCGTGTAAAGATTGTAACAAAGCAAAAACAGATGATGTATTTACATCCTATGCAGATACAATTTTAAATCCATATTTCGATGATTTGGGCGAAGAAATTTGGTTGGAAGCTAAAGTTATCAAGGATGATAAAAATGATTTTGTATTAACGTATAATGTTATAAAGCCAGATAAATGGAGTAATGAATTGTTTGAGAGGGTTAAAAATCATTTTAAAGTTTTTGGATTAAATAGACTATACAGTTCTCACGCAGCTCAAAGATTAATAGGAATTAAAAGAAAACTTATAAATTTACATAATACATTAGGATTGGATAGTGTATTGAAAGATTTAAAGGAAAATGTTGAAGCATGTTCATATGATCCTAATTCTTGGGAATGTGCAATGTATAGAGAGTTATTAAAAAATTCATGGGTTCATGAAGCATGGTTAGAATTACATAAACGTGAATAAATATAAGTGAATTAGATTTTATAAATAAACAAAGAACGCATTTCAATAAAATGAAAGCGTTCTTTTGTAAGCGCTGGAACAAATACCGTCATGAAAATAGACCTTCAATTTGATATGCTTTAATAAAGTAAATCAGATTGGAGGTTTTTAATATGGCATCCACAAATGAAAATCTGCTCCTGTGGGAGCAACGGATCAAAGAAAGAAATGAAAGTGGTATGACAGTCAAAGAATGGTGTGAAAAGAAAGGAATTAGTAAACATAAATATAATTATTGGAATCACAAAATACTAACTAGAAAAGAAAAGCCTGTTGAAGAAATAACATTTACTGAAATTACCCCAATCCTTTCAGAAAATGATAATCTAGTATCAAAGTCAAATAAATATGATGATTTTCACATACTCTATAAAGATATAAAGGTTACGATTCCAAGCAATTTTAATCAAAATTCTTTAGCAGGACTAATGAAGGTTCTGCAAGAATTATGATGCAGCATATAGCCGATGGGGCGGAGCACATATATCTTGCACTCGGTGCCACCGATTTTCGCAAGCAGCAAAACGGACTAGCCGCATTGGTTTCATTGAAATTTAAGCTTAATCCATACTCTGGTACAAGTGTTTTCTTATTTTGCAATAAAAGGCACACCTCTCTTAGAGCACTTAGATGGGACAAAAATGGATTTATATTAGTTACAAAGTTTCTTTCTGATGACATGAAATTTCAGTGGCCAAAAAATGAAGGAGAAGTACGTGATATAACAAAACGTCAAATGGAATGGCTTTTAGATGGGCTACAAATTGATCAGAAAAAAGCACATCGAGAAAGGATTGACACTACGGGGATGATTTTCTAAAATCGTCTAAAAAGCTAGTAAAATAGCCACTTTTCTGGTATAATATAAGTAGAGAATTAACTAGAAGGGAGCCTTTGCTATGCAGTTTTTAGATAAGAAAGATTTACGAATTAAAGAACTTGAAAATGAAAATAAAAAACTGCAAGAAAAGGTGAATATGTTAGAACATAATGTTGAACTTCTTACTCAAGCGGTTTTGCATGCATCAAAACAACGTTTTGGGGCGTCAAGTGAAAAAACTCCTAAAATAGATGGGCAATGCTCTCTTTTTGGTGAAACATATGATGAAATTCTAGATGAAAGTAAAATTATAAATATTAAAGAACATAAAAGACCTGTAAGAAAAAAAGGTGACAGAGAAAAATTAATTAAGGCACTGCCACACGAAGTAGTTGAATGTGTTCTTAATGATGAAGAAGCTTTTTGCAAAATCTGTGGAAGTGATCTTAAAGTAATTGGAAAGAAAAAAGTAAGATCAGAAATGGAATATATTCCAGCAAAGCTGATAATAAAAGATTATGTTCAATATGTATACAAATGTGTTGAGTGTGGGAAAAATGATATAAATCCATATGATTCCATATATTGTGCACCTGTACCAGTACCTGTGCTTACGCATTCCGTTGCTTCGCCTTCAATTATAGCCTGGCTAATGTATCAAAAGTATATGATGTCTATGCCGTTATACCGTCAGGAAAAAGATTTTAAAAGGATGGGTGCTGAACTTAAAAGAGATATGATGGCAAATTGGATAATACATAGCTCTGAATATTGGCTAAAGCCCCTATATGAACTCATGCATAAACAATTATTAAAGTGCAGTATTATCATGAGTGATGAGACAACATGGCAGGTAAACAAGGAAAAAGATAAGAAAGCCTCTAGTAAATCATATATATGGATACATAGAACTGGGGACTGTGAAGGTCCGCCAGTAATTCTATATCAATATACTAGCAGTCGTTCTGGAGATCATGCAAAAGCTTTTTTAGATGGATTCAATGGTTATCATGTAAGTGATGCGTATGCAGGATATGAGAAAGTTGAAGGAATCACTAGATGCTTGTGCTTTAGCCATCTAAGAAGATATTATCTTGATGCTATTCCACTAGATTCTGGTAAGAAAGAGATTCCAGGATCCGGCGGAGCCATTGGACGGGCTTATTGTGATAAACTCTTTAAATTCGAAAGAAAATGGAAAGAGTTATCTCCAGAAGAAAGAAAAAATAACAGGATTATATATAGTATCCCTATATTGGATGCCTTTTTTGCATGGGCAGAAAAAACAGTTACAAAACAAGAGCCATTAAGAAGGCTCTGTATTATACATTAAATCATAAAGAATATTTTTCAAACTTCTTGCTTGATGGAAGAATACCTTTATCAAATAATTTATCTGAAATTGCTGTGAAACCAGTAGCAATTACAAGAAAAAATTCGTTATTTTCAGATTCGCCAGCTGGGGCGGAAGCGTCAGCAATTATATTTAGCATTATAAATACAGCCGCAGCTAATAATCTAGATGCATACAAGTATTTGGAGTATATATTCCGCAATTTACCTAATATTAATTTTACATCAAACGATTCTGTTCTTGAAGAATATTTACCATGGGCAGATCAAGTGCGACTTGAATGCAAAATAAATACAGAAGAAACTAACCCAAAGGAGGAAAATAGAAGTGAGTCAGCCTAATATAGACTATATGATGAATATGACTAAAGAATTTCTTAGCGGAAGAATTGACGAAATAGCTTATACTCTAGATTTTCCATATGAACTTGAAAAAAGATACAATAAAATGCACAGAGAAGATGATGATTATTGTGAATTGATATATGAATGTCTTTATGAAGAAGGAATAGCTATTTTTAATGACTTATCAGATTCTGAATTTAAAAAACTTATTCGAAAACAATATAACTACATAAAGAAAATTGCAAAAGAAGGTTTTTATTAAAAAAGTAGCTTCTCAAGTTCCTGAGAAGCTACTTTTTTTCAATACGGCAGGTGTTCCACCGCTTACGTTTTTATATAAATAAGGCAAGGAATGTGCTATTAGATTAACTTAAAAAACTCTATAAAAAATATGGGAAAATTAAGGCTATTTTGTAAAAATTGAAGTATAATAAGGATATATTATTTATAGATAACTAATATATCCTTATTATATTGAAAGTTTTATTTCAAACATAGTACAAGTTAAAGTAGTAGAAGAAAAATTACTATTTAAATACAGATTATGATTTTTGTTAATGTCTATTATTATATTTTTAGGCTAGGAGGGCCGAATTAATGGAACTTATTTATATAGATGAATTATTTAAAAAATTGGGTCTTAATATGCCAAAGCTTGAGGTCTTGATTCCAAACGCAAAACTATATAAAACAATGCTTTTACAGCCAGTAGGTGATATTATAGCAGGTAATTACTACGTAAGAAATGAAAACCAGGATTTAGCATGTCAAAAATTCAGAAATTTTTTTGAATTGGCATCATCGGAAAATATAGAGTTAGCGGTTACTCCTGAATATTCATGTCCATGGAGTGTTCTTGAGGAAGAAATATCAAATGATATTTATCCTTCCGAAAAAAATATATGGGTAGTTGGTATGGAATCAATTATGCAAGAAGAGTTTCGGGAATTTATCAGCAGAAATAGTAATATACATTGGATATATGAAGAAGAACTATTTAAGTTTATATGCACAGACAAATTTCTAGATCCAGTATGTTATCTTTTTAATACACACTCTATAATTGATGGTACTCCTCAAAAGGTAGCAATTGTTCAATTTAAGACAAATCCTATGGCAGGAACTGAATTTGAAAGAGATAAATTATTATGTGGTAACAAAATATATGCAATAAGAAATGATGAAAACTCAATTAATTTAACAACTATCATTTGTTCAGATGCGTTAGAATTTGAAATGACTAATTTTAATATATACAAGCCATATCTTTTGATACATATACAACTTAATAAAGAACCGTTTAATAGTTCATTTTCCAACTATAGAGAAAATTATTATAAGATAAATAAAGAATGTAACAAAGATATATTAACTCTAAATTGGGCGCATAAGACTGCACTTGTAGGCAATGAACTTTTATTTGGTGGAAGTGCTTTATATACAAAATGCTTGAAGGTAAATTTAAGTGATGACAGGATAAATCAGAATCATAAAAAAGGACTTTATTATACTTATTGGAATCCAGTATATACAAATGCTTTTTATTTAAATTATGACGAAGCTATTTTCTTATTTGAAAATACAAAAGTTTCACAAGCGGCGTCATCGCCTCCTAATCAAAATGGAAGTACTGGTCCTAAAATGAAATCTATTTTTAAGTGGAATAGTAAGTGGATAGAAAAAGAAAATGCTAATGATTGCTTTTCGGATTTATGTACGGATGTTGGAATTGATTTTTCTTACATAAATAGCTTGAATTTACAACCTATTAATATCGAGAGATTAATACTTTTATCTACAGGATTAATTTCTGAGCAAGGACATATAAAACCTAAAAATTTAAAAAGTTTTAGGATTGAGAGTAGTACTGATGAAGCTATTAAGAGATATACTTTTGCACAACATCCTAATGCTGAATCTAAGGAATTTAGGAAGCAAGGTCTTATGAAATTTGGCAAACTAATAACTACTATATTAAATAAGTCAAGTAACTTTCCAAAAAATATTAAAGATTTGTATGGAAACTTTGAAATTAATTATAATCCCAATAGCATAAATAATAGTTACTATTTTAACATATATTCTAAAGATAAAAAAATTCCAGCAACCGTAGTGTATCTTGGTCTTGAAACTGATAACAATGTTAAAAAGATGTTTGATAAAATTGCAAACCTTTTAAAGGATAGTCAATCTGAATATAGATTGGTAATATGGTATGAGAGTATCGAGGGAATAAAAAAATACTTTAAGAATAATAAGCCTAAAATAACAAAATCATCTGCAGTTAAGAGAGAGTCATTTAGAAAGGGGGAATAATTTTGGATATAAATTTAATAAAAAATATTCTATGTAAGTACTTTGACAAAGTTGAAAATATAGATGAAAAAAGTACTATTTTAAAATGCCAAAAATATTATAATGAGAATTTATACCAGATTTATTATGTTGATTATTCAGAAGAATGGAAATCGGATACTTTTGATATAGAGGAATACTTAGAAAAATATATTTCTGATAACTACTATACTAATCCAGGATTTCTTCAATGGAATTTCTACTTAATTATGCTTTATGAGCCAGAAATAATTGATTCTAATCTAAAGAATAAAATTACTGAAATTCAAAAAAATGAAAGCTATTGTAGAAAATATATTGTCAATGAAAAACAGTTAGAAAATTGGTTAGATAAAAAGTGCAATGTAGAGATTGAAAAGGATGAAAATATTAGTGAGGATTTAGCTGAATTATGGATAACTAAATTAGAAAAAAATGATTTGGATTGTATTTTCATGAAAGATGTAAAATATACAGATGGAGTAAAATCAATTATAGAAGGTAATACAATTAAGCAAGATGATAATAGTATGAAGAATATTATTAACGCTAATAGAGGAGGTGAGAGCGAGGTAGTTGAAGATATAGAGATGCGAAAAATACCTCGGATTAAAAAATTAACGCTTGAGAATTATCGTAAGTTTCCTATTAAACGGGATTTTGAATTTGGTAAAGTGAATCTTTTTACAGGACAAAATGGGACAGGGAAAACATCTGTATTAGAAGCAATAGAATTACTTTTATGTGGTAAAAATTATAGAAACCAAAATGCAGAAAGTGATGAGATTAAGATTAATGCATATTTTGAAGGATTTGATAAGGTAGTAAGTAATAAATGTGATAATAAAACATTCAAAAAGAGATATGAATTTTGGTATAATAAACCGCAAAGTAACGGCATTAATCGTCTATGTGTTGGTTTTAATAGATATAACTTTTTTAACACAGATGCATCATTTGAATTGACAAGTGAAAAGAAAGCAGATGGAGATATAAATAAAGCCTTTGAAGATATTGCATTAGGTGAAAATGTAAACTATATTGAGAACAGATTATTTGGCTATCAAGAAAGATTAAAAAAGGAAGAATCTAATACAATTAAATTTATTGATGATTATGAAAAAGTAATAAATGATGAAGAGAAAACATTAATAGAATTAAATGATGGAATGTGTAATCCTGATTTATTATTTGATAAATTTATTACGAATGCAAAAAATATTTATTGGAAAGGTAGTATACTAAATAATTTAAAGAAACAATATAGTGATTTTGAAAATGATTTTATCAAAGTTGAAAACAGCCTCAACATTTTAATTAAGGATATCAATTGGATTAATGAACTTACTAAAAAAGATATAGATAATGAAGAGGCTGATATTGATTATATTGTGATGTGTTATAAATCTTATCAAGAAGAAATTTATATGCTCAATCAAGAATTTAGAGGTATAGAAAGAGAAATAAAAAACATAAATGAAGTAGTAGATTTACTTAATGAATATAGGTTTTATGAAGAAAAAAATATTAAAATTAAGTTAGAGGGGATAAATGCAAGGATCTCAGAATTGTATAATAGGAAGATGTTGCTTAATGAATGTCTAGAAGAATTACAAAAATGTGATCTAACTATTCTATCTAATTCCGGTGAGAGTATAAGTAATTTTCATATTAATTTAGGAGAAAAGTTAAAGTTACAAAAAGAAAAGTATAGAGAGTGTGAAGAAAAAACATCCGCTATTAAAAAGAGCTTAAGTCAGCTAGAAGCAATAGTTGTAGAAATTAAAGCTAAGGGAAAAGAGGTATTAAGAATTAATACCGATATAAACAAATGTCCCCTATGTAATACACCATATAGTAATAATGAATTGCAAAAAAGAATAGAGGCAATATATACAGTTTTTGAGAATGCAGAAGTTTTGGAGAAATATGTAAAAGAGGGTGAGTTTCTAAAGATTAACATTGATAATTTAGAAAGACAATATATTACTGTTAAAAAAGTTAAAGAAATTCTATATAGATTAAATTGTATTAAGAAAGAAGATATGAGTTTAGGAGATGCTTTGAATTATATTGAGTCTATAAAATCTCAAGCAGAAGAGATTAATGATGAGTATTTTAAGTGGTATAGAATTAGAGATGAGTTAGCAGCGGATGGATTAACAGAGGAAGAATATAATAAGCTAAGAAGACATCTCAATTCGCTTAAAGTAGAGGAGATATACGGAGTAGACAATATCAAAAATTATGAAAATAAATTAAGTGAATTAATGGAAAAAAAGAATAGTATTAATAACGAAATATATATTAAAGAAAAGAAAATTCGAAATATAGTGCAAGAATATTTAAAATCTAGTTATAAAGACAATTTCGAAGATATAATCATCGATAGACAGAAAAAAATAAAAAAAGCAATAGTTTTGATCGGTAGTATTAATGAATATATAGAATTAGCTGAGAAGGATAATATTTGGATTAAGAAAAAAGAGTTTGAAGAATTACATGAGTTGTTTAATAAATTTAAATTGGAAAAAGAACAGAAGGATAAGATTGATATTATAAAAAGAAAAAGTATTAATACAATTGAAGACTATAGAATAAAACTTAATGAAAAAAGAGCAATATTGAGAAAAATAGATAAAGCACTAAGCATTATTAATGATATTTTAGAAAATCATAGTAAGAATAATTATTTAAAAGAATTTATGAATTCAAATAGAGAGAAAATAGTAAGAATCTTTACAGAAATACACTCACCAGCTGAATTTATCGATATTTATTTTGAGGAAGGTTCTAGCATAATACTTAAAAGAACAGATACTAATGAAATTACTGATTTAAAATCAATAAGCACTGGTCAAAGATCAGCACTAGCATTAGCAGTATTCCTATGCTTAAATCAAAAATTAAAAAATGGACCACCGTATTTGATTTTTGATGATCCGATTGCATTTATTGACGATTTAAATATTCTATCATTTATAGACTATATACGTGAAATGATTGTTTCTACAGATAGGCAAATATTTTTTGCAACTGCAAATGAAAATTTAGCATTTTTATTAAAACAGAAGTTTTCATTTTTGGGTGAAAATGATTTTAAAGTTTACAAATTTGATAAGGAAGTCAAATCAAATTAAAATAATTAATGAGAAAAAGCAAACTAAAATTATGAAGACATGCGTGAGTTATGCAGTTCCATTTGAAATTTAAATATAATTAGGAGCAAGTTATTTGATTTAAATATTATCTAGATAAAAATAAAGTAAAATAATATTTATAAATTCTTATGTTTACTATTGATATTCTTAACTTAAGAAATGGTCGGAAGAATTAAAACTTCCACCATTCTTCCGACCATCAACAAGATATGCTTTATTATTAAAAAATACAATATGTAAAGATATGATATTTTTAATCTGAGGTTTGAAGTAATTTCAATGATGAATAGATACAATAAAATACGATAAGTTAAAATTTGGTATAATTATTCAACACACACCTCATGTTGAAACTACAATCCAATATGAGGTGTGTGTTGCAATATTTGGAGTTGTGTATTTTTAATGATTGGAATATAATTCGCCACATTAAATTAATATATCAATATAAATTATACAAGGTAAATTTCCCTCAACTTTCCCTTAGAAGAAAAAATACAATAGAGCATGGTAAGTTATGGGGAAATATAAAAACTGCCTACAAGTGCCTAAACATCAGTGCTTGAAAGTATTATAAAATACTATAAAGTATGATTTGGTACAAGCTGGTTCCAATACAGAACTCGGCTTATGGTTTATCTAGAACATTAAAATAAAATCAACAACCTAAAAGATTTGAAAAATGTTTTTTAACTTAATAGTTTTCTTCATTTATTATTTCTATCAGAAATAATAATAAACTTTATGCAAATAGTAATTAAAAAATATTTAATTTTATGTCAGAAGAAATTTATTAATAAAGTTATCATATAATATATTTTAACAATTAATGTTAGCTGTAATTACAATTATAGCTAATATTATTTAATGCCCAAAAGGAAAATATTAAGATAAGATGGATTTATAGCTAGAATATTACAAGAGGCTATAAGTGGCACCATTACTAGGTTTAAAAGATTAATTGATGGTAAGTACAGGAATTGTTGCAGAAGTGGGAAAAGAAGTGGGAAACACATAAAAAAAGCCATACTACAAGGCGTCTGAGCCAAGTAATATGACGATTCACCAAAATTAATGGTGCCGCTGGCCGGATTCGAACCGGCACGATATCACTACCAGAGGATTTTGAGTCCCTTGAGATATCTAGAAGCTAAAGTATTGTGAAGGAAAATAAGAGAAAATAGAGCTGACTTAAAGCGGTACTATTACAGGGATTAAGAGGAATTTTGAAACTGGATTGAGAGAATCAGTGGTGAAAGGAAAAATTCGAAAAAAGTTATCAAATTTGAATTTTGGAGAGAACTAGGAGAGAACTAATAAAAAATCAACTAACATCCTACCATTGACAAATAATTTATAAAAGGATGTAAGTTATGATTAGAGATGAAAAATATTATGAAAAACTTTTTGAAGATTATCCAGACGTTGTTAATATAAAAACATTTAGAGAAATGCTTGGTGGAATATCTGAACAAGCAGCAAGAAGACTGATGAGAGAAAATAGAGTAAGGCATTATTTTGTTTCATTGACATACATGATTCCAAAAGTTTGGATTATTGAATATGTCCTTAGTGAGGATTATGAAAAATATAAAGAAAAATTAAAGGTTCAAATTTAAATAATACCATAGCTAATATATATTAAATCTGAATAATAATGTTAGAACGAGATGTTTATTATAGTAACAGAATTTGTTAAATTACAAAAATTCATGGTTGTAAATAATATATGAAATAAAGTAGCGTTTAGAGAAAAATTACAAAAAAATTGAGCTTTTCAAAACATTCAAGTTCGTTTGTGTTTAGGAGTGCAGACACACATCCTAACTAAACCAAAGATTGGTTAAGATTAAAGGACAACATACAAAATTGGTATGAGAGAGTTTTAATATATGTGCTATAATTAAGGTAGAATGCAGAAAGAAGGAGATGTTCGGTTATGCTATGGAATGAAGTAAGAAAAACATATCCAAATAAATGGATTGTATTTGATAGTTTAAAACAACATGAAGAAGATAATAAATTAATAATTGAAGACGTAGCAATAATAGAAGTTTTTGATGACATTAATGATGCTTTTAAGTGTTATCGTATGCTCCATAGAAAAGATAAAACGCGTGAATTAAGTTTTGGTAATACAAAAGAAGAATTGTTAGTCTATGAAAATGAGAGGATTGGATTAATTAGATGATTAAATTAAGATACCAAAACTATTTATTGTTTTGTTCACTAGATTTAAGAATTAATAGCCAAAATTTACATTTAGAAAATGTTTTAATAGATACAGGTTCTGCTACTACATTAATCAATGCTGACTATATTTTATTAAATGGAAATGAAAAGATAAAAAATGCCCAAGGAATAGGTGGTTACGAAAGAATTCTTGTTAAGAATTTTGAAATGTTAAAATTAAATGATATTGTTCTTAAAGATTTTTCATTATCAATAGGCGATATGGACTACGGAATAAATATTGATTTACTTGTAGGTTTAGATATATTAAAAATACTTAATGCCAATATAAATATTAAAAATATGACATTAGAATTGAATTATTAGATGTTTATAGTGTTTTGCGCAATTATAATTACATGGGCAGATTTAGTTTATTTAGTTATTATTGTTTAGATTTAAAGAACATTAAAGCTATGATTCAATATGATATTAATTAGAGATTTGGATATTAATTTAATATGAAGTAGAAAAAGACGATGAAGAAAATTATTAGAAATAAATATTTCATGGTCTTTTTGCGTTTATAAATTTTGTAGAAAAGATTTATATTAATTATTATTTTATATATTTATGAAGGAACATAAATGCATTTTAGTATATTTATAGGGAATGAAGAGGGATAGTTGGAAGTTTGTAGAATATTAAAATTAGTGAATAAATAATAATTAATTTATGATCGTTAATTTTTTATAAAGCAAGTTATGTCTGTAATGGGAACTGAGAAAATTAATTTTAATTATATTAATGAATATTTATATAATTTTAATAATTATTAAAAAGTGAAAAGAAAAAGCTAAAGTTTATTGAAAAGTATTAGTATAAAAAATAAAGTTTGATGTTACATTATAGTAGAATATTTTCGGTATTTTTGAAGTTAAATAAATTTTAAGTAAAAGGATGGTATGAAGAATATGAAAATTCTTGATTATAGCAACCATAATGATAAAGAAGAAATAATAGATATTATTAAAACACTTATGAATTCTAAGCATTTGGTCCCGATAATTGGTGCTGGTTTTACTGCTGGAAGTAAAACTAAATGTGGAAAAGTTCCTAATGCTAATGTTCTAAAAGATTATATGATAGAATTAATAGCAAAAGAAGATAATTTGGATTATGAGGATGTAAATCAGTTAAAACAAATGGCATTATCTGATATTTCAGATGAATTATGGAATCATTTAGATGGTAAAGAACACAAAACAATGAAAAATAATTTCATATCATATATGGAAAATAATTTTAAAGAGGTATATGACTTAGAACAACCACAAAGAAAACTTTTAAATTCAGGATGGCAGTATATTTATACATTGAATTATGATGATGCTATAGAAAACTGTTTAAGAATAGTTAGAATTTTCCCATATGATAGTCATAATCCCAATGTTATAAAAAACAAACAATGTTTATTTAAAATTCATGGAGATATACACCGTTATATAAATACAGGAGAATCAAAATACTGCATACTTAGTAAACGTCAGTACATTCAAGCATTAAGTGATCCTCATAATAAGGACATGCTAAAAAATTTACAAAATGATTTTTATTCAAAAAGTGTTTTATTTATTGGATGTGGTCTAGCTAATGAGCTTGATTTACTTTTTACTGCTGAAATTGGTTTTTCTGAAAAAGTTAAGTTAGATGAAGAACATAAAGTATTATATTTGTACTATGATAGTAATTTAACATCAGACAAAAAATTCCCGATACAAGATAAAATAAAGTTACAACAATATGGAATTACTCACATTATTCGTGTAAACAATTTAGATGAAATTAATGATTTATATTATTCTATTAACAAGATACATTTGGAACAAAATAGAATTAGTAGAGATGATGAACTAAATGAATTTATGAATTTGCAATTTAATAAGTTAGATGATCGTGATAAAGATAATATTTCATACTTGTTTAATAAAGAAAAAATTAAAATTGACATAAAAACAAAGTCAATTACTCTACCATCATTTTTTATTAATAGAAATATTACAGAATCTCTATTTGAAGATTTGAGGGAAAAGAAAGATGTAAATTTATTTATTCTATATGGTAATAGAATAAGTGGAAAGACATTTTGTTTGTTAAATATTGCACAAAGATTGTATACTAAGAAAATATATTATTTTCCTTCAGAATTAAGAATTGAAGACCATCTTCTTTTGAAAATTATTCAATGTGAAAATTCTATTTTTTTGTTTGATGAAGGTACTATTACATCACTTCAGATGCGAGATATAATATTTGCTAAGTTGGGAGAAATTAAAAATAGAAAAAGTAAAATTATTGTTTCGGTTAATAAATCTGATGGAGATTTTTATCGCTATTATTCTCAAAATAAGCTTATGTTGGCATCTTATATAGGATTTTATCCAGTTGAAAATCGATTTGTAGATAAAGAAATCAAAGAATTTAATGAAAAAATAGCATATCTTAGTTTAAATGATTATAAAGAGCAAAATTCTATACTTGATTATATTGTTATTATCGAAAATAGTTCTTTGAAAAATCAAAAATCACTTCTACCAGGAATTAATTTTCTTAATTATGATAATGTGACAGAAATAAAGGCTATGATTGTTTTGGCAACACAAATGGTAGTGTCTTCTCAAACCGCAATAGATCTTGGAATTGATAAAGTACTTTATGAATTATGCGAAAAAGCTAATATTACTATACAAAGGGACTATTTATCTGATATTGAACAATCAATATCAACTCATTCAGGATTTAAATTTGTTGTAAATTCTGCATATTGGGTATTTCGTTGTTTATCAAAATTGGCAGAGGACACTAAAAATCATTCGTCTATAGCGAGTGCATACTATGATATTATAAATGATTATAAAAATCTATATAAAACAGAAGCTGGCATCTCAAATGAATTTTATCGAATAACAAAGCAATACTATTTCTTGGATACAGTGCAACTTATGTTTTCCAATAGAAAATATAAAGGATCTCTTGTTTTGCCAAATAGAATTTATGAAGAGCTACATCCATTACTTAGTGATAATTATCAGTTTTTACACCAAGAAGCAAAATGTAAGCTAAGAGTAGCTAGGAGAGAAAAAAGGCAAGAAATAAAAGTTGATTTCTTAGAAAGAGCTTATTTAAACATAAATCGAGCATATAGTCTTGCATCTGAACATAATGCACATAATATCGAATATACATTAGTACATATGTTAGTAACTAAAGCTCTAATTTTAACTAATTATATACTTGTTTATAAAGATGATAGAAAAAAAATACATAATGCAATTAAAGTTTATTATGATGTATTTGCTGTAAATAAATATCTTTTGAATGATCTTGAAAAAGATGATATGGAAGATGTTCATAATTTTATAAACTATGTTAGTACTGAAATGGATAGAAATCTTTTGCATTCAAATGATATTGAGTATCTAGAGGAAATTATTAAGGAGATAACCGGAAAAACTGCTAAGTTCAGCTAATCTAAAAAAGCACGGTTTTAGGATTAATGTAACAAATGTATGTAAAATAAAATATATATTAAATTTCAATTCAGCAAGTAACTTATAAAACACTTGGGATTACTAAATTTCTTTCTATAAAAAATTTTTATGCCCAAATGTTGTTGTATTAATATTTAAAGAGGTTATTGCTGAATCAAAATTAAATAACCACTACGTTAGTGGCTTAGTATTATTTATATAATAAGAAATTAATATGCTGATTAGGCTAATAATAGGAAGTTAAAAAAATATATATAGTGTCTATAATAAAAACTCAAAAAGTTTAATTATTATGAAGAATAGTAGTAATAAAAGTTTCTTAATTTAATATTCAGGCAAGCTATTATAGAAAAATATTATATAGGTGTTAACAAGATATATTTTAAAATAGCATATTATCCTAATAAAGTAGTTAACAGAAATAAGCATGCTTTAGACAAATTTATAAATAGGAGGTTTTTTTATGGCAACAGAAAGAGATTTTAGGTACTTCATAGAAAGATATGGAGAAGACGGTGCATCTGATAAGTTTGAAGGTGCCTGTTATAATATGCTAAAACACAAATATCCTTATATTGATGTAAGTAGAATTAAAGAAAATCCTGGGGACGAAGGTATTGATGTATATGTAGGAGATTTTAATGGACCAATAGATGTGTATCAATGTAAATTTTATATGAATAAATTGCACTATGAAAATATTAATAAGTCACTTGAAAGAGCAGTAAATAATAAATATTATAAGTTAAATGAATGGTATCTGGTGATACCTAAAAGGCTAGATATAAAAGAAAAAAAGACATGGTCTAATTGGAAAGAAAATAAAGAAAAAAACATTCAATAAAGATACATTTAATGGATGGTGATGAAATTATACTTTTAATGAAAGACTTAAAAATATATGATGAAATCTTTGATATTAAAGAATCTATTCAATTGGAATACATTTATAAATTTGCTTTAAAATGCAATGCGGAAGTAAAAGAAAATATAAATTTCTTAATTGATAAAATTATTAGTTACATAAATAAACGCATAAATTTAATTAAGGATTTATATGATAATAGCTATGATATTAACGCATATTTTATGAAAAATAAAGTTAATTCTTTTAAAAAATTATTTAATAAGCAAAGTAAAGAAGATAGATTTCTCTTTCATGAAGTTGAAATGATAATTAAAAGAATGGAAGAACAAGATATTGAATTGGCATTCTTATGCAGAGAGTATGTTTTTGTAGAGAAAATTTGTATTGATGATATTGAAGAAAAAGTTCATTATTCAGATGAATATTTATTTAGTATAGAAGGCAAAGTTTTTGAGGTTACATTATTAAACATAATTTCAGAATTAGAAAAAGAACTTGAAAAGATAGAGAATATAATAAAACATAATTATAAAAATTTTGCAATAACTGAGTCAAATAAATTAGATTTGAGAGATAATATAATCTTATATGAGAATAATAAGCTAGAGCTGCTAGCGAATCATTTAGTAAATTTAATATGCTGTAATACACCTGAAAGTTATGAAATCTTTTATGGGAAGGAAGATAAAGAAGCTCTAGAACTTGGATTTATTTCACGTAGAATATACTTAAATTCAAGGATACCATTTCAGAAAGAAATATATAAGTTAATTGATTATATAGATAGCTACACAAAAATTAATGAGAATGGTATTTACAGCTTTAATTTAAATACAAAAAATATCATATTCTTAGATGAAGTGGATAACAAAACCTTAGGGAAATTAATGAAATTTAAAGGTAAGGCAAATTTGAAATTTCATTTTTTTATTAAATCAGAAAGATACATTAAATTTTTAGAAAAAAATAATATAAAAGAAAATGAGATTAAATTGATATCAGATTACTATTATTCAATTGACAAAATAAAAGTCAAAGAAAAAATGGAGATTTTGTTAGATAATAAAAATAGTAATATACCGGAAATGCTTTATGTTGGACAAATTAATCAAGGAATTATTGTTACAAATGGACGAGGATTCATAATTAGAAAAAGAAGTGATAATATTAGGTAAAACAATCTAAATATAAAAGAGTTTTTATTTGATGCCAATAATAAGTTCTCTAATATTAATATTTTACCATTTCTCTGAATTTGGCAATTAAGCTGCTAATAGATATTGAAATCCATTATATTCAATATGACAATTGCATTTTAAGATCAATATGTACAAGTAGTGGGCGAAAATTACGTAACTGAATTTGGAATTGATATAAAGTTTCCATATAAATATTTTTATTATCAATATAGTAAAGAATTAAGATTATACATTTATAAAATAGAAAAAGGCTATGAAAAGAGTCATTAGACTTAAAAATTCATAGTCTTTTTGTGTTTTATAAAGTATAAAGAATATTATATTTTATTTCTATCATCAAAAATAAAGAATCCTTCAAATTTACATTCAAGAGCAGTAGCAATTTCAATTAGTTCCTGTTCTGAAGAATTATCTCGGTTTAATTTATTAGTTAAATTTTGAAGATAAGTATCAATCATATCAGCTAAATCTGATATGGTTAATTTTTTACGTCTTAATAGAACCTTTACTTTTTCCCCATACTTAATGCCATAAAAATTCACATCTTATAGTTGGAGGAGCATGCGAGTGAAGCATGGACATAATAATTATGTAGCATAACTAAATTAAGAGGGAAAAACTAAAATACGAGGTTTGCCTCTATTTTTGTTCTAGAAAATAATAAATCAAAAAAGACTATAAGAACAATAGATGGACCTTTATTAATAATTGCAGGTAATTGCACTGGAAAAATATTTACTCGATATTTTTAATTATGTTAGATGGCATAATTATTTCAAAGATATTTATTAATAGTAAAAATTGTAAATTTATTTTTCCAAATTTGTAAAAAAAGATAATTTAAATTGAAAAAATAAGTAAATTTAGTATAATTATATATATAGTCGGAGGTAGAGCGATGTGTAATGAAATTTCATTTATTCATGTTTCGGATATTCATTTTAATAGATATAGTGGCGATGACTTTGATGATAATGATGATTTAAGAAATGAAATGATACGTGATATAGAAAAAAATGCTAAAAAGGAATTAAAGAATGTTAAAGGTATATTAGTTTGTGGAGATATAGCTTATAGTGGACAAGAAGAAGAATATGATATTGCTGATAATTTTTTAAAGAATATATTAAATATTTTTGATTTATATGAAAAGGATATATATTGTGTGCCTGGAAATCATGATATAGATCAAAATATTCCCAACAAATCGATTAGTGTTTATAATGCTCAAAAATTTATTGAGGAACAAAAAAATGATGATGTAGACTGGGCATTAAGAAAATTTAATAATGATAAGTATATACAAAATCCATTGTTATATCCTATTAAAGAATATAATAAATTTTCTAATAAACTATCTTCTTCCTTTGATAAGATGCAATTATGCTGGCAAAGTGAAATTAAATTAAATTCTAAATATAATTTGATAATACATGGAATTAACTCTGCTATTATTTCTAATGCAGATGATCATAAAGATAACACCAAAGAAAGAAAAATGGTAATTACTCAAACACAAATACCCAAAAATAAAGATGGAAACATTTATATGTTACTATGTCATCATCCACCTGAATGTTGGAAAGACAATGATACTTTGGAAAGACTTATGCATGAAAGAGTGAAGATACAGCTTTATGGGCATAAGCACTTACAAAAGATAGAAGCAGATGAAAAAAGTCTTAAAATTAGCTCTGGTGCAATACACCCAGAAAGGGATGATAATTGGATCCCGTGCTATAATTGGATTTCAATTAAAGTTGAAGAAGATAAGTTAATAATAAAAATATATCCTAGAATTTTGAATGATGTAAGAGAATTTACATACGATGAAAAAGTGTGTGAAAGTAATATATATAAATTAGTAACATTAGATTTGAATTTAGATGAAAATAATAATTCGGGAATCAATTTAAAAAGCAAAGAAGATATTAGTCTTTTGAATACTAAAGATAATGATTATAGTGAATATGAGAATATAGAAACGGAGAAAGAAATCAGAAAAACTAATATTACTGATAAGGAAATAGTTTATAAATATTTAAGCCTAAACAATATTAATAAAGAAGCTACATTAAAGAGATGTTTGTCTGGTAATGAAATGGACAAAAATAAATTAGATGATGTTGATTATATTTTACAAATGATTAAAAAAAACAATCTAGAGGGTCAATTTTTAAATATATTGAATGAATTTTATTAGAAATATGTGGGAGGGAAGGTTAATGGAAAAAAATATGGGAACATGGTATGGACAAGCGAATATAGCTTGCACAGCTGATATATTAGATAAAAGAAAAAAAAGTATTAAAACATATATAGAAGAAGGAGTTGATTGGAATTTTATTAAGAATATTATAAAGTTATTTATGAAAGTGCAAAACAATAAGCAGGATAAATTTAAAGATAGTTTTGCAGAAATATTTATTAAAGATGATAGCGCCTTTAGTTATGAGCAGGATAAAGAAATACAACTTTTAGCAGGAATTATGTTAAATGAAATACTAAAAGATAATGATAAATACAATACAATAATAGAGTTGAGCTGCATATGTTTGAAAAACTATTATGATCCTCCAATTGAAGGAGTTTTTAATAATATAGAAAATGGTTTTTATGAGTCATTAAAGCAACTAAGAGAGAATGAAGATAATGACTATGCTAAAAGAAATTTTGGGAAATCATTACAAGTAATGATTAAAGAAAATCCTAGTTTAGTCACATCAAATCTTAATGAAGAAGTTGCTAAACAGCTTGAATCGTTAAAACAAAATATTATTAGTATATTTAGTAATTTTGAAAAGATGCAAAAGATTAATAGCTTAAAATCTGAGGATTCAGAAGTACTATGGTGGGTGATAGGTGAATGGAGTTGTGATTTAAATAAACCTTTTAAAGAAATTGATGACAATTTTATTCCTATATTAATAGGAAAGGAAATGGCAGACAAAGTAAATGTATTACCAGGACCATTTGCAGCAAAAGCAGTTATAAATAAAATCCTTTCAAATTTTAAAGATAAGCAATTATACGTATATAAGTATGCTGAAAAAATAGAAAGAGATTGGTTAGAAAAGTTTATTGAAAAATATTATATAGAGGCTATATCAGATTTTACGCCAATATTAAAATATTTTAATAAGATTACTGAAATTGATGAGTTGGATAATAGTAGTAATGAATTAGAAAATATATGTCCAGCAATAATTAAGAAAGAAGAAATTACAAATAAAGATATTGCCTATTCAATTTATTTAGAATGTTTACTTAGCAAAGCATATAGTGAGAGAGAGGAATAGAATGAATGGAGGTAAATAATCAAAATATAGAAGAAATATTAAAGGATGAAGATATTAATAAAAATTCTATAGAGAATACTAACGATGCAGATTATGATAATATGCAAGAAAATAAAGATGTTTTTTATTTGCCTGAAGGAAATGCATTAAACGAGGAGCAGTTATATTCATTAAGTTCAAGAAAAAATGTAGAATTAATTTTTTTAGTTGGTCCAGTTGGAAGTGGAAAAACTACTATAGAGGTTATGGCTTATCAAATTTTTTTGTGTAATACCTTTAGCGATTTAATATTTGCTGGTTCATTTAGTTTAAAAGGTTTTGAAGAACGTGCAATTAATATGAGAATAGCAAGTGGTAAAAGTGAACCTGATATGGAACGAACATCTACTAATGTTGTTAATAAATACCTACATTTAGGAATTAAAAATATTGCAACAAATAATATTCATAATTTATTGTTAACAGATATTTCAGGTGAAGAATTTGAAAATTGCTGTAATAATCCAGCATTAATGGGCAGCAAATTTAGAAATTTACAATTGGCAAAATCAATATGTTTTGTGTTAGATGGTGAACGCTTAATTGATGTGTTTAAAAGAAATGCTGCACTTAGTCAAGTGATGCAATTTATACAAACAACATTAGATGCTAAATTAGTAAAACATAATACTTTAATATGTATACTTTTAACAAAATATGATATTGTTGAAAAGGCCATGAAAAAGGATACGTCATTAGAAGATTTTATAAAAACAATTGATGAAAAAATAAATAAAAAATTTGAGAGGATTCAGGGAATAAATGTATATTTCCAAAAAGTATCATCAGTAAATGATATAAAAAAATCAGATAAAGATAATTCTATACTAAAATTAATTAATAAATGGATAACACATAATGATTCATTAAAAATACAAGCTATTGATATTTATTCGAGTAGTGATAAAAAATTAGTAAATGAGTTTAACAGATTTGGTGTAAAAAATGAGGAGTGTGAATAATGGAGGAGTGTTCTTATTACATACTTGGTTTGCCAGCTGCAGGAAAATCAACTTTTTTAGGAGCGTTATATTATTTGTTAATGAATGAAGAAGGAGGGAAGTGTGAATTAAGAATTAAACATGTATTAGGTGATGCAACTTATATAGGAAAATTAAGTGATACTTGGGCAGAGTACACAGAGTTAGATAGGACAAATTTATCTAATAAAAATTTAGAAACTGAATTAGAATTAGAAGATAATAATCATAACGTTTATAAAATAAAATTTCCAGATTCATCTGGCGAGAAATTTAAAAAAATGCTTAAGGATAGATTTATTAATATAGAAGAAGTAAATGAAATAAAATCTGCAAATAGATTTTTTTTGTTTATTAATCCACAGGAGATCGAAGAACCACATTTTATTATTGAGGCACCTGAACATGTGCGAGAAGAAAATGAAGAAAACGTGTATATGAATAAAAGTGATAAAATTCCTACAGAAACTGAATTAGTAGAATTGATACAATTTTTATTATACATAAAAAAAGATATAAGCATTAATTTAGATTTTGTTATATCAGCATGGGATTTATTAACAAATAAGAGTGTGAAAAAACCTATGGAATATATAGAGAAAAACCTTCCATTATTAAATCAATATGTTATAGCTAATAACGATAAAATTAACATAAAATGTTGGGGAGTAAGTGCACAAGGTGGAAGCTTGAAAAATTTTGAACAAAGGCTAGAATTAGCAAATAAATCAATGAATATAGGCGATAGGATAATAGTTGTAGATAATGATGGAAATAAAAGTAAAGATATTACGAGATTATTTGCTGTAAATCAAGGGGAAATGAAATAAATGAATAGGCAGATAAAGATAGATCAGATGCTTAATGGTTACCAAAATGGGCATTGTAAGATAGCTTCATCAATAGATTTATCATTAAACGATGAAAATATAATAAATATCCTCAGTGATGTTTCAGGAATGTCATCAAATATAGAATGGGAAAGTTATATAACTGGTTATCCTTTAGAAAATGAAAATATATATGTATTTGCAAAGACTTGGATAGCAAAAGAAATGAAACGTCCTGGATGTGTTTGGACTCATTCCTTGTTAATAAATATAGATGAGCTAAAATATATTAAGTCTACAAATAATATTTTGAAATTATTTAAGTATCCATCAAATTCAAAGTATGATTATTATAAAAATGAAATTCTTTTAGAGGCAAATGAAAATGAAAAATTTATATTTGATAAAAAGCAGTATGAGTATATTGTATATACAATGTTATCAAACGATAATAGTGTAATTATAGAGAATGACAAATCAGATGACTATGCAAGGATTATAATTGATATATTAATTCAACAAAATAAAGTATTTTTAAGGCAATTCTCATTTTGTACAAAGTCATTTAATAGTAGAAAGTTAAATAGGCAAGATTTTAGTTATCAGATAGTACCCGAAAATTTGGGGAATAGAGTTATAAGAGAAATAAGTGAAAAGAATGTTTTTTATAAAAGTATAGAACATGTTGAACAGTTACCTAAATGGGTCAATTTGATTACAATTGATTTTATAAATCACAATATGGATAAGTTTGAAAATTATAAAAAGCAGCATGGCAAATTATTCGAAACAAGAAAATATTTTAATAAATTTGCAAAAATGTTTTATGCATTTAATAATAGCAATATTAGTAAAAGTTTTTTGGGCTACATGAATGCTGTTAAAATAGTTTTTAAGGATGAATATGAAGAATTAAGTTATAAGACCATTGAAATTATTTGTAATAATTATAATATGCAGTGGTTCAATAATAGAAACATAAGTGAATTGTGCTTAGAATTAGTTGATGACAATGAATTTTTTATAGAGAATTCAAATAGGATAATAAGTTATTTAAGAGATATATTATATGATGAATATAGGGACAGTATATATACTTATTTTAAGAAATATTGCAATGATAATTTGAACGATTTTGGCTCCTCATTAGTCAATGAGCTATTGGTCAAGATTAAAATTGAAGATTTTGCTAAAGTAAGTAATATGGAATTTGATGTCTCATTAATTCTTATTAAGGCAAATAACAATTTAATTTGCTGCAGGGATATCTGGAAACAATCAATAGAATATCAGATACGACTAATTTCACAATTAGATATTGATTCTATTGAATTTGATTTTGAAAATTTTGTTAATGAATTAATACTAAATTGCAGTAATGAGATTGCAGAGAAAGTATATGAGATTGCGGGAGATAAACTTGTAGAAGAAGTATGGAATTGGTGTAAATTGAATTCATTTAGCTGTGATTTATTGTATAAGTGGATAAATTATTTAGTATACAATGTCAGACAATGTTTAGAGGCAGTAGCGGAAATTAATAACAGAGATTTTGTATTTATAATATTAAATAAAATTAATGTCTATAACATAGATTTAAATTCAATAAATCCACAAATTTGGATTGTCATTTTTAGAAACAATAGTTTTAGTGAATGGATAGAAAAGAAAAACGAGATAGCATTATTATATCTACCAATAATATTAAAAGCCGGTTTAATATTTCCTAATGATATAGTTAGTTTTTGCTTCAATATAGTAAATAATCTGCTAGCTACTGATAAGATAAATTGTGATGAATGGAGAAAAGTAGACTCATTATTGCCTCGAATGCCACTAATTGGGGATTGGGATAAGTGTAAAAGATTAAAAAAAGCGTTTAAAAATAAAGGATATTTGGTTTAAAATGTATACAATACAAAATTAAGAATAGTAGAGAGTTATCAAGTACGCATACGTGTAAAGACCTCTCATGTTCCAATATGTAAAGATATGATATTTTTAATCTAAGGTTTAATTTATTTTCAATATTAGAAACTAAAGGATACTGTGAAAAAAGGTATCCCCTTTTTAGAAGTAGGCATTCATAGATGAGCGTATATTTTAAATAACGTATGATTCGATACGATATTTAAGTAGAGATATAAATATTAATTTAATACAAAGTAGGAAAAGACGATGGATAAAATTATTAGATTAAACACTTCATTGTCTTTTTTCGTTTATAATTTTTGAATTAAATGACTTGTATTATTATATATTTATGAAGGAATACAAATGCATTTTAGTATATTTGTGAGGAATGAAAAGGGATATTTGGGATTTTGTAGAATATTAAAATTAAGAATTATTTTTGATAATTAACATTACTATAATTTTATCTACATTATTTTATATTAAAAGAGCAAAGAAATTAAACATAATATTTTCAGTGTGTTTTAAAATAATTTTTGGGATTATTGTTTATCCTATGTACTATCAATAAATGAAAGTATTTACAATGTGAAACAACTAGAATGGAATTTCATTGTATTTTGTATGGCTTTAATGGTGTTCTTATTTAAAATAATAGAAAATTTATTTAAATTTAAAGAAAGTATTAAAGATTAGTGATTTACATAAGAAGGATTTATATAGACAATTAAACAATCAATCAAGGGCTAAAATATGGAGTTTTCACCATGTTTTAGCTTCATATTATTTATATAGTGGTAATGGAGAAAAATAAATAGCTATTCTAATAATGTTGAGAATATTATGATTAAGTGAAGCAAATTTTTTATTTATTAATTAGGAGGAAAATTTATGGACTATGAATTAATAAAGGCAAAGTCAGCTATAATTGCTGCAATTATAGCTGCTATTACATCAATAATTACTCTAATTATTTCTTCAGCAATTAAACATTTTACTGATAAGAATTTTCATGGTTTTAAGTTACAAATAGAATATAGATATGACCAACAAAAGAAAATAAAAGAACAATTATCTGGAAATAAGATGCAATTTTTAAATTTATCTGAATCATTATGTCATAGACTAAAGCATTTTAATGAAAATGTCAATGAAGGATGGATGGATGTTAAAGGAGAATATACAAATTCTAAAAATGCTTATTTTGTTTCTACAGTATACAGAATATCAGCTTTTTTTGCATGGATTAAGAAAATTGAAAAGGACATGATATATCTTGATGTAACATTAGCTACAAAAGAAGATTTATATTTTGTAAAATATTTAAAATTACTACAGTTAGTTTTTTGTGATCATTCGTTATTTGATGGATATAAATATGATAAAAATTATGCTAGAGACCATTTTTTTAGAAACAACTTTGAAAAAATGGTAGAATCATTGATAATTGATGATAAAATATGTGACTTTACATATTATGAAGAAAATTTAATAGATTTATCTATCAATCTCAATGGATTATGCTTGTTTCTTGATGGCATAAACCCATATGAAAATAGGTACAGGTGGGATGTTTTACAGTTATTTCAACTGACTTTAATTGCATTTTTAAATTCGTATGGATATGATTTCCAATATACTAATAAGAGAGAAGTTATTCAGTTTATATCTCATAATAGAACAGGATTATTTTATCAAAACTATCTAAATACATTAAATAAAATGAAAATGAATAAGCAAAAGGAGCTAAGAAAAGTGATAAATATAGCGAAGAGGTATAAAGGTAATTCTGATAATAATATATTATCATTTGAGGAGGCTGTTTCGGAGTAGGGATGCTCTTTGTAGCTAATTTCTCAACATCTAAGAATGAGGCTTTAGGTATTTAAATAATTAGAGATATTTTGAGTCTATAAAATAGAAAAAGACTATGAAAAAGCTACTAGCTTACATTTCATAGTCTCTTTTGTTTTGTGAAGCACAAAGTTAAACAAACAGAAATATGGGATATTATGGATAAAACTTTAAAGTAGTTATATTTTGAAACTCATAGGAAGTGGTAATTATATGATCAGAAGTAACTTAAAGGAATAGTGTGAAAAATGGTATCTATTTTTTAAATTTAGGCGTTTAGAAATAAGCGTCTATTTTTTTATCAAAAATGGAAAGGAAGTGATTCATATACAACTAAAAGGACGGAAAAATGGAAAACGCGCACCGCCATTAAAGAGTGGTAGAAATTTTCTTTATTCTGCTTAATTAAAATTTGACTAAATGGAATATGCTTCGTTAGGGATATGAAGCACAAAGTTTGCTCTTGATAAAACACAGGCAGTTAGCTATCTTTCATGGAGCAGAATAAAAAATATTAAAGAGAAATTTATATTTAAATATTAAAAAAAGAAAAGAGGTAAAAAAATATGGAATTAAAATATGTAATCCCAAACATGGAAAAAACATTCGGAAATTTAGAGTATGCTGGTGAAGGTAATGTTGAGCAAAGAAGGGTAAATGGACATAATACAATTTTATCACGTAGCTACAATTTATACTCAGATATTCAGAGAGCAGATGATATTGTTGTTATTCTTCCAGTTGAAGCAGGAGAGAAACATTTTGAAGTTGAAAAAAAGGTAAAGCTCATTAATCCACGAATTACCGCAGAAGGTTATAGAATTGGAGATCGTGGATTTACAAATTATATTCTTCATGCAGATGACATGATAGAAGCATAAGGAAAGGGAGAGAAATTAATATGAGATTAGCGAATGGAATTGTTATTAATAAAGAAGCTACATTTGGAAATTTAAAATTTTCTGCTTTAAGACGTGAGGTATATATACAGAATGAAGATGGTACACCATCCAATGAAATCAAAGAACGTACTTATGATTTAAAATCAAGAGAGCAAGGAAAAATGATTCAAGTTAGTATTCCAGCTACTATGCCTTTAAAAGAGTTTGATTACAACGCAGAAGTTGAGATTATAGATCCTGTAGCAGATACTGTTGCAAATGCTACTTTTCAAGGAGCGAATGTGGACTGGTATCTTAAAGCTCAAGATATTGTTTTAAAGAAGCAAGCTTCTTTTACTAATCAAAGTCAGAAGTCACAAGAAAAACAAAAAACACAAGAATAAAGTTAGGGATATTAGTGTAGACAATTAGGTAATTAATAAACTAATGCAAAACCAGCATTAGTTTATTTTTTATACCATTTTCGTTTTATAAGTAAAGGGGGGAATAAAAATGAGAAAAATTAGAATTTTAGAAAAGTTTATAGCTTTATTGGTTGTATCAACTATTGGATTGTGCCCAGGTATCGTTGCCTTAGCAGATACTGAAAGCCAAGATATCAATTTAGAAAAAACAGTGCAAGTTGAAAATAAAGAAAGCTTAGTAGCAGATGATGTAGCTGACATAGGAAAATTTACAGCAACAACTTCAAGTGTCGTAGTTCTGGAAAGGCCTGACTCTGAAACAGATGATTCTGCAATTGAGAAGCCAGTAAGTATTGATTTAAATAATGAATATAATAAGGCGAATGAAGCTTTAAGAGTATTTAAAGTAACTAATGTTACTACAGAAGAAGATGTAATTGACTTAATGAAAGGTAACATAGATAGAAACATAGCAATATCAATCAAAGATTTCAATGTTATACCTGCAACAATAGATACATTTGGAGCTGTTACAGGAATATTGACCTTTACATTCAATGGAGAAGCACAAGAATTAAAGATTTATAAACCTATAGATAAATTAAAGGTAGAAAATGTAGTTGTTTCTAGTTTAAAAGTTAAAATGAATGGTCTAGAGCAAGATAAGCAATTATTGTATATTGGCGATAAAGCTTACGTTCAAGTAACTGGATATAACGTAGAAGGAAAACAAGTAGAGTTAGAACAAAGTTTAATTCAATATCAATGGTATGTAGATGGAAGAGCTATTCTTGACGGAACAAATTCAGAACTAAAAATAACGAAAGATATGAAGGGTAAAGATATAAAGTGCACAGTTAATTACGATGATAAAGGAGGAGCTATATAGTGCTTGGAAAAATTTTTAAAAGAAATAAAACTAAAGCAATAGCAATCGCATTAGTATTATCATCACTTCTTAATAGTATTCCTTTTGCAGCAGTTAATGCAGCGACTGCTACGGCAACAGCTTCAGTGTCATCATTTGATCCTACAAGTTTTTTGACAGAATCAGGATGGATTATGAATTCTGATGGAATAAGTTCATATAAACCTACAGATCAATTAGGTACGAGTGCAAGTACAGGTGCGTGGTTATATGTTAATGGTGCACAAATGCCTATAATAAATACTGGAATGGGTGTTTATGGAAGTGTAGTTACAGCTCCTGAAGGTTCAAATATTTATATGGAATTTGATGCAGTTAGTGAAAGTACAGGCACCTACGAGGGATATTATAAAACTTACAGTAGAAGAATAATTACTGTTGATAATGCAGAACAGACTCTTGATTTATATTACAAAGGAAGTAGACATGATGGTAATGATGTATATGTCTATATTGTTCCAACACCAGTAGGTTCAGCTGATACTCCTGATACTGCTGCTTCAAATGCTCAGCAAACTTTACTTAATACTAAAATAGACAATTCAACAACTTTAGCACAGCTACAAGCTTTAGTACAAAGTTCTGTTGATATATCTAAGTATTCTGTTAGTTTATCTCAAACAAATAGAGTGGCAGCTACGGAATCAAGTGATGGGGTTTTTGCTGGTAATTTAACTGTAACATCAATGTCTAACGGAGAACAATCAACTACTTCATTTACTCTGCCTATCTCTAAACTGGCTCAAAGTTTAAGTACTATTTCTACTACTTTAAGTAATTTTATTAAAAGTTATAGTGCTGTTAATAGTAGTACTGCAAATGACTTTAAAACGGCAGTTGCTATTACAAACCCATCGTATAATATTACGGTAGGGAATTGGAGCTTAACTCCTGCTACTGATACTAATACTGGAAGTTTGAGTTGTAATGTATATATAAATGAAGGATCAACAGTAAGGCAAACTTTTGCGGTAAGTAAAACTGTAGATAAATTACCAACAACATCAGCAACAGCGTCAATATTAATATCAAATTTAGTAAGTAATTACACTGCAACCAATGCCTCAGATAAAACAGCCTTTTTAACATCTTGTAAGAATGCAGTTGCAGGTAACATAACAGTTACAATACCTACATGGACATTGACTAAAGCTAGTGAAACATCTAAGGGAAGTTTAGTAGGAACTATAAATGTTAGCGATGGAACTACAAATCAAATTGTTACAATAAACAAGATTATTAATTACTTAGATGAATCAATAGCTACAGCTCAATTGAATGTTGAAAATGCAATGAATAGTTTGGCAGCAAATAATTATATTGCTGAAGATGAAGTTTTAAATATTGCTAAATCTGCAATTAATACAAATTATTTTGATGTTTCAATAAGTGATTTTCAGAATATAAATTCTACTGAAACAATACTAGGAAAAATAACTGGAACTATTACAATTAAAGACAAGAGTGATAGCGCCATTACTAGAACTGTGCCACTAGATAAAACTATTCCAATTTTAGTACAAACTTTAGACAATGCTAAAACGGTAGTTACAGAGCTTTTAAATAACTATAGTGTAAATAATACAACTACTGAAGAACAAGTGCTAAGTGCTGTAAATAAAGCTATAAATACAAATTACATTACAGCCACCTTAGAAAGTTTTGATTTAAGAAAATCAAGTGAAACTAATGAAGGTAATGCAAATATAACAATAAGATTAGCAGATAACAGCGGTAATAGTGAGGATATTACAAAAAATTATACTATTGGAGTTCAAAAACAATCAGTAGCAACAATAAAAAGCCTTTATGAAAAAGCTTTAGAAAATATTCAGATATCAAATAATACAACAAAAGATGATATTCTTGATAATGTCCTAGTTACAAATCAATCTATAAAAGTAACTATGAACGATTTTAGTAAAACTGATTCTACGGAAACAAAAAGTGGAATAATAACTGGTACTATTAACATAACAGATGGAAATATAACAGAAGCAGTACCAGTTAAATTGAAAATAGCACAGCTTAAGGAATCAGTTGATACAGTTGCAGCATTTTTCACAAGTAAATTGAAGACATTCGTTGCTACTAACGAAGTAACAGAAGATGACATTAAGTCATTAGTTTATACTCGAAGTAATGAAGATATCAGCGTAGATATTAAAGATTTTTCAGTGTTACAGGCTAATGATACAGAAGAAGGAAAGGTAACTGGTACAGTTGAAATATCAGATGGCATAAATACAAGATATGTTGAAATTGATAAGACAATTCAATTGCTAAGCCAAGATCTTTCAACTTCAACTCGATTGGTGCAAAATATATTAAACACATATGCAGCAAGCAATAGTACAACCTTCGATGAAATATTAAGAGCCTGCAATGAAGTTGTTACAAACTCAAATATAGATATTTATTATAAAACAGATGGAGAACTTAAAAAAGTTGATTCAGATGAATTTAATGCAGGATATATGAACGGAACTGTAATAATTGCAGATGGAAGTGCTACAATAGAACTTCCATTTAATATAATCATAAAAAAGACAGATCAAACATTATTAGGAGCAAAGACATTAATAACGGAAACTTTAAACAACTTTAAGCCTACTAATGCAACAGTAGAACAGGATGTAATAAATGCTGTAGAAACTAATATAAGAAGCAGCAATATAAATGTTATGTTTGGAGCAAATGAAGAAAAATTTAATAAAACTTTAGCTACAGAATTTAGTAAAGGTTTGATATCTGGAGCAATAAATGTATCAGATGAGATTGATATATTTAAAATTCCAGTTAATTTAATCATAAGTCAATTGCCACAGACAATTGATCAGGTAGCACAAGGTATAGAAGTAGCATTACCTAATTTTGTAGTAACTAATGATACAACACCAGATGATATTAAAAAACAAATAGAAGATGTGTGTGCAGCTAATATGATTGTTGCAATTAAGGAGTTCAATAAAACAGTATCTACATTAGAGAGTGCAGGGAATATACAAATAACAGTTATTCTTGTAGATAAAAATACAGGAAGTACTAAGGAAATTCTGTTTAACTTGACCATTCCCCAATTACAACAAACCCTTGATGAAGCTAAAAATACAGTAATAGAGGTATTACCAACTTTACCTGTTAGTAATGATACAACAAAGGATGATTTGCAAAATCAACTTCAAGATAAAGTTGGTGATAATATTACTATAATAATTGGAGATGGAGATTTTGGTAAAACTCCTGCTACGACTACAACCTCAGGAGAAATTACAGGTGTTGTTACCATTATAGATAATAATACTGGAAAGCAAACAACGATTCCAATCGATTTAATTATAGGTAAATTAGTAGCGAAACCGAGTTCAGGTGGAGGCGGCGGTGGTTCATCATCAGATAAAGATAAATCAAGTTCTATTCAAGATCAAACAGGTAATATTAAAAATGGAGCTGGAACATGTGAATGGAAAAATGAAAATGGATCATGGCATTACTATACTAATGGTGTAATACAAATTGGATGGGTTCAAATAGAAAGATTATGGTATTACTTTAATGTTGATGGAACATTACAAATTGGTTGGTTATATGAAAATGGAAACTGGTACTACTTAAATCCAAATCCAGATGATCATTTAGGAGCAATGGAGACCGGTTGGTTAAGTTATGATGGAGCATATTTCTATTTAAATAGCACAGGTGCAATGGCTAGAGGATGGCAAACTATTGATGAAAATTGGTACTACTTTCAGTCAAATGGAGCAATGAGAACTGGATGGCTTGAGGATACTGATGGAAGTTGGTATTACTTAGAAGAAAGTGGAGTAATGGAAACTAACTGGTTCTATGACAAGGGAAAGTGGTATTACTTAAATAATTCTGGTAGCATGGCAACTGGTTGGTTTAAAGATACTAATGATAATTGGTATTACGCAGATCAATCTGGAGCTATGCTAAAAAGCACAATAGTAGATGGCTATAACTTAGATGATCAAGGGAGATTAATATAAAACTTTAGGGAAAAGAAGTGAGAGTAAATGTTGCTTTTAACCATAAAAAATTATAATAAAAGATTGCAAAATAGGTTGGGAAATATGAAATAACTGAAACAGATAAGAAGATAGATGAGCAATACATTCCCAATACAGTGAATGATAGAAAAAACAAAGCAATTGAAAAAATCATTACCTTTAACTTATGCATTTATAGATAAAGAATCATATCAATGTTTCTGTGGTTATTGATATAGAGTCTGGAGATACAATAGAATAGAGTTAGAGATTAAGGAATGCTGTGAAAATGATATCTCTTTTTAGGTTTGGCGTTCAGAAATGAGCGTCTATTTATGTGTAAAAAACTCAGAAAGAAAGTAACTCACACATACAACATGAAGAACAGAAAAAAGAGAAACGTGCACCTTCATTAAAAATTAATAACTGCTAGTTTAAAACCACAGCTTTTTTACTTATCAAAGATTCTTATCGATTTATAAATCTAGAGTATAAAAAAGTAGGATAAAAAAGTAGAAAAAGACTTGACTTGGAGTTCACTCCAGATGCTACACTTCATATTGAAATGAGTTAATGAAATATATATAAGTATTGAGGGAGGTTTTATTATGGAATTGATGAAAGAGAAAAAATTAGGATTTGGATGTATGCGTCTGCCTTTATTAAATAAAGAGGATCAGACTTCTTTTGATTATGAATTAATTAATAAGTTATTTGATACCTATTTGGAAAAGGGATTTACTTATTTTGATACTGCTTACACATATCATAGTTATCATTGTGAAAAAGCGATACGTAAAGCCTTAGTAGAGCGCCATCCTAGAGATTCGTTTCAATTAGCGACAAAATTACCACTTCGTGATTTCAAAGATAGTGAGGATATGGAACACATCTTTAATGAACAGCTAACTAACTGTGGTGTTGATTTTTTTGACTACTATTTGTTACACAATATGGGTTCTAATGTTTATGAGAAATGCTGTAAATATGGTGCTTTTGATTTTGTTCAGCGAAAGAAAGCTGAAGGTAAAATCAGAGTCGTTGGTATGTCTTTTCATGATATACCAGAATTACTAGAAGAGATTTTATCAAAGTATGGTGATGGAGTGGATTTCGTTCAACTTCAAATTAACTATGTTGACTGGGAGCAGCCAAATGTTCAATCCCGTCGTTGCTTAGAAATTGCTAATAAATATAATAAACCAGTAACTGTTATGGAACCTTGCAAAGGTGGAACTCTTGTAAATATACCAGAAGAAGCTGAAAAATTAATGAAAGACTATAATCCTACTTTTTCTACTGCAAGCTGGGCATTTCGCTACGCAGCCAGCCAAAAGGGAGTATTTCGAGTATTAAGTGGAATGAATAGTATGGAACAGGTAGAGGATAATGCTTCAGTTATGGGAGATTTCGTACCTTTAAATGAAGAAGAAAATACCATTATTAAAAGGGTTACTAGAATCATTAATGATAAAACAGCTGTGCAATGTACTGCCTGTGAGTATTGTACGCACGGATGTCCAAAGAACATTGCAATTCCAAAATATTTTGCCTTATACAACAGTATTATGCGTACTACTGGTAGTTTTTCAAGTCAAATGGTGTATTACAATAATATTGCTATCAATAATGGGAAAGCTAGTGAGTGCATTGATTGTAAACAATGTGAAAAAGCTTGTCCACAGCATTTGCCAATTACCACTCATTTAAAGGACGTGGTAGAAAAATTTGAGAAGAACAGCATTGTTCCCATCAGAAAATAATTATATAGAATTAGTATCCAGAAAAAGGAAGGAATTAAATAAGAAGAGAAATGGAAGTGTATAAAATGAGGATTAGTGATACAGCAGAAAAGAACCATGAAGCGTTATTTTCAAATCATAAATCAACTTTAAAAGTAACAGATCCAGAATTAATTGAAGTATTTGATAACTTTGCATTTGATGAAGTATTACAGTATGGTGAATTAGATACTAAGTTAAGAATGAAGGTTATTTTAGCAGCAATGATTGCTATGCAGACATTAAGTGAATATAAAGTAATGGCTGGAGCAGCTTTAAATGTAGGAGTTACACCAATAGAAATAAAAGAAATAGTATATCAATCTGTAGCATACTGTGGCATTGCAAAAGCTTTTGATTTTATTCATGCAACTAATGAAATACTTAGAAGCAGAGGTATTAAATTGCCATTAGAGAGTCAGTCAACTACTGATCCAGATAATAGAATGAAGGAAGGACTACAAATTCAAAAAGAAATAATTGGAGCAGAAGTTATTGATAAGATGTATGAGAACTCTCCAGAAAGTCAAATTCATATTCAGAAATACTTATCTGGAAACTGTTTTGGTGACTATTATACAAGAAAAGGGCTAGATGTTAAAACAAGAGAGTTACTAACATTTTCAATGCTGATTGCCATGGGAGGATGTGAGATGCAAGCAAAAGGACATATCATGGCGAATGTTCATGTAGGAAATGATAAACAACTTTTATTAATTGTTGTAACTAATTTATTGCCTTACATTGGTTATCCAAGAGCATTAAGTGCAATTAGTTATTTAAATGAGATGATTCCAGAAAGTAAATAGAAAATATATACGAATTTACTATTTTGAGAATATAGATAAACTTGATTAAAAAAGAGCATTGGATTGATTAAGGGCAGTATAAAAGATTGAAATATATTTTAAATAAAACTTTAACAAACCAACAATAGAAAGGAAGTTATGAAATGAACGACTTTATTTACGATATACCTGTAAAGGTATATTTCGGAAAAGATCAACTTGGAGGAAATTTAGGAGAAGAGTTAAAAAAGTATGGCACACGCGTGTTGCTTACTTATGGAGGAGGATCAATTAAAAAAATAGGATTATATGACAAGATTGCAGCAGAAATTAAAAATGCAGGACTTGAATTATTTGAATTCTCAGGTATTGAACCAAATCCACGTGTTACATCTGTTAATAAAGGTGCAGAAATCTGCAAGAAGGAAAAAATTGATGTATTACTAGCTGTAGGTGGTGGTTCTACAATAGATGCTACTAAGTTTATTGGTGCAGCTACATTTTACGATGGTGATTCATGGGATATTCTTACTAATAAAGCACCTGTTACGAATTGTCTTCCTATAGTTACAGTGCTGACACTGGCTGCGACTGGTTCAGAAATGGATGCAGGTGGTGTTATCAGTAATTTGGAAACAAAAGATAAGATTGGTTACATTCATCCTATGCTACTTCCAAAAGTGTCTTTCCTTGATCCAACTAATACTTACACAGTTAGTCCATATCAGACTGCATGTGGTGCAGCAGATATTATGTCTCACATTATGGAAGTGTATTTTAATATGAATCAAGATTTATATATGTTAGATAGCGTTGCAGAAGGGCTTATGAAAACCGTCATTAAATATGCTCCAATTGCAATGAAAGAACCGGAAAATTATGAAGCTCGTGCAAATTTGATGTGGGCATCATCGTGGGCTATCAATGGTTTTATAAACGGAGGCAAAAGGCAGGCATGGAGCTGTCATCCAATGGAACATGAAGTGTCTGCAATCTATGACATCACTCATGGTTTAGGGCTTTCTATACTTACACCACGTTGGATGGAATATACATTAGATGAAACAACAGTATCAAAATTTTATCAATTTGGATGTAATGTATTCGGCATTAATAAGGATATGGAACCTATGGCAGTTGCAAAGAAAAGTATTGATATGTTATCTGACTTCTTCTTTAAAACATTAGATTTAAAGAGTACTTTTACAGAATTAGATATTGATGCTGTAAACTTTAGCGTAATGGCAAGGAAAGCCTGTGCAGGTGGTGTTCTGCCAGGATTTAAACCGCTTAATGAACAGGATATTGAAAAAATCTTTAAGATGTGCTTGTAATAATTGATTGACTGATCTTAATGCACTTGAATCAAAACTGGTGCATTATTGTTAGGAAGAAATGTTATTAATTAATCTATAAAGTTTTAATAAGTATTTGTAATTTAAAAATTAAGGAGATAGAACAATGAATAATTCAAATAATTTAAATAATAGTGTAATTTTCTCAAAAGGTGAGAAAGCTTCAGAGGCATTTGCAAAATATTTTATAGGTACGAGTTACCTTAATATGTTAGTACCATTCGATAGTCCATTAAAATGTCCAATTGGGAATGTAACTTTTGAACCAGGGTGCCGTAATAACTGGCATAAGCATCCTGGGGGACAAATTCTTTTAGTTACTGGAGGAAGAGGATGGTATCAAGAAGAAGGAAAAGATGCAAGAGAACTTCATCCAGGAGATGTAGTAGAAATACTTCCAAACGTAAAACACTGGCATGGTGCTGCAGGTGACAGTTGGTTTGTTCATCTTGCAATTGAAGGAGATATGTCGAAGGGGCCAGCAGAATGGTTAGAGCCGGTAACAGATGAGTATTACAATAAATTTAAATAAGACATTGGTATTCAGATAAATAAAATGATTAGTATTGTCTAATGTGACATCAGTAGAGAAAATATAGAAAATTAGAGAGGAATGGTAAAATGAAAAATTCAAAAAGTCTTATTGCTTATTTTTCACGAAAAGGAAATAATTATGCGAGAGGCAAGATTGTAAACCTTAAAATCGGAAATACAAAAGTATTAGCAAATAAAATACATGAATTAACAGGAGGTGATATGTTTGAGATAAAAACAGTAAAATCCTATCCAGAAGATTATACAGAAACAACAAATGTAGCAAAGAAAGAACTAAGGGAAAATACCAGACCTGAAATTACACAAAAAGTAGATAATATGGATTCTTATGATGTAATTTATTTAGGATATCCCAATTGGTGGGGAACAATGCCTATGGCGGTATTTACGCTTTTAGAGTCATATGACTTTTCAGGAAAGACCATTGTTCCATATTGCACCCATGAAGGTAGTGGAATGGGAAACAGTGAACGTGATATTAAGAAACTTTGCCCAAATAGCAATGTTTTATCAGGTTTGGCGATCAGAGGCAGTAGCTCTGACAAAGCGGGCAAAGATCTTGAAAAATGGTTGAAAAAACTTGATTTAATACCATAAGGTTTTCTTCTTTAACTATTCATGAAGGATGAAAAGAAGTAGATTTTTTATGTCTAAACATTATATTCGTAGATAAGAAAATTAATGGAAATTAGGCTATGAAATTGAAATATGAAAATATGAAGACACAAGAAGGATAAAATATGGGGAATAAAATTTTGAAACAAAAATCTTTAACTGAAAAAAGATTATTTACGAATATGAATTTATTTAAATTATTCATACCTCTTATAATAGAACAGTTTTTAGAATATTTGGTGGGACTTGCAGATTCAATTATGGTATCATCAGTTGGGGAATCTGCTGTGTCTGGTGTATCCTTAGTTGATTTTGTAATGGCGTTATTAATAAGCGTATTTGCAGCACTAGCTACTGGAGGTACTGTAATTGCAGGACAATATCTAGGAAAAAAGCAGTTGAAAGAATCAAGAGAAGCAGCTAATCAATTAGTATGGTTTGCTGCTGTATTTTCAATTAGCATAATGCTTATTATTTATCTGATAAAACCACTTATTTTAAATGGTCTTTTTGGAACGATAACAGAGGAAGTTCGTAATGATGCAAATATATATTTGATGATTACAACAATATCCATTCCGTTTCTTGCATTATATAATGTTGGAGCGGCAATCTTCCGTACCATGGGTAATGCAAAGTTGCCTATGAAGATAATGTTTGTTATGAATGTAGCACATGCAATAGGAAATGCAGTACTAATTTATGGATTTCACTTTGGAATTGAAGGAGTTGCGGTGCCAACTACAATAGCACGTGTTGCAGCTGGGGTTATTGTTATAATATTAGCTTTTAATAAAAGGCAACCAATATATTTAAAGAGAAGTTTAAAGCATAAATTTAATTGGCCAATGCTCAGAAGAATATTAGGCATTGGTATTCCATATGGATTAGAAAATGGTTTGTTTTATTTTGGAAGAATTGTAGTGTTAAGTTTAGTAGCTACTTTTGGAACAGCTTCAATAGCTGCAAACGCAGTTTCAGGGACTATTGTTATGTTTCAAGTACTTCCTGGTATGGCAATTGGGCTTGGATTAACTGTAATCATATCCAGATGCATAGGTGCTGGTGAGTATGAACAAGCTAAATATTACACTAGAAAAATAATTGGTATTGTATATATGGCTCATATAATAAGCTGCACAGTAGTACTTGCATTGCTTCCAAGTATATTAAGAGTTTATGGCTTATCCGAAGCAGCGACAGCTTTGACTACACAAACTGTTTGGAGTCACGGAATAGTTATGGTATTAATTTGGCCACTTGCATATACTTTACCTGTAACATTTCGTGCAGCAGGAGATGCGAAATTTCCTATGATCGTTGGAATTCTATCTATGTTTTTTTGCCGTATTGCATTAGCTTATATAGTATGTATGCATTTCAATATGGGGATGTTTGGCACATGGGTGGCTATGTTTATTGATTGGATTGTTAAAGCACTAATTTTTATATACCGTTACTTAAGTGGAAGATGGACGAAATTCCATGCAATTTAATAGACAAAAGATAGAAAATATTGACTTGGACTGAACTTCAAGTGTTATATTGTCAGAAGGAGGTGAGATCATATGACAATTGCAGAAGTAAGTAAAAAATTTGATCTTTCACAAGATACACTTCGTTATTATGAACGTATAGGATTAATACCTGGAGTAGACAGAAATAAGAGTGGAAATAGAGATTATACAGAAGAGGACTGCAAGTGGGTAGAATTTATAAAGTGTATGAGAGGAGCGGGGCTTCCAATAGAAATATTAATTGAGTATGTTACTTTGTTTCAGCAGGGCGATGAAACTATTGAAACTAGAAAAGAGCTATTAAGTGAGCAACGTAGACAACTGACAGAAAAAATAGATGACATGAAAAAAACATTGGATCGTCTTAATTATAAAATAGAAAGATATGACAAAGCGTTAGTTCCGAAGGAAAATGAATTAAAAAAATAAATGTTTAATTTTATGTATTACAAATAAAAAATTATTAAATAAATTCTCTTTGCACTTATTTAGAAACAAAAAAGTGTAAAGAGTTTTTGGAATATAAAACATATTGTATTTGAATTAACTTAAAGTGATATGTTGGTTATGAGGTGAGTAATATGGAATATCGAATTTTAGGAAGAACAGGAATTAAAGTAAGTAATATCGGCATTGGTGGAGAGGGATTTGAAAATAAAAGTTATGAAGATTGTGAAACAATTATTAATTGTGCAATCAATAAGGGAATTAACTTTATTGATATATATAATTCAAATCCGAAAGTTAGAAGTAATGTTGGAAAAGCATTAAGTAAATATCCTAGAGATAGTTTTGTTATTGAAGGACATTTATGTTCTATGTGGGATAGAGGACAATATAGACGTACTAGAAATATTAATGAAGTTGTTACTGCATATGAAGACTTTTTAAATAGAATGAAATTAGACTATGTGGATGTAGGAATGATTCATTATGTTGATGATCAGAAAGATTTTAATAGTATTTTTAATGGAGAAATAATTGAATATGCAAAACAATTAAAAGAAAAAGGAGTTCTTAAGTCGATAGGAATATCAACTCATAATCCAGATATTGCTTTTAGGGCTGTTGAAACGGGGATAATTGATGTGATTTTATTTAGCATTAATGCTGCTTATGATATGTTACCGGCCAGTGAGGATGTAAATATACTATTTGAAGAAAATACTTTTAAAGATAGAGCCTATGAGGGAATTGATCCAAAACGTGATAAGTTATATCAAATTTGTGAAAATGCAGGAGTTGCTTTAACTGTTATGAAAGGATATGCTGCTGGAGTGCTATTAAGTGATAAAGAATCTCCTTTTGAAAAAGCACTGACTCCAGTGCAATGCTTACATTACTGCCTGACAAGGCCAGCAGTTGCTTCTGTAATGGTTGGAGTATCTGATACCAATCAAATATTAGCAGCAGCAGCATATAGTTCCGCAAGTAATGAAGAAAAGGATTATAGCGAAGTTCTTGCAAATGCTCCAAGAAGTTCATTTAGCGGGCATTGTATGTATTGTGGTCATTGTGCTCCATGTTCAAAAAAAATAGATATTGCATCGATAAATAGATATTTAGATTTAGCATTAATTCAAGAAAGTGTTCCAGAGACGTTAAAGAATCATTATGACTTATTAGAATACCATGCAAGTGAATGCATAGAATGCGGTTTATGTGTGAAAAATTGCCCGTTTGGTGTAGATATTATTAATAAAATGAAACAGGCAGTTAAATTATTTAAAAACTGAACATCTGTATAAATAGTTAAAAAAGTGTATTAACGTTTCTCTAGTTATTGATATGGAGTGTAGAAACACGTTAAATATAGTAGATTAAATATTATAATATTGCAACTTAATATTTATAACTATGTGTAAGAAGCCAAATTTTCATACTGAGAATTTGGCTTTTTACTATAGTTTAACATATATAATTAATTAATTTATAACTATGTTATAGCAAAGATGGATATTAAATTTTGAACTCAATTAAATTAATTACTGTGAAAGAGGAAGAAAAAATGGTATTAGGTTTTTTTCAAAATGCATGCATTTTAATTGCATTTTTAAGTATAATTCAACATTTTTCTAGAGATAAAAATATTTTTGAAAGTTTGTCATTGAATAGAAAAATTATTTTTGGATTTTGCAATGGTATACTAGGTATAATATTAATGATAAGTAGTGTACAAATTACGAATGATGTAATTATTGATTTTCGGTATATACCAATTTTATTAATGGCCTTTTATTGTGGGATTTTACCTTCAATTATTGCTTCTCTTGTGATAGGAGTTTTTAGATTTTTATTTCTAGGAATCTCAAGTGTATCAATAATTGGGCTAATAGATGCATTACTAATAGGAATTGGATTTGGATTTATTGCTTCATTAAAGTTATCAAAAAAAATTAAATATGCTTATTCTATGTTTTTTTTAAGCATGGTATCAATAATTTCCTCATTTATAGCACTAAAAAATGTAATATTAATTTTCCGATCATTGATAATATTCATATTGGGATATGTAATAGTTTCTTATCTTTCAATTAAATATACGGATTATATAATCGAAACAATTGAGGTTTACCAAAGATTAAAAAAAGAAGCAACAAAAGATTATTTAACTGGATTAAATAATGTAAGGCAATTTGACGATAGTTTTAATAGTTTTTCTCGATTGGCTATACGCAAAAACGAAGAATTATCTATGTTAATTATAGATATTGATTTTTTTAAGAGAATAAATGATACTTATGGTCATGGTGCAGGAAATATTATTTTAAAGGATTTAGCAAAGATTTTTCTTGATACATGTAGAACCTATGATGTAGTATCTAGAATGGGTGGAGAAGAGTTTTCTATAATGTTATTAGATTGCTCGAAATCTAAAGCTTTTAAAATCGCAGAAAGATTAAGGCAGAATGTTGAAAATAATAATTTTTATATTTCAGATAGCGAGGTTATAAAAGTTACAATTTCAATTGGAATATCGTCATATCCTGAACTGACAAATCAAATTGAGAATTTACCTAAAAATGCTGACAGCGCATTATATAAAGCAAAAAACAGTGGGAGAAATAAAGTAGTGTTATTTAATGATTCTAAAACTTAATAAGAAATTCATTATGATGAGTCAAATAAATTTGAAATATGATTATAAATAATAATTAGATGTTTTCTTATAATATTAAAAAATATAGAAGATCACAATATGGCAGTTATATCCATAATGTGATCTATTTTTATGAAAAAAATTATAAAGGAAGTGATTCAAATACAGAGAAAAAATAAGGAGCGTTCACCTCCATCAAAGACTAATAAAATTTTTCTTATTTTGATTAATTGATATTTACTTAAATAAACAGGAAATTAGGTGTTTTTTTAAGCAGAATAGAAGCATTAGAAGTAAATTATCTAAATTTAAATAAAAAGGGAAAGAGGTAAAAAAATATGGAACTAAAATATGTGATCCCAAACATGGAAAAGACATTCGGAAATTTAGAATATGCTGGTGAAGGTAATATTGAACAAAGAAGAGTAAATGGGCATAATACAATTTTGTCACGTAGCTACAATTTATATTCAGATATTCAGAGGGCAGATGATATTGTTGTTATTCTTCCAGTTGAAGCAGGAGAGAAACATTTTGAAGTTGAAAAAAAGGTAAAGCTTATTAATCCACGAATTACCGCAGAAGGTTATAGAATTGGAGAGCGTGGATTTACAAATTATATTCTTCATGCAGATGACATGATATAAGCATAAGGAAAGAAGGAGAAATTAATATGAGATTAGCAAATGGAATTGTTATTGATAAAGAAGCTACATTTGGAAATTTAAAATTTTCTGCTTTAAGACGTGAGGTATACGTACAGAATGAAGATGGTACGCCATCAAGTGAAATCAAGGAACGTACCTATGATTTAAAGTCAGGAGGGCAAGGAAGAATGATTCAAGTTAGTATTCCGGCCACTGTGTCTTTAAAGGAATTTGATTACAACGCAGAAGTTGAGATTATAGATCCTTTAGCAGATACTGTTGCAAATGCTACTTTTCAGGGAGCGAACGTGGACTGGTATCTTAAAGCGCAAGATATTGTTTTAAAGAAGCAGTCTTCTTTTACTAATCAAAGTCAGAAGTCACAGGAAAAACAAAAATCACAGGAATAAAATCAGAAATATAGTGTAGACAATTAAATAATTAATAAACTAATGCAAAATCAGCATTAGTTTATTTTTTTACATCAAAAATAAGATATTTCATCAATGGAAAGGGTAAATAAAATGAGAAAAATTAGAATTATATCAAAATTTACCGCTTCATTGATTGTAGCAACTATTGGATTATCTCAAGGTCTTGTTGCTTTGACAGATACTGAAAGTCAAGATATAAATTTAGAAAAAAGAGTACAAATTGAAAATAAGGAGAGTTTAGTAGCAAATGATGTAACTACCATTTATAGAGTTAATGTAATATAATTTAAAGATTCAGTTCTGTTGTAGAATGTGTATTGCGGGAGCTTTTTAAACGACTTCCATTAATATATAGTATATTATCAATTCTATTTTTAACGTAGCCAAACTTTAAAATAAAAAACAAGGCGTATTATAAAAAAACAAATACCTAATAATAAACATGTGTTACTAAATAAGCTAAAGAAAACAAATGTAGAATTAATTATGGTATAGTAATGGAAAAGAATGAAAATCACTTTACTAAATTTTATATTTGATTTGTTTAATTGAATAAATATAACATGCGATGGAGGTTATTATATGTTTCATAAGAATTTAAAAGGTTTTCCAAAGGATTTTTTATGGGGAGCTTCAACATCTGCCTATCAAGTTGAAGGGGCTAACTTAATTGATGGTAAAGGACCATCTTGTCAGGATGTAAAAAAAGTACCAGAAGGAACTTCAGAATTAGATGTTTGTGCAGATCAATACCATCGTTATAAAGAGGACGTTGCTTTAATGGCTGAAATGGGCTTTAAGGTTTATCGTTTTTCTATTTCATGGTCTAGATTAATTCCAGAAGGAACTGGTGCAGTAAATCAAAAAGGAATAGAATATTATAATAATTTAATAGATGGATGTTTAAAATACAATATTATCCCTTTAGTTACAATGTTCCATTTTGATATGCCTGCAGCGCTAGATAAACGTGGCGGCTGGTCTAAAAGAGAATCAATTGATTGGTTTGTAGGCTTTGTAAAAGTTATGTATGAAAATTTTGGTGATAGAGTTAAGTACTGGTTAACTATTAATGAGCAAAATGTATTAACATTAATGGGTGATGTTATTGGTACTACAATGATACCTGAAGGATGTAATAACATAAGAAGAGAACTTTATCAACAAAACCATCACATGTTAGTTGCCCAGGCAAAAGCTATGGCCTTATGTCATGAAATGATTCCAAATGCTAAAATTGGACCAGCACCTAATATATCAGTGGTTTATCCTGCAAGTTGTAAACCAGAGGATAATTTAGCTGCTCAAAATTTAAATGCAATTCGTAACTGGCTATATTTAGATATGGCTGTGTATGGAAAATATAACAATTTAGTTTGGTCATTTTTAGAAGAAAATGATGCAGTTCCAGAAATTCTAGAAGGAGATATGGAAATTTTAGCTTCTGGAAAGCCAGATTTTATTGGATTCAATTATTACAGTACAGCTACAGTAGAAGCGTTTAATATTGAAGGTGGCGTAGGTAGTACAAAGGATCAGCAAAGAGCTATGGATGAACCTGGCGTATGTAAGGGCTTTAAAAATCCTAACTTACAAACAACACAATTTGGATGGGAAATCGATCCGGAAGGTTTTAGAGCTACAGCTAGAGAAATTTATTCAAGATACAGATTACCATTAATAGTAACTGAAAATGGTTTAGGAGCTTATGATAAATTAGAAGAAGATGGTTCAATTCATGATCCATATCGTATTGAATATTTAAGAAAACATATAGAACAGCTTCGTTTAGTTATTACAGATGGAGTTGAGATGATGGGGTATTGCCCATGGTCTGCTATCGATTTAATTTCTACCCATGAAGGTATGGTTAAACGTTATGGATTTATCTATGTAGATAGAGATGAATTTGATTTAAAGACCTTAGATCGTTATCGCAAAGACTCTTTCTATTGGTATAAAAAAGTTATTTCTACTAACGGTAAAGATTTAAGCAATTAACATATAACTTATATGATAAAGTTGTACCCAACAGAAAAACTTATAATTCTCTGTTGGGTATAATTTCTTGTTAAAATAATTATTTGATAATTTTAAGGCATAGATTATCTGAAATGCTTTTAGACCATAGCATAAATTTTCCCGGTATTTTACTTTCTGTATCAGACAAATAAACAAAATACTTCACTTGTATGCAAAAAAAATTAGGAATTGGAGATTATTTAATCTTATAAGCTAAGTTTTCATCATTAAAAACATATGCCATAATTAACTCCACCATTTATTAAAATATCTCTTATATTAATTTAAAAGCAAAATAACACATATTAAGTATTAAAAAGAGATAAAATGGAAGGAAGTGAGATTTAGTGAGAAATTCGGTAATATACACTTTCTCGCTAAAGATAAATAATGAAATTCTATAAAAATAGGGGAAAGAGAATCAAAACCAGCGATAAATCGCTGGTTTTTAATTTTGCAGCTGCTTCATTAACAGTAATTTTTAGTATAGCGTTTTTATTAATTAATGCAAAACAAATATTGCATATAAACTGGAGAAGTGTAAGTGTTTTAAAAAATGGTACTTTTCAGTTCCAGATTACTGCTTATTTTGTGTTTAGTGTGATTTTTGCAACAGGAGTAAGTTCATTTTCGGCATGGTTATATTACCGTTTTCAATATGACAGAATTAAGCAGCTAATGCATCGACAAAAATTAGCAAGAATGATACTAGAAAATAAATGGTATGAAGCAGAACAGGTACAATCAAACAGTTTTTTTAAAGATCTACATTCTGGCAAAACAAAAGAAAAAATCACTCATTTTCCAAAGATGTACTATAAGCTAAAAAATGGTTTGATTCATATTCAAGTAGAAATTACTATGGGTAAATATCAAGATCAGCTATTACATCTTGAAAAGAAGCTTGAAAGTGGTCTATATTGTGAAATTACTGACAAGGAATTGAAAGATTCTTATGTAGAATATACGCTGCTTTATGATACAATAGCAAATCGTATTTCTATTGAAGATGTACAGGCGGAATATGGAAAGTTAAGACTAATGAAAAATATTTGGTGGGAATATGATAAATTGCCTCATATGCTTATTGCAGGCGGTACAGGTGGAGGAAAAAGTTATTTCATTTTAACTTTAATTGAAGCTTTGCTGCGTACTAATTCTATACTTTATGTTCTTGATCCAAAGAATTCGGACCTTGCAGATTTGGAAGTTGTTATGCCTAATGTCTATTATAAAAGGGATGATATGATTGTCTGTATTGATAACTTTTATGATGAAATGATGAAGCGTAATGAGGACATGAAACAGATGAAGGGATATAAAACAGGAGAAAATTATGCTTATTTGGGATTAGCTGCGAATTTTTTGGTTTTTGATGAATATGTTGCTTTTATGGAAATGCTGGGAAGTAAGGAAAGTGCGGTTGTTCTTAATAAATTAAAACAAATTGTTATGCTTGGAAGACAGTCCGGATATTTTTTGATTCTTGCTTGTCAAAGACCAGATGCTAAATATCTTGGGGATGGAATGAGGGATCAGTTTAATTTTCGTGTAGCTTTAGGGCGTATGTCTGAAATGGGATATAATATGATGTTTGGCGAGGTTGAAAAAAATTTTTTCTTAAAGCAAATTAAGGGAAGGGGGTATGTAGATACTGGTACTAGTGTAATATCTGAATTTTATACTCCACTTGTACCCAAAGGTCATGATTTCTTAGATGAAATAAGTAAATTGATTGTAAAAACGGAGAAAGAAAGCTGATTAAAATTTGGAGGTGTTTAATTTAATGCAAGAAGTATATTCTATTGAAAATGTTGAGGAAATTATAGGCTATGATGAGTACATTAAGGATTTTGAAGAGCAGGCATCAGAGTATTGTAAAGCATCTGGTGCTAGAATATTACAAAGTGTTTTTTCTGAATTTACTGCTGACACGATTTGCAGTGTTTATTTAGATTATGGGCAAACAAAGGCAGAATATCCTATAAGGTTTGAGTTTAATATTAACGTAGAAGATGGGCAAGTGAGAGTGTCTTATATTGGTTTTAGTTAAAAAAGTTTAAAACAACAAGAAGCAGGCAGGAAGAGCAGGCGGCGTGCGAAGCGAAAGCCGCAGGTGATTCCTGACCTGCTTGCAGGTGTGGCGAAGCCACGCCTGCATATTATTAGCCCCCCGTATCTAACAGGGGGGCACAAATAAACTGAAAACAGGAGGTAAAAAGCTGAAGATCTTTTATTTACAATGGATTCAGGAAAATAAGGCGTATGTCAACTAAGGCTTAAAAGTTGACATTAGAAAGGAGAAAAACAACTTATATGAAATACATTTTTTTATAAAAGCAGAATTTGTAATGATTCCAGCAATAAAGTACTTGTTAAATTCAAAATTGTGTAAACCTAGGCCAGAATAAAACGGGCCTATTTTTTTGCACAATTTTTTGAAGAATAAAAATTTATACTAAAAAACTTTGACTACAGGTTAGGAGGAGAGTTAATGAAGAAAAAAATTATATCAGGATTAATAGCAATGTTGATGGCAATAGGAGGTGTACCAAATATATCTGCTTTTGCAGATACAACATCAAATCAAAGCAATATGGAGGGTAGTGCTACTACGGGAGTAGCAGCGACAATAAATGGTGATTCAGATTTAATAAAGAAAACAGATGATTTTCTTGTTTTAACGAATACAGAAATAACAACTGATGCAGCTGTAATACCAGGAGCTACTACAGAGGCAGCAGTTACGGTTAATAAAGTTGTTAATTTGACTTCAGGAATGCAAGGTGATCTTTGCGTTGGTGGAACTATTTCTATAATAGAAGTTCAAGGTTTTGATGCAAACGGTAATGAGGTTGATTTAGATGAAGGCAAAATAAAATATGAATGGATAGCTAATGATGAAGTAGTAGGAACAGATAAAAGTTTAGAAATTACAGAAGCTCTTAGAGGTAAAAAGATTGAATATAGTGTGTCTTATGATGATTAATATGGGAGGGATGAAATGATAATGAAAAGAAAATTTATATCTGGATTGTTAGTATTAAGTATTATATTTAGGGTTATACCTAATACTGCTATTACAGCCTTAGCAGCTACAAGCAGTGGAAGTGTTACAACCGCAGGTTATCTTGGAATACAAGGTTCATATAATCCAGGAGATACTTTTGAAGTTAAAGAGACCTATAATGGTCATAGTGATAGTCATCATACTAGCATTGTAATTACAATTAATGGGGCAGTAGTATTTGATCGAGGTGATAGTGGATCAGCAGAAAATGTTGATGCTATTTATACAGTGCCAAGAATAACTGGTTCAGGTTGCATTTACACATTTAACTATGATGATTATCCAGACTCATACCTAACAGATAGTAGATGGCAGGTACATCCATTCACTATTAATTATGCATCAGCTTATTTAAATATGAGTAGTGCAACTAATAGTACAAGTCAGCAAGATGTATTAAACAATATAATAATCCAAGGAGGATTAGGTGGAAGTGCTAGAATTACAGCATGGAATCCAAGTTTGGCTACAGAAATCAGTTCAGGCTCAATTAGTGGAACAGCAGTTATATCATATTCAGATGGCGGAACTGAAACTGTAAACTTTAATTTACCAATAGCTAAATTGGTTCAGAGTGTAAATAGTGCTGCAACTAAAATTCAAGCTTCATTAGGAAATTTTGTAGCTAATAATAATACAACAGCAGAGGATATTATAAATGCCGTAAAAACTAATATTACCAATAGTAGTATTACTATTGGTTTTGGAAGTAACTCAGATGCTTTTCAAATACAAAAAGCAACTTATGATATAGCAGGTTTAATAACAGGAAAGATTTATGTTAGTGACGGATCTTCAAGCACTAATGTTCCAGTAAATATTACAATTGCAAAATTACAACTTAATAGCGCTGATTTAACAGATGCTCAAAATGCAGTTGCCAAAGCTGAATCAAGTAAATTGCAAGCTGACGTAGATAGTGCGCAAATAGCAATTAATAAATTGCCTTTATGCAATACTAAAACTAGCTTACAAACTCGACTTGATGTAATTCAAGAATATATAGATCAGGTCTCAGAAGCAACCAAGGCTGTTGAAAAGGCAGAAGATTCAAAAGCACAATTGGATGTAGATGCGGCTAATGAACTTGTAAGCACATTACCAGATAGTCAAGATAAGACAAACTTAAAGGAAAGATTAGATGTGGTGCAAGCGATAATCAGTGCTAGAACAGCGGTTGAAAAAGCGGAAGCATCAAAAGTTCAATCTGATGTGGATATAGCTAAAACACTTGTAGATGCATTATCAGATAGTCAAAATAGGACAGATTTAGAAAGTAGATTAGATGTAATAAAAGCGATAATTAATGCTGTAACAGCGGTTGAAGAAGCAGAAGGATCAAAAGCTCAATCAGATGTGGACGCAGCTAAGAAACTTGTATATGCATTACCAGATGGTGAAGATAAGGCAGGATTAGAAGGTAGATTAGATGTAGTGCAAGAAATAATTAATGCTTTAACAGCAGTTGAAAAGGCAGAAAGCTCAAAGACTCAATCGGATGTAGATGTAGCTAAAGCACTTGTAGATCTATTGACGGATAGTCAAGAGAAGACAGATTTAAAAGATAGATTAGATTCAGTACAAGCAATAATCGATGCAGCGCAGGCAGTTGATAAAGCAGGGCAAACTAAAAGTCAAGATGATGCTGATAGTGCACAACAAGATATTAATAAATTGCCTGATGGTCAAGATAAAAGTAACTTACAAGATGAGCTAAATAAAATTGAAAATGAAATAAATCAAGAATTACAGGATACTCAAGCTAGTATAGAAGCTGCATTAGGAAACATTAAAGCAACTAATAATACTACAGAACAAAATATTATAGATGCAGTTAAAACTAATATTACTAATAGCAATATTTCAATGGCATTTGGAACAGGTGAAGGGCAAGCGTTTACTAAAAAGGATGCAGATTATTCTAATACTGGAGCAATAACAGGAACAATTATAGTTAGCAATGGAGCTAAGAGTGTAAATGTTGAAGTTAACTTAGTAATTGATAAGCTTGTTAAGCAATCTACTGGTGGCAGTAGTAGTGGGGGAACATCATCACATAGCTCAACAGATGATGAAGTTAATACACAGAATCAATCAAATACAACAACATCAGATACGAAAAATGAATCCAATGGTTTGAGAAATATAAATGGTATTTGGCATTACTATGATGCTAACGGAAAAATGATTACAGGTTGGATAGAAATTAATGCATTATGGTACTACTTTAAGAGTGATGGAAGTTTAGCAACTGGTTGGTTACTCTGGAACAACAATTGGTATTACTTGAATGAAAGCGGTGGCAAAACTTTAGGAGCAATGCAGACCGGTTGGATACAATGGAATGGAAAATATTATTATCTAAATCCAAATGAGAATGGATCACAAGGAGCTATGGAAATAGGATGGCTTAAATGGAATAACAATTGGTACTATTTAAACTCAGATGGATCAATGAAAATAGGTTGGTTAAATTATAATGGAGTCTGGTACTACTTAGGATCAAATGGAGTTATGGCTATTGGATGGTTTGAAGATGCAGATGGAACATGGTATTACTTACAGATATCAGGAGTTATGGCCCATGATATAACAATAGATGGTTACTATTTAGATTCAACAGGCGCATGGGTTCAATAAAATATCTCATTCTTGCAAAGAATGTTACAAAACAAGGCGTATGTCAACGAATTATTTAAAGTTGATATGCGCTTTTTCAATTGGAGGGATTTTGATTGGAGGAAAGCACGTGGATAAAAGAATTAAAAGAGAAAAGAGCTGATTATGGTATTTCACAAAACAAGCTTGCGATAGCTGTTGGTATTACAAGACAATATTTAAGTGATATTGAAACAGGTAAGGCTTTTCCATCCGTAGAAATTCAAACATCTATTATGGAAGCGCTCGAACGTTTTAATCCAGATGCACCACTAGAAATGCTATTTGACTATGTGAGGATTCGCTTTCCGACGCTTGATGTTAAGCATGTCGTAGAAGATATTTTGAGACTTAAACTATCCTATATGCTTCATGAGGATTACGGTTTTTACTCTTATTCAGAGCATTACTGTATAGGTGATATTTTTGTACTGGTATCTGGCGAAGAAGAAAAGGGAGTACTACTAGAACTAAAAGGGCGTGGCTGCCGTCAGTTTGAAAATTATCTGCTGGCACAAAAGCGGAGCTGGTATGAATTTTTTATGGATGCACTGGCAGAAGGAGGCGTAATGAAGCGGCTTGACCTCGCCATAAATGACAGGACGGGAATTTTAAATATTCCCAGTCTTACAGAAAAGTGTAGGAAGGAAGAATGTATTTCCGTGTTTCGCAGCTTTAAGAATTACCGCAGCGGTGAATTGGTTCGTAAGGATGAAAAAGAGTGTATGGGAAATACACTGTATATTGGTTCTTTGAAGAGCGAAGTTTATTTGTGCATTTATGAAAAGGATTATGAACAGTACAAGAAAAATGATATTCCAATAGAAGATGCAGAAGTAAAAAATCGTTTTGAAATACGACTTAAGAATGAAAGAGCTTATTATGCTATTCGTGATTTGATGTTTTATGATAATCCAGAACGTACTGCTTTTAAAATTATCAATCGCTATATTCGTTTTGTGGATAAAGAGGATGGAAAGTCTCGCAGTGAGTGGAAATTAAATGATGAATGGGCGTGGTTCATTGGAGAAAATAGAGAATCTATGAAGCTTACTACAAAGCCAGAGCCGTACTCATTTAGACGAACTTTGAATTGGATTTCTCGTCAAGTTGCTCCAACCTTAAAGATGGCTATGAAGCTTGATGAAATTAATGATACGCAGATTATAAATGAGATTATCACTAATGCAAAGCTTACAGAAAGACATGAGAAAATATTAAAACAGCAGGCAGCTGCGGTTGGGGAGATGATAACTGACCCTATATAAGCAGATTTATATAAAAGAATTTAAATAAGGGAAGGAGAAGTTTTATGAATTTCGGACAGAATCTATATAATTGGTTTTTATCAAACGCGCAATCTTTGGTACTTATGGCGATTGTGGTTATTGGAGTTTACTTAGGCTTTAAGCGAGAATTCTCAAAGCTTATAGGGTTCTTAGTTATTGCTTTAATTGCTGTTGGACTTGTATTTAATGCTTCAGGTGTTAAGGATATCTTATTAGAACTATTCAATAAAATTATAGGTGCTTAGGAGGTATCAGAATGGAGATGCGGGTTTACATTGCTAATTTAGGTAAATACAATGAAGGAGAACTTGTTGGAGAATGGTTTACTCCACCTATTGACATAGAAGATATGAAAGAAAAAATAGGTTTAAATGGTGAATATGAAGAATATGCTATACATGATTTTGAACTTCCTTTTGACATTGATGAATATACTCCAATTGAAGAAGTTAACCGTTTATGTGCTTTAGCTGAAGAATTAGAAGGAACGCCTATTGAACTTGAAATGAGAGAGATTCAAAATAACTTCTTTAGCAGCTTTGAAGAAATGGCAGAGCATGTTGATGACATTATCTATTACCCAGACTGTGATGATATGGAAGATGTAGCGCGTTATCTTATTGAGGAAACAGGAACTTTAGGAGAAATTCCAGCCAGTTTGCAAAACTATATCGACTACGAAGCCTACGGAAGAGATCTAGAGATAGAAGGAAATTTTCTTGTTACAGCTCATGGCATTTTTGAATATATAGGATAACAATTAAATAGTGGGTGATTAATAATAGATTTTACAGGGCAGCTCTTATTTATGGAGCTGCCTTTTTTATGCAAAAAAGAAAGGAGTATTATATGAAAAAAATACGAAGCTATACAAGTATATGGTCAGTAGAAAAAGTACTGTATTCCATAAATGATTTTAAGCTACCGTTTCCAATTACTTTTACTCAAATGACATGGTTTGTGCTGTCACTGTTTGCAGTTATGTTACTAGGAAATGTACCACCACTCTCTATGATAAATGGGGCTTTTTTAAAATATTTTGGAATTCCTGTAGCTATTACTTGGTTTATGTGTCAGAAGACCTTTGATGGAAAGAAACCTTATGGATTTTTAAAATCTGCTATCACCTATATTATCAGGCATAAAGTTACTTATGCGGGAAAACCAGTAAAGCTGCATAAGCAGAAAATAAATGAAGAAATCACTATAGTAAGGAGTGAAATTTATGGCATATCCGATTAAATATATTGAAAATAATTTAGTATTGAATCATGATGGAGAATGTTTTGCTTACTATGAGCTTATACCATATAATTATTCTTTTCTGTCAGCAGAGCAGAAATTTATTGTGCATGATAGCTTTCGTCAACTAATAGCACAAAATCGTGATGGTAAAATTCATGCCTTGCAGATTAGTACCGAATCTAGCATAAGAGCGACGCAGGAACGCTCAAAGCAGGAAGTAACAGGAAGGCTTAAAGAAGTTGCATATGAAAAAATAGACGAGCAAACAGAGGCTTTAATTTCTATGATTGGTGATAATCAGATTGATTATCGCTTTTTTATTGTATAGGAAAGTATAAAAATCGCGCTCGCTGAAAGCGCGGCGTAGACTTGCATTAGAAAAATATATGTGGTAAATTGATGAAATGATTAAGAGTAAATTAAGAAGAATATTAGAGGAAAATTGGAATGAATTTTATAAAAGATATAAAAACAGAATTAGACCTAGTGTTATTGCAGAAGTAAAAAAAGTTATGAAATGCAAGGATATAAGTAATGGTTATATTGAATTAAAATGTAAGGAATGTGGCGAAATAAAGAAAGTTGGGTTCACTTGTAAAAGTAGATTTTGTACATCATGTGGAAAGGTTTATGTTGATAATTGGGTTAATGGAATGCTGGGAAAATTAATAAATGTAAAGCATAGACATATGGTATTTACAATACCAGAGGAACTTAGAAATTACTTCGGAAGAGAAAGAGATAGGCTGAAGTTACTTCCGCAATGTGCAGCTAAAGCTGTTACGAGTTGGATGTATAAGCAAAATAAAAAAGAAGAATTTATACCTGGAATTATAGCAGTTATACATACTTTTGGACGAGATTTAAAGTGGAATCCCCACGTCCACATGATGGTTACAGAAGGTGGAAAGGGTAAGCTAACTACCTGGAGAAATTTTAAATATTTTTCGTATGAAGCATTAAGAAAGAGATGGCAAAAAATATTATTAGATGAAATAATAAAAAGAGAAGGAAATAAAGATAGTTTTAGACGATTAAAGAACAAAATATATAAAAATAATAAAGATGGATTTTATGTTCATGCTAAAAATGAAATAAAATCAGCAAAGATAGCTGCAAAATATATTGGAAGATATGTTGGACGACCTGCGATAGCAGAATCAAGAATAATTGCGTATGATGGTGAAAGTGTAACATTTAAATATAAAAGACATGAAGACAATAAAGAAATAATAGAGAAAGTGCCAGTCTTTGAGTTTATAAAAAAAGTTATAATACATATACCAGACAAGAATTTTAAAATGGTGAGATATTTTGGACTGTATTCGAGGAGATGTAAGGATAAAGATCAATTTATCAAGATGATAGATAAGAAAATAATACAAATTAAGAAATCAATAGAAAAGTGGGAATATCGAATTCTTGCGTCTTTTGGGGTAGATCCATGCAAATGTTCTAAATGTGGTGGTAAGATGAGATTTAATGATATAGTGTATCCACGATACGGCTCGATGCGAGAATATTTTAAAGATAAATTTATAAGTGAAGGGAAAGAAAAATTAGAAAACATCCTGGAAATATATGCAATTGCAAAAGGAGTACTATATGGTAAAATAAAGCCGACAACAACATAGTTGGAGGGATGTTAAGTGAAAGATATAATACCATATAAATGTTTAAATTGTGGAATAACAGAAAATATACCTAGGGAGGTTGTAGAATACTTTGATGAGATGGATCAAAGTAATATAGATGAACCGCCTTGTTTTTCATGCGAAAAATGTGGTGGAGTTATGAGACCTAAAGAATACAATGGGGTATATGGCAAAAGTTATAAACTATAAGAAGAAAACCATAGAGGAACAGCAATCTCTATGGTTTTTAATTTAACTATTAATAATTTCTCCGAAGGAGCGTGTCGCAGACACTTTTGTTCTTGGCTTTAAGCTTCTGTTAAATGATCAGGAAGTAACAATAAAGAATATTAGGCAGGAAGCAGCAAACGCACTTTCTGATTTCTTAAAGGATGTAAACCATAAATTTATGGGCGATTTCGTGTCAATGAGTAATAATGAAATTGGACGTTTTACAAAGATGGAGAAATTATTGGAGAATAAAATTTCTCGCCGTTTTAAAGTTCGACGCTTAGATAAAAATGATTTCGGTTATCTTATTGAACATTTATATGGTCAGACTGGAACAGCCTATGAAGATTATGAATATTACTTGCCTAGTAAGAAGTTTAAGCATGAGACTTTGGTAAAACGCTACGACTTATTGAAACCTACTCGTTGCTTGATTGAAGAAAATCAGCGTTACTTAAAAATTGAACATGAGGAATCAACGGTATATGTGGCTTACTTTACAATCAACTCTATTGTAGGAGAATTAGACTTTCCATCTTCTGAGATTTTTTATTATCAGCAACAACAATTCACTTTTCCTATTGATACAAGTATGAACGTCGAAATAGTAGCGAATAAGAAAGCTTTGTCTACCATTCGTAATAAAAAAAAGGAATTAAAAGATCTTGATAATCATGCTTTAGAAAGTGATACAGAAACAAGCTCAAATGTTATGGAAGCTTTGGACAGTGTAAATGAGTTAGAAACAAACTTAGACCAGAGTAAAGAATCTATGTATAAACTTAGTTATGTCATAAGGGTATCCGCGCCAGACCTAGATGAATTAAAGCGTAGATGTAATGAAGTAAAAGACTTTTACGACGATTTGAATGTTAAACTTGCAAGACCTTTTGGAGATATGATGGGCCTGAACAATGAATTCATTCCTGCAAGCAAAAGATATATGAATGATTATATACAATATGTTACTTCTGATTTTCTTGCTGGTTTAGGCTTTGGAGCAACTCAAATGCTCGGGGAAACAGAAGGGATTTATATAGGGTATAACCTTGATACAGGACGAAATGTATATTTAAAACCCGCCCTTGCAAGTCAAGGTGTTAAAGGTTCTGTTACTAATGCCCTGGCTGCTGCATTTGTCGGTTCTTTAGGTGGTGGAAAATCATTTTCTAATAATATGATTATATATTATTCTGTATTATTTGGAGCACAGGCTGTTATTGTAGATCCTAAATCTGAACGTGGAAGCTGGAAAGAAACGCTACCTGAAATTGCGAAGGAAATTAATATCGTAAATCTTACAAGCGAAGAAAGTAATAAAGGACTGCTTGACCCTTATGTGATTATGAAAAGACCAAAAGATTCTGAAAGTTTAGCGATTGATATATTAACCTTTCTTACAGGTATTTCTTCTCGTGATGGTGAGAAGTTTCCAGTATTAAGAAAAGCAATAAGAGCTGTGACAAAGAGTGAAAAAAGAGGATTATTACTTGTTATAGATGAATTGAGAGCTGAAAATACTGCAATAAGTAATAGTATTGCAGAGCATATAGAATCATTTATAGATTATGACTTTGCACATTTGCTATTTTCAGATGGTTCTATTTCTCAATCTATTAGCTTAGAAAAACAGCTAAATATTATACAAGTTGCTGATTTAGTGCTTCCAGATAAGGAAACCTCATTTGAAGAATATACCACAATGGAACTTCTTTCAGTGGCTATGTTAATTGTTATTAGTACTTTTGCTCTTGACTTCATACATTCTGATCGTAGCATTTTTAAAATTGTAGACCTTGACGAAGCATGGAGTTTCTTACAGGTAGCACAAGGAAAAACACTTTCAATGAAGCTTGTAAGAGCTGGTAGAGCTATGAATGCAGGAGTATATTTTGTAACTCAAAATACTACTGATCTATTGGATGAAAAGCTTAAAAATAATTTAGGATTAAAATTTGCCTTTCGTTCTACAGATATTAATGAGATAAAGAAAACTTTAGAATTTTTTGGAGTGGATAAGGAGGATGAAAATAACCAAAAACGCTTACGTGATCTGGAAAATGGACAGTGCCTATTCAGTGATTTATATGGTAGAGTTGGAGTAATACAATTCCATCCAATTTTTGAAGAATTGCTACATGCGTTTGATACACGTCCACCAGTAAAAAGAGAGGTGGGATAAGTGAAGAAGAAACAAACCAATAATCATAAATGCAAATGTGAAAAGATAGCTAAAATAGCAATTACTATACTTGTAGTATTAGTGATTGTTATTTTTATATTAGCAATAGTGGGGACAGTAGCACATGCGGCGGGACTTGTTGATGATACTATTAAAGCCGGTAATGAATACAGCAAGTATCCACTTGATAATTATCAGCTTGATTTTTACGTAGATAATAGTTGGGATTGGCTTCCTTGGAATTGGCTTGATGGCATTGGAAAACAAGTTATGTATGGCCTGTATGCAATTACAAATTTCATATGGACCATAAGCCTTTTTTTATCAAATGCCACAGGTTATCTTGTACAGGAAGCATATTCTCTAGATTTCATATCAGTAACAGCAGATTCCATTGGAAAGAATATGCAGACTATAGCAGGTATTAGCATAAATGGTTTTTCTACAGATGGTTTCTATGGAGGATTTTTATTGATTCTCATTTTGATACTTGGCATTTATGTTGCCTATATAGGGCTTATCAAAAGGGAAACTACAAAAGCTATTCATGCATCTGTTAATTTTGTGGTGGTGTTTATACTCTCAGCGGCATTTATTGCCTATGCGCCAGACTATATAGAAAAAATAAATGGCTTTTCTGCTGATATTAGTAATGCCAGTTTATCAATGGGTACGAAAATCGTTATGCCAAACTCTAAAAGTCAAGGTAAAGATAGTGTAGATCTTATTCGAGACAGTTTATTTTCTATACAGGTACAACAACCGTGGCTGTTACTACAATATGATAACTCTGATATAAAAGCTATTGGCGAAAATAGAGTAGAAAAGCTGCTTTCTACAAGTCCAGATGCTAACAACGGTAAAGATAGAGAGGAAATAGTAAAGTCTGAAATAGAGGACAGAAAAAATACAAATCTTACTATTACAAAAACCATTAACCGTTTAGGTATGGTATTCTTTCTCTTTATTTTTAATATTGGAATTTCTGCCTTTGTGTTTCTGCTTACTGGTATCATGATTTTTTCACAGGTACTGTTTATTATTTATGCAATGTTTTTACCTGTCAGCTTTCTTTTAAGCATGATACCTACCTTTGAAAGCATGACAAGGCGTGCTATCACAAAATTATTTAATACTATTATGTCAAGAGCTGGTATTACGCTGATAGTTACAACTGCCTTTAGTATCTCTACTATGCTTTACACATTGTCTACTGGCTATCCGTTCTTTTTGATAGCCTTTTTGCAGATAGTAACTTTTGCAGGTATCTATTTTAAATTAGGAGATTTAATGAGCATGTTTTCACTTCAAAGCGGTGAATCTCAAAGTATGGGAAGACAAATTTTAAGAAGACCTCGTATGTTAATGCTAGCTCATATGCATCGCTTACAGTATAAACTTAGGCGTTCGATTTCAGACAATGGAAAGAAATCAAATGCAGGTAAAAAATCCAGTAAAGATTATGGAACTTCTGCTTCAAGAACTAGACAAGCAGATCACACCAGACCAGACGGAAATACTCAAAAAACATCTTTTGGGAAACAAGTTGGACAAGCAGCGGGTACAGTAATGGATACAAAAGATCGTATTAAAGATACCGCAGGACAGTTTAAAGAACAGGCAGAAGATTTGCCAGTAAATGCGAAATATGCTTTGCATCATGGAAAATCGAAGATTGTAGATGGAATTTCTGACTTTAAAACCAGCGTTACAGATACAAGAAAAGCAAGACAGCAAGGAAGAAAAGATAAGCAGGATCAAAGAAGAATGACGATTGCGGAGCGCCGCTCAAAGATGGAACAAGAACATAAACGTAAAGCTAAAAATGCTACAGAACCGAGAAATGGAGCTTATTCCAATCATGAAAGACCTGCTACGGCTGATATACAGGGAAGAACGGATTGTCCTAGTAAAAATGACAAAATAGAGAATATACGAAGAGCTACAGGATCTACTAGTACTAATGATAGAAAATTTACTGACAGACCGAATAAAAGAATTGTTAAAGAATCTATTGAACAACCAAATGGCGGTAATGTAGATAAACAATCATCAAAAAAAGAACGTAAGCTTATAAAACCAGAGAAAGCTTCAATTAAAGCAGAACGCAAATGTGTATCTGATAGTCAGAATAAGCGAGCCTTTAGTATAAATAAACAGCCACAAAAAGTTGTTTATCCTGCATCAACAGAAAAAACACCTCAAAGGCAATTTATAAAAGAACACAAAATTACCGTTAAACGTGGAATAGGCAATCAGAAAAAAGTAAAAATCGCTAATGCTGCTACAGCCATTAAGAAGAGAGGTCAGAAGAAATGAAAGCGAAATATATCATTATTATGATCTCTAGTATTTTTGCACTGATATTTTCAATGCTTTTGCTTGTTGCTATCCTTTTCTCAGATGAAGAAAATGGTGGGAATTCAAACATTAAATATGGTGGAGTCAGTGTATCAGCGGAGGTATTGGCATATGAACCTATAGTTGAGAAATATGCCAAAGAGTTTGGAATTGAGGAATACATCAATTATTTACTTGCTATTATGCAAGTAGAATCAGGCGGTATAATTCAAGATGTTATGCAGTCAAGCGAATCTATGGGATTACCAGCTAATACATTAAATGCAGAGGAATCTATAAGGCAGGGTTGCAAGTATTTTGCTTCTCTGCTTAAAGTCGCTAAAAATAAAGATTGCGATATTAACACAGTTGTCCAATCTTATAATTACGGCAGTAGTTTCATTGATTACGTGGCAAGTCGAGGAAATAAATACACTTTTGAGCTTGCAGAGAGCTTTGCAAATGACAAGTCTAGAGACAACAAAGTAAATTATGATAATCCAATAGCTGTTAGAGAAAATGGTGGTTGGAAGTACAGCTATGGGAACATGTTTTATTTTATGCTTGTGTCAGAGTATTTGACCACAGAAAAATTTGATGATGCTACGGTACAGAATATTATGGATGAAGCCTTGAAATATGAAGGTTGGAAGTATGTATATGGTGGATATAATCCGACAACTTCTTTTGATTGCAGTGGACTTGTCCAATGGTGCTACGGAAAAGCTGGTATAAACTTACCTAGAACAGCACAGGAACAGTATGATGCTACGGAGCATATTCCGCTATCTGAAGCACAACCTGGAGATTTGGTCTTTTTTCATTCAACATATGAAGCCGGAACTTATATTACTCATATTGGAATATATCAAGGAAATAATAGTATGTTCCATGCCGGTGATCCTATAGGATATGCAGATTTAACAAGTTCATACTGGCAGGAACACTTAGTCGGTGCAGGAAGAATTCAAAAATAGAAAGAAGGATGAAAAGTATATGAATCTTATAAAGAGAGAAAAGAAAGTAAAGCAGCCTAAAACTAAAAAGCTGAGAGTATATAAAGTAAATACACATAAGAAAACTGTAATAGCATTGTGGTTACTTCTTATAGTTAGTTTTTGTTTTGCAGTTTATAAAAACTTTACTGCAATAAACATTAACACAGTCCATGAAACAAAAATTGTTGATAAAGAAATTGTTGATACTCATAAGATAGAAAATTTCGTGAAGAATTTTGCGAAGGATTACTATACATGGGAGCCATTACAGGCTTCTATTGAAAATAGAAATGAAGCAATTAAAAATTATCTCACAGAGGAATTGCAGACACTAAATGTTGATACTGTCAGAAGGGATATACCTGTTAGCTCAACAGTTCAAGATGTTCAAATTTGGTCTATTAAGCAGGAGGATGAAAAGCAGTTTCAAGTGACTTTTACTGTAGATCAGCTTATTACAGAGAGTGAAAATAAGAAAGTAGTTCGATCCGCCTATGAAGTGGTAGTATATGCAGATGATTCTGGAAGTATGGTTATCATAAAGAATCCGACTATTTGTAGCATACCTACAAAATCTGATTATGAGCCAAAGGCAAATGAAAATGACGGAACAGTGGACTCTACTACGACAGGAGAAATTAATGAATTTCTAAAGACATTTTTTAAACTTTACCCAACAGCAACAGAGAAGGAACTGTCCTACTATGTAAAGAATGAGGTATTAAAGCCAATAGGTAAAGACTATGTGTTTTCAGAATTGCTAAATCCTGTCTATAAAAAGAAAGGAAATCAAGTGCAGGTATCCGTATCAGTGAAATATCTTGACCAGCAGACAAAAGTAACTCAAATTTCACAGTTTGATTTGATATTGGAAAAGGATGAGAACTGGATGATTATTTAAATCCGAAAGGGTTTGCTTCATTCGAATAGAGTGATTAACAAGCCCTTTTTATGTTTTATAAATTAAAAGACTTATATTTTTTAATCTATTAAGATGATAATTTACTAAAATATCACCTATAAATTTGTTTTCATTAAATATTTGATTTATAAACTCACTTTCCCCTTTTTATTTAATAGTAAAAACCTATTGATATTAGTATCTACATCACTCAATTTCTAAAATAACATTATTGTAAGGATAAGATCGCATGCTACTATGGGATTTGAAATTATTGAATTACAGAATTTCATTAAAGAAATATAAAAGGTGATAGTTTTCTGTTCTTTAGAGAAAGTAAAATAGAGATTCACCCAATTAAAGCTTAGTTTAGATTAAGTATAATACTACTATTATTATACTCTGTTTAATTAAATTTCAATTAATTTTTAAATCTTTAAAAAAATATATTATTAGCTAATTTTTTGTTGAAACATTGGCCCTGTATATTCTTCATATGGAAGAAAAATTGCCACTCCTGTTTCATCTAATTTATATGGTACACCCTCAACAGGATTTCTATCATAAACTAAGTTCATTCCTACGGCATAAATTGTATTAGTCATATCAGCAGTATCTTGTGAAGCAGTACCTAACATAAAGCCTTTTGAAATTAGATCTTTAGCTTCAGATACTCCATCTAGCCCAACAACTACTATTGTTTTTTCCTTATCTCCTAAATTATAACCATATTTTTGAAGTGCTTGAATAGCACCAATCGCCATGGAATCATCATTTGAAATTATTGCTTCTATTTTGTTACCATATCTGAGAAACAATGCGCTAACGGTGTCTTCAGCTGATTTTGTGTCCCAATGTAAAATAGGTGATGCAAGCTCTTCTATTTTTATATTAGCTTTTTGAATAGTTGAGATGGAATATGCTGATCTATTGATAGCTGTTTGATTAAGTTTTTCACCAATTAGCAATATATATTGCAACACATTATCTTGGTTTTTATCAATTAATTGTTTATGATTTTTCCAGGCATCGGCAATCATTCTTCCTTGTATAGTACCGCCTTGTTTTGAATCTGTTCCTACATAAAAAGCTTTTTTATAAGATTTAATAGGGGCCATTGTAAATGGTTCTCTATTAAAGACTACTACTGGGACGTTATGCTGTGAAATTGTATTAATCATTCCTTCTATTTCAATTAGATTAACCATATCTAATAATATAAGATCAATGCCTTTCTTAAGTTCATTTTCAATATCTGAGTTTTGTGTTGATTGGTTGAAATTGGCATTGTAAAAAGTAAATACAACTTTTCCTAGATTATTCTTTTGAATATCTTCAAAATTTTTGCGAAGAAGTATAATATAATCATCATTAAGATCCCTTGTAAATAAGCCTATTCTAATGGGAAGCTCTTGGCGATAGCCTGTGCTAGCGCCTGCAACTATATAAAACTTATTTTCTAGCTCTATAATCAATATAATTGTAAGTAAAGTTAGATTTAAGATCCTTTTTAATATTTTCATTTAAATCCTCCCATTCATTTGGTTATTAATCTTATTATACGTTTTAAGATAAAGTTTATACTAAATCAATATAAACCTTATCAGTTACAGAAATAATATAATAAAATATGGGAAAATTTAATGTTTTTTGTTGAAACAAGTGTTCTAAAGATATACAATCATAACAGCAGTATGTTTATATTGTTATTGCATTTTAGAGGTCAAAAATGATTGATGTTAATACGCTATTAGATATTGCAATGAGTGAAATATCTGACGTTGAGATTAGTGAAATCTTCTCAGTATATGTTGGAGATTTTAAAATCTTATAATACCTTAAAATCAACACTTGTATTTTATACTGGTTTACTGGTAATGAAAATTAATTAAGACAAGTTATATAAAATGCATTATAGTCAGATTGGTAGTAATACGTGCATATGCAGCAAGGAGGATTATATGGATAATATATCAATTATTTTTATATATGCTATAGTCATATATTTACTATTTATTTTGATAGATAAAAAAATGACGCAGATAAGGTTTAGATTTAGAGAAAGAGACTTTGAACTAAAACATCCTAAAATAAGTAATCTTACAAATTTGCTTATTAGATATACAACTATAATTTTATTGTTCGTATTTACTGGGCTTCAAGAAAAAAAGCAGTTTATACGAATTCCTGATTGTGATTCAATAGTTTTAACTGTAGCTATTTATACTATGTATGGAATATTTGTTTCGTTTATACAATTCTTAATTAGCTATTCAGCAACGAATAATAGAGATATTTATTGGGGAAAAAGTAAAATAAAATTAATTCTGATGGACAGTTTTGAATATAGAGTATTCAATTCGACATTATTTAGAATGTTACTTCTATATTTATCTGTCTATTCAATTTTAGATTTCACGAAAGTGTCTTTACTAGGTAAATATTATGGTTATGCCGATTCACTCTTTTATGTTTCGATAACGATCATTATGATGGAGTTTATTATTTTATTTATAAAGGGTCTAATGATTAGTAATGTACTCTTTTATGTTCAAGAGGGTGAAGACAGGATAACCAGACAAATTGAAAGAAATATTCTTAATGAGTATGAGTTTATATTTAACAAAACGATTAAATCAGATTATTATGATTTTGTAAAAATATTATTTAAAGATTTATCAAATATAGAAAAATCACAGAGGAAAGAAATGCTCTATTCAGTATTATGCTATGTATATTCATGGTATCAATGGGAGAAGGAAAACCAAGATAAAAAAATTTTGGCTCCATTAAAGAATTTTTTCGAAAGTTCTGAGAACCAAAACTCATATTATAAATTGGCAAGCTTACGATCAATAAATTCAAATTTTTGGAGTCATTATGAGAAAAGTGAGCTTGAACTACCGCTTGATAAGCTATTAGAAATATATACAAGACAAGAAGATTTTATGTTTAATTTAATGCAAAAAGAATCTAATGGAGATAAAGAGAAATTTTCATCCATGTTTGAGACGGTTTATGGAAATGACAATACATTATTAGATAAAATTGAGTTCCTTGATTTTCCTGAGGAAGTTTGGAAAGCTGTTTCTTCTCAAAAAGATATCATTTCATTATGTGACTCAGTTCGTAAGCTTCTCATAATAAAGGAACTATATTATTCGTTTAAAAGTAGTGATTATTGCAGTGAACTGTTAAGAAAAAAAATAATTGAACGATATTGTAATTTTATAATAGAAGTTCTCGAAAAGGAAAAAGAAATAATCTTGCAAATGGATGATAGGAAAATCGAGTATATATTAGATATTAAAAACTGGAAGGAAGACAAGAAGAATTATGATCAAATACAAGGGGGAGATATATGTGGAGGTCATATAAATTTTAGAGAAGAATTAAAAAGATCACTCAAGGATAAACTACTGCATTACTTTACTGGATTGAAAAATAATGAACTTAACCAAAGTTTTATAAATAAATTAGGTGAGTTCATGGAAGTAAAATATATTATGTCTTTTATTATTTATCGTATTTTATATACAGGACCGGATAATTGGAAATGGAAGGCAGAAGTACGTTTTTTTAAACATCTGATTTCATCTAGATATTATGAAGATAATATACTTGAAAAACAGAACGTGGATTTTGTTGCTAAGGCCATAGCGGATTATAATATTAGTAATATTGGCCATAGAATTTCTTCTGATTTAATTAAATGGATTTTTCATAATATATGTTCACCAATAAATGAAAGTATAGTAAAGGAATGTTCTGAAAGAAGATATTTGAGTCTAGCAATTTTTATATCATTTAAATATATTTTTAAAGATGAATATTATGGCACATTAGAAAATACGAACTTCCTAAATGATGAAGCAAGAATTCAATTTATTAATGAAATCTCGAGGATAAAAGATGTAATGAAGGAAAAGTATTTTGTTGATGTATTATACTCTATCTTTGGTTATCAAAAAGATTATATAGCAATTGATAAGTTGATATTAAGTGGTAATTTTGAAACATTTATGGTTATATCAAATTTTATAAGTATGAAAAAGGTGATGGAATATATTAATACACATGAATGGATAGAAAGTGGGGGAGTATTAAAGTTCTTGCTTATTAAACTCAGTGAGTTTGATTGTCAAAAATTATTATTACTACTTGATTCTGAAGTACAACAAAACATTGCTCAGCAGTTCGAAAGAATGTTATCTCAATCACTTAAAACAGTAGATGAGTATGTCGATTACTTGTGCATTCAAGCATCTTATATTGGTAATGAAATTCCTGAACATAGAAAGGATAAAGCTGTCTATATACTAAGGGCACTAATTTCTGGACAAGTTAAAACTTTGTTGAATTAGTAATGTTATATTTTAATTTCTAAGAGCTAAATATTTTAGAAGTGTTTATCTCCATAAAAATTCTACCGAATGAAAAGAAACTTAAAATAGCAATGCTTGGTCGAATGAGTCGTTTGAGTGCTCCTTTGCATCTTTTCACACCGGAAGAATGAGTTGATATTGTTTTTATGGAAGGACGTGGGGATATCGATACATTAACAAGAATATATGTAGAGGCGAAATGGCGATTCAAGCAAAGTTTTCCAGATATTAAATGTTAAAATCGACACCTAAACTTCGTGTTGGAGAAAATTTGCATGCAAAGTATGTAGGAATTAGTGAGTAATAGTTTTTCATCGATGTCAATTATCAAAAGATTGGATAAACTAGCATATAAAGAAAAGGTTAAAAATTTTTAAAGTTTTCACTTTCAGAATTTAATTTTTTAGTGTTGAATAAAATAATGATTTTTAATGAATAAATACTTAATATTACGGACAACCTTCAATTATAAAATTGGAGGTTGTTTTTATTTATGAATAAATTTGCAAATAGAAGTGTATTTAGAAAATTAATTAGGCTTACTGATGGAAATACTAGAAGAAGCTTAAGAAAAGTGAATAATCAATATTTTTGCCACGACTCCTAATAAAGTCACAAAATAATTAAAAAACAAAAAAATAAATTAATAAAAAAACATTAATGGTATTGACTTGCAATGCTTAATTCTATATAATACACATATAAACAAAAAAAGCAACATATAAACACAAATACGGATGTGGAGCTGATGGAAGTTTTTAACATGAATATCCTTGTTTCACAAGAATATTCCCTGGCTCAGATCAGGTAACAATTTTGTTATAATGCTTATTTTTAGATTGTGGCTGTGATTTGGTTATGATCCATGAATTTAAACATTGTGTGTCATCCCAGAGTTGCTATAACACACGAAAGGTGGTGGTGTACGGGTTGTTATTTATAGCAATGAAATTTATTTAAAATTTATATCAATATTAATTTGTTAAAGAAGAGGTGGATAGTCATGAAAAAAGCAGTACATTTTGGAGCAGGTAACATTGGAAGAGGTTTTATTGGAGATCTTCTCCATCAATCAGGATATGAAGTTATTTTTGTAGATGTAAGTGAAGATTTAATTTCTAGCATTAATAATACGAATAGTTATGATCTATACCTTATTGATCATAACTATGAGAAAAGAGTGATTGACCACGTAAGCGCTATTTCATCAATTAAAAATGCAGAAGAAGTTATTCAAGCTATTGTTGAAGCGGATATTATTACTACTTCTGTATGGGCTAACAATTTATCTAAAATTGCTCCAGTTCTATGTAAAGGATTAAAGGAACGCTTAGTAGCTGGAAAAGAAAAAGTAAATGTATTGGCATGTGAAAACGCTATGTTTGCTACTGATATTCTTAAAGAAGCGATGAAAAATTGTGGAGTGGAAATTACCAGCAAAGAGTTGGAAACGATTGCTGCTTTTCCCAACACAGCTGTAGATCGTATTGTTTTAGGTTTTGAAAAGGATGGCAAATTAGGAGTTAATATAGCTGATTACTTTGAATTAGCAGTTGAAGAACCTAAGCTATGCAATCCAAAACAAAAGCCAATACAAGGAGCACGCTACACAGATAATTTACAGAAATATATAGAAAGAAAATTGTATGTGATTAATTGTGGGCATGCTTATGCAGGTTATCTTGGTTATACACATGGGTATGACAGCGTTCGTGATGTATTTATAAATGAGGAATTTGTTAAACAAATTCGTTGTGTCATGATGGAATCTGCAAACTTAATTAGTAAAAAATATGATTTCTCGGAAGATGAAATGGATGAGTATGTTGAATTTGGTATTAGAAGGTATCAGGCAGAAGGGGTAGATTATAGTGTATCAATGGTCACACGTTCTCCAATTAGAAAATTAGGAGCTACTGATAGATTGGTAGGACCATGTGTTCAATGTGAGGAAAGAGATTTAAAAAATGAATATCTGCTAAAGGGCATCGCTTTAGTATTCTTGCTTGATAATGAGGATGTTGAGGCTGTAGAAGTACAAAAGTGTATTAAAGAAAAAGGGATTACTTATGCGATTGAACACTTTACAGGCATTAAGCAAGATGACAGAATGCATACATTGATTCTACAACATTACTATGAACAAAAAGCGATTCAGGATAAATTAAGATATTAATTAGGAAGTATTTCATAATATATTGGTTAACTATTTAGTAAGGCAATAATACATTATTTTTGATTAAACACATATTTAAAAACAAAATAAAAAAGTATATTTAGGAGGATGAAATTATGAGTCAAAACACTTCTATAAAAATGAGAATTCAGAAGTATGGAACATTTCTTAGCGGTATGGTAATGCCTAATATTGGAGCATTTATCGCATGGGGGTTTTTAACAGCATTATTTATTCCTACAGGATGGATTCCAAATGAATTTTTCGCCCGTTTAGTTTCACCGACTCTTCAATATTTAATGCCAGTTCTAATTGGTTATACTGGTGGAACTATGATTCACGGACGTCGTGGTGGAGTAGCTGGTGCAATTGCAACTATGGGTGTAGTTGTTGGTGCTGAGGTACCTATGCTAGCTGGGGGTATGTTAATGGGACCGCTAGGAGCTTTCGTTATGAAAAAGGTGGATAAGCTATTTGAAGGAAAAGTTAAACCAGGTATGGAAATGCTAGTTGATAACTTTTCTATGGGATTCGTAGGCTTGTTCTTAATGCTTCTTGGATTAATAACAGTCCAACCAGTATTAAATGCAATAATGAATGTTTTATCGACTGGTGTTCAATACCTAGTAAATGCTAATATATTACCATTTACATCAATTTTTGTACAAGTAGCGGATGTTCTATTCTTAAACAATGTAATTAATCATGGTATTATGGTACCATTAGGTGTTCAACAAGCAGCAGCTACAGGAAAATCAATTCTGTTCCTTGTAGAAGCAAATGGTAGTGTTTGGGTTGGAGTTGCGTTGGCTTTCGCAATATTTGGAAAAGGTATTGCTAAAAAGTCAGCACCAGCAGCAACAATTATAATGTTTTTTGGTGGGATTGCAGAAGTAGTATTCCCTTATATATTATCTAAACCTAAGACAATTTTAGGACCTATAGCAGGAAATATTGCAGCACTTTTCACACTTAGTATTTTACATGGTGGTACAGTTGCAGCTGTTTCTCCAGGAAGTTTTATAGCATTATTAGCTATGACTCCAAAGGGAACATTCTTTGCTAATATAGCAGGATATGCGGTAGGGTTAGTTGTAACTTGTGCAGTAACAGGATTACTTCTAATTGGAGATAAATCTGTAGATGAAGAAGAAAGCGAAGAAGAAAGTCCTGCAATTTCAATTCCTGGAATGCCAACTGCTACAACTTCTGTAACTTCTGCTTCTGCAACAGTTGTAAGATCAGCTGGAAAAATTAAAAATATTCTCTTCGCCTGTGATGCAGGAATGGGTTCAAGCGTAATGGGCGTTTCTCTAATGAAAAATAAATTGAATAAGGCTATGTTGGAGATAAATGTAGAGCATTCCTCAGTGAAAGATATTCCAGAAAGTGCAGATATTATTATCACAAGTAAAGCATTAGAAGAAAGAGTACACGATACAATTAAGAAATATAATAAAAGTATACCAGTATTTGGAGTGTCAAATTTACTAGAAAACTCTGAATATGATAAAATTATAAATTATATAAAGAATTCTTAATACTATAAAGAATTTCTTATGCTGCCGTAATTAAGAGGTAGGCTATATGGAAGATGTCTGTGATAGTAGACCATTCCCATAATAAAAAAGGTCATGATAGAAAACGTTTATGTATAATATTTAAAACTCCAATCAATAGCATTTTAATTGGTTGGAGTTATTATTAATTGTTTTATAAATAATATTGCAGATATATACTTTATTTTTGGGAAGAATTCTTAATTTTATAATTATTCACAGTAGTAAAATTCTTTAATGCATATCTTTCTAAACTAATGCATTAAAGAACTTTCATGTTTCAATCAATAAGTTTAATTAATTTTTATATATGCCTCTATTATTTGCAAATTTACTCATAAGTAAAAAAAACTCCAATCTAAAAAATAAAAGGCTAATTATGACATTAAATGCTTGTTCATTTAAAATCATTGCTTTATTCAATATTAAAATTTGATGAGATTTTTTACTTGAATATATTTTAATAGATATAGCTGTGATTAAAATCATGCATAAAAAATGATCAACACTTGTCTTTGTGTGGATCATTTTTTTGTCATTGATATTTTTGCAGTGTGATAACAGTCGTCATGTCATCGAGTTTTTGTTTTGTCTTTAGAGGTAAATCAGAGTCTGTAATAAAATAATCAATGTCCCGCCACTCTGCATACTGGAGTAGAGCAGAATAAGATGCTTTCCGACTTTCTGAAATAACGATATTAGTTCTTGAATTGCGAACAATGGTTTGCTTTGCCTGCACATCTGAAAAGTCAGTGCCTGACGGACCATTATGCTGCTCGAATCCATTAGTACCTAAAAAGGCTGTATCAACTCTAATCTTGCTAATAAAATCAATTGTTTGTAGTCCATCGATAGCCATAGTGGTTGGATTTAATTGACCACCAGTAATTAAAGTTCGGTTATTGCTTTTTACTAAGGTATTTGCAGCATTTAACGATGCGGTAACAATTGTATAGCCAGACATTTGACTTAAAAGTTCAGCGAGGCAATGAATTGTACTACCCGTATCTAAATAAATGACAGCATTAGGTGGAATATATTCTAATGCTTTTTTGCATAACTGCATTTTTAGATCCATATTTTTATCTATCCGATTTTCTAGCGAGACTGTATCTAATTCTAATTCATAATCGTTAGGAGCTAGGGCACCACCGTGACTTTTTTTTACAAGACCTTTTTCAGATAAATAGGTTAAATCTCGACGAATTGTTTCCTTAGATACTTGAAAAGATTTAGCAAGATCTTGAACCTTCATGCTACCATTGCTATTTAGCAACTCTACAATTTTCTGCTGTCGGTCCACAGCAAGTAGTTTTTCCATACTCTGAACCTCTTTCCTATAAATATTTATAATTATTATAACACGATTATCCATTAAAAACAACAAATACATATTGAATATTGGGGAAAATAACAAAAAAACACATTGTTAAAGTGAAAGAATTGCATAAGTTTGCATATGAGTTTCTAAATATTTATGAGAGTTTATATGCTTAAATGTGGTTATCATGTGTATAAATAATAATTTACATGTTGATATAGTTGCTAAAATGACAAAATGGCATTGACAAAACAAAAATAAATATATATAATACACATATAACAACAAAATAACACAAATAAACACGACGAGCAAAGTTTGCTCGATTTATTAAAGAACAGATTGTTTATCAAAGAGAATATGTTGATAGGAGTGATATGATGAATAAGAAACAGATCAATAATTGTCCACTTCCAGTTATGTTTGAGCAGGATAATTGTGAAATGCATTTTGAAGAAGAAGTAAATTGTATAAGTTCATCTGGTAAATCTACTAGTCAGATGAAAAACTTATTAAAAAATCCAGATGTTCTAAATGAAGAAGTTTTTTATAACTTTTATGAAGGCGTAATGATGAAACAGGATGTTGATTTATTTGCAAAGCATAAACTGAGATATGATTTAATTGTAGTTAGACCAGGTAACATGGGAGATGAATTCAAAAAAACATCTGGACATTATCATTGTCAGGTTCCAGATCAAGGAATTTCATATCCTGAAATTTACGAAGTTATGCAAGGAAATGCAGTTTTTGTATTACAGAAATCAAATGAAAATGGAGATATTGTTGAAGCTTATGCAGTTAAAGCTAATTCAGGTGACAAATTGCTTATACCACCAGATTATGGTCATGTGACTATTAATGTTGGAAATGAACCGTTGGTTTTTGCAGATTTAGTTTCTACTGAATGTAGTAATATGTATGGACCTATTGGTGAAAATCATGGAATGAGTTACTATATCACGGAAAATGGAAATTTAGGATTTAAAGCAGTTGTGAATCCTAATTATGGGAATGTGGCTGATGTAAAAATCACAAATATATCAGAAAATCCATCATTGGGAATTTCTATGGACAAGCCGATTTATGATCAATTCGTAGAAAATCCAAGTTTATATGATTATTTGAATAATCCTATTAATTATATGGATAAGTTCATTAAATTTTAATAAGTTTAGTAGAAGAAAGGATGATAATTTATGAAACCAATGTTTGCACCATCACTTATGTGCGCTAACTTTTTAGACTTAAAAAACCAAATTGAAATTTTAAATGAGAGGGCAGATATCTTTCATGTCGATATTATGGATGGACATTATGTGAAAAACTTTTCGTTGTCTCCAGCTATGATGGAACAATTAAAAACAATTACTAAAATTCCAATGGATGCTCACTTAATGGTGGAAAATCCTGCAGATTTTTTAGAAGGTATAGCAAAAGCAGGAGCAACTTATATTTCACCACATGCTGAAACAATTAATAAGGATGCATTCAGAATTATGCGTACTATAAAAGCTTTAGGTTGTAAAACTGGTGTTGTACTTAATCCTGCAACCCCTGTGGAATACATTAAGCATTATCTTGGTATGTTAGATAAAATTACAATATTAACAGTAGATGCTGGATTTGCTGGTCAGACATTTATTGAAGAAATGCTAGATAAAATTGAAGAAGTTAAAAGATTACGTGAAGAGAATGGATATTCTTACCTTATTGAAGTTGATGGTTCATGTAATGAAAAGACTTTCAAAAAATTAGCTGAAGCAGGTACAGAAGTGTTTATCGTTGGATCATCAGGATTGTTTAATTTAGATGCAGATTTAAAAGTTTCATGGGATAAAATGATGAATATGTTTAATAAATGTATTAATAATTAAACATTAATATAGGATGACAACAGTGTTAGAAGGAGGGATTACTTTGAAGCGTGCTATACTTTGTGAAGATAATATTATCCTTAATGCAAGATTCGATAACAAATGGGATGCGATTCGCGCTTGTGGAGATACCTTAGTGAAAAATGGATACGTTTATAAAGAATATGTAGAGCGCATGGTAGATCGGGAAAGAGGAGCAACGGTGTATATTGGTAATAATCTAGCTATTCCACATGGAACAGATGGATCAGAGCCGTACATTATTACATCGGGAATATCAGTTTTACAAGTTCCAGATGGTGTACAATTTGAAGATGGAATAGCCTATATTCTAATTGGTATCGCTGGTAGAGACGGAGAGCATATAAAAATTCTTGGTTCAATTGCTACCGTGTGTTCAGATATAGGTAATGTTCAAAAATTGCGTGAAGCAAAAGATAAAAAAGTAATCTGTAATATTTTAGAAGAAATAGAAGTTATCTAATAACTTTTGCTATTAAGTAAATGAAAAAGTAGTAAACGATTGTGATAAAAAGTATATGAATGAAATACTGAATATAGTAAGCAATAGCATAATAAGCAAGCTAAAATAATGAGCTTGAAGTGTATCAAGCTCATCTTAGAAAAGAGGATAAAGGAATGAAGAAAATTGGTGTACTTACCAGCGGTGGAGATGCACCAGGGATGAATGCGGCCATTAGAGCTGTAGTTCGGACTGCACATCATTATAATCTTAAAGTCGTTGGTATTAAGCGAGGCTATACCGGTCTTTTAAAAGGAGAAATAAAAGAGATGAATGTATCTTCGGTTGGAGATATTATTCATAAAGGTGGAACCATTTTAAAATCGTCACGGTGTGAAAAAATGAAATCAGATGAAGGAATTCAAGCTGCCAGTACTATATTAAAAGAGCATGAGATTGAAGGATTAGTAGTAATTGGTGGTGATGGTTCATTTCAAGGAGCCAACAAACTTAGTAGAGAAAATATACAGGTTATAGGTATTCCTGGAACTATAGATAACGATTTGCCTTATACCGATTATACAATTGGTTTTGACACAGCACTTAATACAGTATTAGATGCGATCAGTAAAATAAGAGACACATCCATGTCTCATGAAAAAGTTACTATTATTGAAGTTATGGGAAGATGCTGTGGGGATATTGCTCTATATGCTGGTCTTGCAGGTGGGGCAGAAAGCATTCTCATTCCAGAAAAACAATATGAACTTAGCGATATAGCACAGAAATTATTACAAGGAAAAAAGCGTGGTAAGGCTCACAATATTATCGTTTTAGCAGAAGGAAGAGGTTCAGCAGAAGATTTGAAAAAAGAAATATTACAACAGACTGGTATTGAATCTAGGGTTACGGTATTGGGATTTTTGCAAAGAGGCGGTGCACCTACTGCTTTTGATAGAATTTTGGCAAGCCAAATGGGGGCAAAAGCAGTTGAGCTTCTGCTAGAAGGGAAGTCAAATTGTGCCATTGGTATTAGAGATAACCATTTAATAGCAGACAATATATGTGATGCTATAAAAAAAGAAAAAGTCTTTGCAGATGATTTGTTTAAATTATCACAAATTTTATCTATCTAATATTGGCAGAACGTATATTGGTATTGAATATTCATTAAAAGCTACGATGAAACCTTTAATAAATAACAAAAGATTTTATTTAAGAACATTCCTTTGATTGGTTTAATATTTGTAATAATTCTATTATTCCAGAAAGGGATGTTTTCGTTTTAAAAAAATATAAGGAGGAATAATTTATGAATATACCTGAATTAAAAAATGTAGCTAAAAATGTAAGAATAAACATTATAGAAGCTGTAGCAGCTGCAAAGTCAGGACATCCAGGAGGATCTTTATCAGTTACAGATATATTAACAGTATTGTATTTCGATAAGATGAATATTGATCCTAAAAATCCAAAATGGGAAGATAGAGATAGATTGGTACTATCAAAAGGTCATGTAGCTCCAGCGCTTTATGCTACGTTAGCTGAAAGAGGATATTTTCCAAAAGAAGAATTAGTTAAATTAAGAAAGATTGGCGCTATGTTACAAGGTCATCCAGATATGAAATCAACACCGGGTATTGATATGTCAACTGGTTCACTAGGGCAAGGTTTATCAGCCGCAAATGGAATGGCGCTATCTGCAAAACTTGATAATAAAGATCACAATATATATGTAATTCTTGGAGATGGAGAAGTTCAAGAAGGTCAAATTTGGGAAGCGGCAATGAGTTCTGCACATTATAAATTAGATAATATAATAGCAATATTAGATTTTAACGGTCTACAAATAGATGGCCCAAATAAAGAAGTTATGAATATAAATCCGATTGATGAGAAATTTGCAGCATTTGGATGGCATGTAATTAAAATAGATGGACATGACTTAGAAGCAATAGGAAGTGCTATAGATGAAGCTAAGGCTATTAAGGGTAAACCTACAGTTATAATTGCAAAAACTGTAAAGGGTAAAGGAGTATCATTTATGGAAAATCAAGCAGGCTGGCATGGAACAGCTCCAAATGAAGAGCAAAGAAAAGCAGCTATAGAAGAATTAGGAAGGGGAGAAGCATAATGGGAGCAGCAACTAGAGAAGCATACGGTAAAACGTTAGTAGAATTAAGTAAAAACGAAAAAGTAGTAGTTTTAGATGCAGATTTAGCGCAGGCTACAAAGACAATAGAATTTAAAAAAGTCTGCCCAGAAAGATTTTTTGATATGGGTATAGCGGAACAGGACATGATAGCAACAGCAGCGGGATTTGCAGCAAGTGGTAAGATTCCATTTGCAAGTTCTTTTGCTATATTTGCAGCAGGCAGGGCTTTTGAACAAATTAGAAATTCTGTATGTTATCCAAAATTAAATGTGAAAATAGCAGCAACACATGCTGGAGTAACAGTAGGAGAAGACGGAGGTACTCATCAGGCAGTTGAAGATATAGCATTAATGAGAAGTATACCTAATATGGTAGTATTGAATCCAGCAGATGATATAGAAGCAAAAGCAGCAATATATGCAGCAGCAGAATATTATGGACCAGTATATATAAGGCTAGGCAGAGCTGCTACACCAACAATTCATGACGAAAACTATAAGTTTGAAATTGGAAAAGGTGAAATTTTAAAAGAAGGTAAAGATGTTGCAATAATTGCAACTGGAATGATGGTTGCTAAGGTCCTGGAAGCAGCAGAAAAATTAAAAGACCAAGGTATAAATGCAACAGTTGTAAATATTGCAACTATAAAACCAATAGATAAAGATATTATTGTTAAAGTAGCAAAGGAAAATGGTAAAGTTGTAACTGTAGAAGAACATAGTGTAATTGGCGGATTAGGCTCAGCTGTTTGTGAAGTATTGTCACAAGAATTACCTACTAAAATTAAATTGATTGGTTTAAATGATGTATTTGGTCAGTCAGGAACCCCAAATGCATTATTAGAGCATTACGGTTTAACAACAGATAATATAGTTGAAACTGTAAAGTTGTTTTAGAAAAGTAGTATGAAAGATCCTATGCTTTTAACAATTATTAATCAGCTATTTTCATGCATAATTGAAATTTATAGTTATACTTTATAAACTAAATGCAGTAGGAGGTATCGTAATATGCTAGTAGATTATGAAAAATTACAAAATGGTTCAGACATAAGAGGAATAGCTATTGGTGGAGCAGGAAAGAAAGTTAATTTAGTTCCTCAGGTTGCAAAATTCATAGCTTATGGATTTGTAAGAATGCTAGAAAATAAAATAAATGCAAAAGCTGAAAATTTAAAGATTGCCGTTGGAATTGATTCAAGGCTTTCAGGTCCAGATTTAAAAGCTGCTGTAATTGAAGAATTAACAGATTTAGGATGCAGTGTATATGATTGCTCAATGGCAACAACACCAGCAATGTTTATGACTACAGTTTTAGAGAATTATAAATGTGATGGATCTATTATGATTACAGCAAGTCATCTGCCTTACTACTATAATGGATTAAAGTTCTTTACAAAAGAAGGTGGATGTGAGAAGGAAGATATACAAAATATTCTTTCAATAGCTTCTAAAGAAGAAAGTTATAATAGTGCAAATTTAGGCGAAGTTTCAAAAGTGGATCTCATTGATGAATATTCAAAGATATTAGCAGGAATGATTAGGCGTGGTGCTGATGCTAAAGTAAATTATGATAAACCATTAGCAGGATTTAAAATTGTTGTTGATGCTGGCAATGGTGCAGGTGGTTTTTTTGCATATAAAGTGTTAAAAACTTTAGGAGCAGATATAACTGGAAGTCAATTTACTGATCCTGATGGAACCTTTCCAAATCATATTCCAAACCCAGAAAATAAAGAAGCAATGGAATCTATAAGAAATGCAGTATTAGAAAATAGGGCTGATTTAGGAATAATTTTTGATACAGATGTAGATAGGGCTGCAATCGTAGATTCACATGGAATGGAAATAAATAAAAATGCATTAATAGCATTAATTTCATCGATTGTTTTAGAGGAGCATCCCAATTCTATAATAGTAACTGATTCTATAACCTCAACTGGATTAGGTGAATTTATTAATAAATCAGGAGGAATCCATCACCGATTTAAAAGAGGGTATAGAAATGTTATAAATGAAGCAGTAAGGTTAAACAATGAAGGAAAAGAATCTGATTTAGCTATTGAAACATCAGGTCATGCGGCACTAAAAGAAAACTATTTCTTAGATGATGGGGCATATTTAATTGCTAAGATACTAATTAAAATGGCCAAGCTAAATGCAGAAGGTAAAAGAATCGAAAGTTTGATAAAAGACCTAAAAATGCCATGTGAGAGCACAGATTTTAGAATTGAAATTAGGAAAGAGAATTTTAGAGAATATGGATCGAGAATAATAGGTGATCTAGAAAGTTATGCGAATAGAACTGGCTTTAGTATAGTGCCTAATAATTATGAGGGCATTAGAGTTGCCTGCAATAAGGCTAATGGGGATGGATGGTTTTTATTAAGATTATCATTACATGAACCTGTTTTAGCCTTAAATATAGAGTCTGATACAAAAGGTGGAACTCAAATAATCATAGATAAATTACTTCCATTTTTAGAGAAATATGATCAATTAGAAATAAGCAGTATTAAATAACTAAGGGGTGAGTAATGTGATAGGAGATTAGTGGAAACTTTGATGGATAAAATTACTATTGATGAGTTTAATAACGTTAAAGAAAAAATAACAGTTCATTATAAGTTTTATAAATAATTAAGCATAAATACTGAAATTATAAAGAAGTGTTTTATAATGAGCTTACTTTCCATTGTAATAATGTTTCAGAACTTTCAGATATAGATAATTGGCAGTAACAAGAAAGGCAATACAAGACGGGAAAACTATTCTAGGGCAAAATATAGATTTTTTTACTGAAGCACCAATAGAATTATTAAAAATCCATCATGGTAATTGTCTTCAACAATTCATATTAAGTTTTTCAAAGTCCAGTGAATTCATATTTTCATCCGCTGGAATCGTAATGTGTGCAAATGCTACTATAGGCAAAAATTACTCATTTAATATTCCGGTAGGTTATTATCTGTCTAAAGTTGTGAGGGAGGAACGTGCTTATGATGCTATACAATAGTGCTTGGTCTTGGCTATTATCATATAGCGGATATGAACGGTCGTATGTTAGGTATTGAAAGTATTCATAATGATTTTGAACTTCTATATCCAGAAAGGGATATGATTTTACACTTAAATCATTATATTACAGAACGTTTTAAGGAAGTGGATACTGCACCATAATTACAGCTAGACAGCTACCAACGTTTAGATAGAATTTGTAATCTGATGAATCAGCATTACGGACACATGAATATTGGAATTATTAAGAAAATTTTGATGGATCATGATTAAAATCTATATGCCGTCATATTGATTTAAAAGTTACGATATCGTCAAAACTCTTGCATCATTTATTATAATACCTTAAGAAAAGACTATATATAACGGTCGGCAATCCATGTGAACATGAATATGTGCGATATAAGTTTTAGATAATGATAATTTGTTGAATTTTTTTCGAATAAGTTACAAGCTTATTTATTCTATTATCATGGAATTATGCATCAGAGCTGTAGATGATTTTGATAATAAAGGTGCAGCTAATAAAATAAGTTGAATTTTGAGAGATATAGTTTATTAAATTAAATCTATGCTCTTTATATTTTTAGGAATTTTGAAAATATAAGAATTACTATGTAATAATGTGATATTATATCTATATGTTAAACAACTCAAATATAAAACTAGAAAACAAAAAATAAAGGTAGATTAGGTAGAAGTACTTAATTTGCCTTTATTTTCTTCTAGAATAATAAAACAAAAAAGCTCTTTAACTATTATAGAATGTAATATTTCAAAAGATTTTATATTTTTTATATAATATTATATCGTAAGGAGATGATAAATATGAATAATAATGTAAATACAATATTAGAAAAAATAAAGGTAGTGCCAATAATACAATCTGGCAAGCGATCGATAGTGGTGTTATCTATCAGCAATGTAAATTTGCAAGTTGAAGACTTTGATGCAGCTGTTCAATATATATGGGAAAATGATTTAGTAAAAATATTAAAAGTAGAACGTGACCATCAATATATAACAAAGTTATATGCGGATGTTTCTAAATGATCTGCTGAAGTTTTAGAAATATGTTTTTTTAAAAGTATATTGGTGAAATTTATATAATTGAAATATAGGAAGGTGGTAGTATGAGTAGTAATGTATATATAATATTAGAAAAAATAAAAGAAACACCAACGACACGCTCTAGCAAAAAATCAATAGTATCACTATCTAATGATGATGTGGAAATCAGTGCTGAAGAATTTCATAGGGCTATTGAGTATATAAGAGAAAATGAATTAACTAAAATATTAAAAGTGGAATATCAATATGAATACATAGTGAAGATATATATATAAATATCACGAAATCGTATTTTAGAGCTCTCAAATGAACTGCTCCCTGTCAGGTTTTGTAGACATAAAGTTAAGCAATTCTAAAGAATATATTTTTTAGTTATAATAATTTCAATGTGTTTAAAAGTTTTCTTTTTGAATTTGTTCAGGTGACTCATAATGAGCATTTTGAATGAGTTCTCTCTTTATTGTTCTATAATACGGTATAGGTATTTACTTTTTTACTTTCATTATGAATAGCAGCATACATTTTTAATAATACTTGGAATCTTAAAGCTGTAAATTGAGATCCCTGGTCCGTATATAAAATTCTTTCGCATGCTCACATAAATGCATTCATTACAAGAATATCTTTCATTCTAATGTCCCAAAACTATCCAACAACTTTTCTTGAATATATATAAGTACTGCAAAGTATAAAGTACCTTTTCTGGTTGGAATATAGGTTTCCTAAAAGTTCAACTATTAGAATCTCTTGTCCTTCTGAGGGAGCCAAGATTATGGATTTTATATAAGAATAAATTACTAGAATCAGCTTGCTCTATTAAAAAACTTTATCTATTTTAGTTAGCACCAGTACAGACGCCTTTTTTACTCTAAAATGTTGAAAAGAAAAGTAAGTAATTGGGGATTATTAGTATAGTTTGCATAGTTAAACACTATAAATAGAGAATTCTCTGATTTTACTTTCATTATCTAGAATATAGTTATACATTAAAAAAGTAAACATTGATTTCACAACGCCAATACCTCCAAGTATTAAGCAATTCATACAATAATGAAAAAATTAATATAAATTATTTCACCCTTTAAGGTGAAATATCTTGGTCTGTAAAAAGGATATTAGAGTAATTATAATAAAACTAAAGTTGCTACTAAATATATGATTTTAAGGGAGGGGATATGTGTAAGCTAATTGTCATAGTTGTGAATAAAATATTTTATTCACAAAGCAAAGAGGCGTCATAAAGTAGTTAACTTTGATAATATTCTGAATTCTAAAAGAAAAAATAATACAGATATACTAAAGAACTTATAGGACTTATCATTGAAGAAACTTTTGGTAAATCAAATCTTTTTTTGCGTCATTGCCTTCTGCCTATTTCTGATAATGGTATACATTAGAAGATAATTTTTTATATTACCTATATTGAAAACGATATTATATTAATATGGTCAGCAATCTTTAATAATGTTTCAGAATTAATTGATTAAACATATTCTTTTATAAAAAATAAACTATATAATTGTTGGAATTTTTACAATAACTGAAATTGATTGCCTGTGGTAAATAAAATGGTTTTTAAAATTTATGTATTGTTTGGTACAAGTATTTTTCTATATAGTGACATAAAACAATAAAGCATAAAGATGGAGGAGATCAAGATGGAAGAATTAGAAATGGCAATTATGAATATTATAATAAATGCAGGAGATTGCAAGAATCATGCTTATATGGCTCTTAATTTAGTAAATGAAGGAAGATATGAAAATGCAGAAGAAGAAATTAAATTAGCAAATGATGCATTGTCTAAGGCACATGATGGACAAACGTTTTTTCTTCATAAAGAAGCAAATGGTGAAAAAATAGATATTTCAGTTTTATTTGTGCATGCACAAGATCATTTAATGACAGCTGTAACAGAAAAAAACTTAATTGAACAAATAATTGAACTAAGAAAAGTTGTAAACACGTTTTTGAACAAATAAGTATCTAGAAAAAATCAAATAATAATATATTAAATATAAAAAATGATTTGGGAGGAAAATTATATGATAAAAATTAGATTATTTTGTTCAGCAGGTATGTCAACAAGTCTTTTAGTTAGTAAAATGAAAGATGCAGCTAAAGCTAAAGGATTAGAAGTAGACATTGAAGCTTTTCCAGAAGCACAAATGGAGAGAAGTTTAGAAAATGTAAACGTTGTTCTATTAGGGCCACAAGTTGGATATACGATAGGGAAAGCAAAAAAAATATGTGAACCAAAAGGAATTCCAGTTGATGTAATACCAATGGTTGATTATGGAATGATGAATGGAGCAAAAGTATTAGATTTTGCAATAAAGTTAGCAGGAAATAAATGAAGATAAACCTAAGGAGTTAATAATGGTCATAAATTTTCATATGATTTGATTAGGATATTATTGGCTAGAGCAATATGGAAATATATAAATTTAAAGGGATAATTATAAATTCTATGGCAATGCAAAATGTACTAGCATAGTAAGTTTCTAGTTATTACATTAATTTATTTATAAGATGGATAGGAATATAGTTAATGTAAACGTTATTTAATTAGCGTTACAAGTTGGATACACGATAGGGAAAGCAAAAAAATATGTGAACCAAAAGTAATTTCAGTTGGTGCAATACTAATAGTTGATTATAAAATGATACAGGAAAAAATGAAGATAAATTTAAAGTGATAATTATAAATTTTATAGTAGCACAAAAATGTATTATAACATAATGAATTTCTAGTTATTACACTAAATATACATTAATTTATTTACAAGGAGGAATTATTATGTCATTAAGTAACACACTTAACGAGAAAGTATTACCAACGGTTATGAAATTCATTAATCTTAAGGGTATTCAAGCATTAAAAGATGGTATACTGTTTGCTCTACCATTAAATATTATAGGATCAATATTTCTATTAATAGCTTGTTTTCCATCAGTAACAGTAACTAATTTCTTTACTTCCACATTTGGAGCAGGTTGGACTGATCCATTATTTAAAGTTCAAAATGCAACAATGAATATTATGGCTATAGTTTCAGTTATTGGTATAGCTTATACCTATGCAAAAAATGAAGGACATGAACCTTTGGCAGCAGGTATAGTGGCATTAGTTGTTTTTATAATCACTACTCCAAACTGGGTTATATATACTGCAAAAGGTGCAGAACCAGTTCAAGTTGGAAGCGTACTTCCAATAGATTGGGCTGGCGGTAAAGGTATGGTTGCGGCTATCATAATCGGTATATCAGTAGGAGCTATTTATTCATGGTTTATAGCTAAAAATATTACAATTAAAATGCCAGAAGGAGTTCCTACCGGAGTAGTTAACGCCTTTTCAGCAATTATTCCAGCAGCAGTAATATTTGTAGGAGCCGATATTATTTATACAATATTTAGATTTGGATTAAACACAACAATGATTGAATGGATATATAAAATTATCCAAACACCATTACAAGGTTTATCAGATTCACCACTTGGAGTTATAGGAATTGCATTCTTTGTACCTTTCTTCTGGTTCTTTGGTGTAAATGGTGGTAATGTTGTAAGTGGTATTATGACTGGTATATTGACAGCTAATACTATGGATAATGCAGCTTTACAAGCAGCAGGGAAACTTTCACTTGCAAATGGAGCTCATATAGTAACTCAACAATTTCTGGATAACTTTATTAATATGACAGGTTCAGGTGAAACTATCGGAGTAGTTATTTGTATGTTGTTTATTACAAAGTCTGCACAGTTTAAACAATTAGGTAAATTATCATTGGTACCAGGAATCTTTAATATTAATGAACCAATATTGTTTGGTACTCCAATAGTAATGAATCCACTTATGGCTATACCATTTATGATTATACCAGCAATAAATGGAATGATATTCTATGGATTAATTGCTTCAGGTATACTTTCTCCAATGGGTGGACTTATGCCACCTTGGACAACACCAGCTATACTTTCAGGATTCTTAATCGGTGGTCCATCGTTAGCAATAACACAAGTAATTATGTTAGCAATAGGAACAGTTATCTACCTTCCTTTCGTCAAAAAGGTAGATTCTATGGCTTATGCTAGCGAACAAGCAGCTCAACTTAGAGATGGTACAGAAGCATAAAAATTAATTAGTCCTTTTGTTAACAATTTAAAAATATATTTAGAGTAAAGATTTTAATTAATTAAGATTAAGACTCAGTATTTATATAAATGCTGAGTTTTTTTGTATTTAGAATATCACAGGTTAGAACGGTGGTTCTGGAAAGCTTTTATTAGCTATGAGTAGAAAAACAATATCTCCAATGTAAGATAGTAGTAAGTTTGCCGACCATAACTAAAATGCATAGGAGGTGTGTCCGAAATGGGCAATACTAGTTTAGCACATGCTAAATGGAATTGTAAATATCATATACGTATGCTTGTAAGTGTACCACCAAAATTAAGTGTTTCAGCATTTGTGGGATAAGAATTCACTCATGATTTTTGATAGACATACAAATTTGAAGTACAAGTATAGCAATAGACAATTTTGGGGCAAAGAATATGTAGATACTGTAGGAAGAAATAAGAAGATAACAGAAGAGTATATAAAAAATCAGATACCAAGAAGATATAGCATATGAACAAATGAGTTTAAAGAGTAGTATATCGGCCTGTTTACAGGTGATATTACAGTGATATCAAACGATTTGGAGATTGTTCGTCTTCTGAGAAACAGCAATGTGGAATTGATAACTTGTGGTGGAACTGTGCAAAAAAGTACAGGAAGTATCTATGGTTATTATGCAATACATATGTTGGAACATATGAAGTTTGACATTGGATTTTTTGGAACATCTGCTATTGATGAAAAACTTAACATGATGACGCCTACATCTGACAAAGCATTCCTAAAGAAGCAGATTGTTGGTCAATGTCAGCAGTCATTTCTTGTGGCAGATAAATCTAAATTTAACAGAAGAGCTTTGACCTACGTGAATTCAGTTACAGATTATACTTATGTAGTTACGGATTATAAATTTAATGAGGAAGAAAAAGCCATTCTGAAAAATGGTGAAACTAAAATTTTATCTTTAATTAATATAGAAAAAATGAAATAATGATATTAACGTATCATTATTTTATTTTTGTGTGTACGGCAGGGTAACAATAACTTGGCAGTGAAAATTCTCCGTGGATTGATAGTGGAAGCAGCTAGTCAATAGCAAGAGTGCTCATCGTTAGGTGGAATCTAAATCTAAAGTAAGTCGGAGACAAAGTCTTAGCATGAGGGACACGAACTACATATACTGCTTATTGGGAATGGACGAGTTTGTAAAACAAAGTTCAATATTATCTAAATTCTTAAGAGTAGATGTAGCAGATACATGAGATGAAGGTTGTTGCTCTTATCGTATGAGGTATGATAGATATATCATTCATAAAGACGAATTTATAGTTCCTCTATTGAAGTATTTAGGGATTTAGCAAATTTTGAGGTGGTTAGAAACAAAAAAATTATTTATTAAATACTTATCTAATGTTATTTTAATCAGTTTGGAATCCAATAAAAGGAGAAATATCAACTTTTTGAGATTAATTGGTATTTGGATTATTTCGCTTAAATCCTTACAAATAAAGGACTTATAGCTAATTTATTGCCTATTTCTTGTTGATTTGTATTTGTATCCATATGCGGGGGAATGTAATATGCTAGTATGGCTATTGTCTATTTATTATTAAAATTTGATTTAAGAAAAAGTCTTTATTAATTAGCTTGTTTTAATGTAAATCTTGATTTTTTTCAATTAAAGTTGTATATTTTAGCTCTTTTTTTCATCATTATATTCAAAATTTAGTTTTAAATCAGCTGGATATCTATATCTCTAAAAAGCTTATTACATTATATACAATTCTGTAAATGTTCTTCAACAAGAATTGTACTTTTTTTGCTACATGTAGTATCAATATACAAAGGTAATAAGTCTCTAATTATTTCACATTTCATGTTTTTATCTCCTCTATATTTTTTTGTAACATATGGTTTTGCATGGTGAAACGTGACTCTTGCCCAAGTTTCACTTTTAGTGTAAATTTTTGCTATTTCTTTATTTATAATTTAATTCGAAATATATTTTATAAAAAATTACAGTTCTATATGGCTCATGCATTTGAATAACTAGTTTTGAAATGTAGTGTAGTTCATTTTTTTTACAATGTTATCTTCTGGAAAAATTTTTGAATTTACTTTTTGTATGTTTTCTACATTAATTATGTTGGAGAATGCTGTAAAATAGTCAAAGTACAAATTTTTATCAATTTGACATAGCCAAGCAAGTAAGTTGTTTTTTCTTTTTAAACTAATAAGTTTTAGTATTGCAATTTGATTAAAATTCGTTTGGCATGAAGGTTTGAATGACATTTTATTCCAACAAAAATATACTCACTTCATACTGACAGTTTTATTATTTTAACTGTCTAATATAAAGGAAGCATATGAATTCTAGATTTTTGTGGATTATTCGGTAAATATTTGAAGAAAGTCTTGCTTTATATAAATTCAAATAGCTATTTTTAATTAGAAGAAATGTATTAGATAGTTGATACTTGTAAACCAAACGTTTTGCGTGTGAACATCGAAGAGGCTTATGCGATGGAGATAAAAAAAGTCATCTTTGGAAGTCACGCAGTCAAGTAGAAAAATTGCTCAAAGAGTGTCATTTAGATATATCTGCACCATTATGGCAATCTGATTTATTTATAGGAAGCCATGATGGAATAATTGTGTGGTATTAAGGAATGTCAAATATGGAGCAGCTACTTAATAATACACGTTAAATGTAATATTTTATAAGTTTAAACGATCAGAAAGATAAATTGTAAAAAAGGCTGCAGAGGTTATTAATGGTAGTATAGGAGCATTGCATATGCACCGTGTGTCAATGTTGTATGGACGATTGTAACCTTAAAATATCAACACCAAAATACTTTTCTCTGTATAATAGAATAACCAAAAGCAGTTTGGTATTGGAATTTCCCAAATGGCCTTACTATATGAATTTAGTACAAGATTTTGGAAAAATTTCTGAATGTATATACGGCAAGCAATGTGAACAGCATATTCATATTGTAAAACATCTGAAGGAAATGATTAGAGTCTTTGATATGTTAAAATATGATAGACATAATATTAATATATTAAAAGATCTTTAGGAAGATCTTTTATAACGTTAAGTGAAAAGTTAAATTCGTGATTTATATAAGTCGTTGAAAATGCAAGACTAAATTCCGCCTACCTTATTATTTGCAATACTAAATTCTTGAACTTAGTATTTTGCTATAAGATATGATATAAATAACACAACGGTAATAGAATGTCAATGGTAAAGTTAACAGCAGAACTGTATAGACAGCTCTTTAAGATAGTTTTAGTTAGATAATCAAAAAATAGTTAAACTATCACCTGGATCAATTATCTCAAATACATGATAAAAATAGTTGAACTACTTTTTTGTGCAAGACTAACTTCGTGTAAGATAAAATTACTCTTGCAATCACGAAATTAGTTTTTCATTTTAGGAAGATCTTTTATAAAAAGCCTTGACTTGGACTGAACTCCAAGTGCTAGACTTGAAATGTACAATAAAGAAAGGAAATTATATATAAAGTTAGTGAATGGCAAATAGTTAAAATTGAAAGTTCATTTGAAATGAACTCGGATTATGAATATAAGAAATATTTAATTATTAGGAGGAAAAATATGAAATTATTATTAAGCAAGAAGAATAGCAATAGCAAGAGTAAATCTGTTGTTTACATGACAGAAGATATTAGTGCAGAAGGATTAATGGCAATTTATACGGTATTAAATTGTAAGGCAATAGGAAAAGTTGCAGTGAAAATTTCTAGTGGTGAACCTGGAGGGCATCATTTTCTATCTGCGAAATTAATAGCTCCGTTAGTTCAAATAGTAAATGGGACTATTGTTGAGTGCAATACTGCATATGGTGGAAGACGTGCAGATACAGAATCTCATCATAAAGTTTTGGAAGAACATGGGTTTACTGCCATAGCGCCAGTTGATATTATGGATGCAGAAGGTTCAATAAGAATTCCTATTATAGGAGGAAAGCATTTGAAAGAGGATATAGTTGGTGCAAGTTTTGCAAACTATGATTTTGTAGTGAACCTCGCACACTTCAAAGGCCATGCTATGGGAGGTTTGGGAGGTGTAATTAAGAATATGTCTATTGGTATTGCATCTTCAATAGGAAAAAGCTTGATTCACAGTGCAGGTAAAGAAACTACTGGTTTTTCTCCAAATACACCACAAGATGATTTCTTAGAATCTATGGCGGAAGCCGCAAAAGGAGTGGCAGATTATGTTGGAAAAAATATTATCTATATTAATGTTATGAATAATTTGTCAGTAGACTGTGATTGTGATTCTCATCCTGCAAGACCGGAAATGAACGATATCGGAATTCTCTCATCACTAGATCCTGTTGCGTTAGATCAGGCATGTGTAGATCTTGTATATGCAGCAGGTGGAAAAGCTTTGATTGAGAGAATGGAATCAAGACATGGAATTCATACGTTGGAGCATGCAGAGAAAATTGGCTTAGGAACTCGTAATTATGATTTATATGAAATCTAATTGTGTTCCTATTTATAAAGTATCATATAATTAAAGACCATTAATAAAAAGAATTGATGCAAAGAATCTTGGATTGATTCTTTGCATTGTATATAATGAAATAGCTAGGTATTTGAAAATGCACTCTTTCTGTATTATTCATATTCACTTATCCAATGATATAAATAATTATTAATGAATAGATAATTCTCCGCTGTGGCAGTAACATAAGTATGATGCAGATTCAGTTCAATTACACCGAATTCATACATTCCAGTTTTGCTTCATTCAGTTTAGTCATGCACTTATCCGTAAACCATATTTTTTATAGCACTTTCTCTGTAGGTTAAGAGTAGCCCCGTTACCAAACGGTTTTAGTTTATTTCCCAGGCTTTTATTTAAGCTTATTCTCTCAAAAATGAACTTTTGTTGATGTAAAATAAATAAAATCAGTACTTATTATTTTATCTACTTTTCTTTGTTTCTAATCTTTCTTATTGTTATTATGGTATCATTCATGCCAGTAAAATCTGTGATGCTACTGTATTATAATTTATATTCATTCGTACGTAATTTTTAAATTTTTAACGTATTTTCCCTTGGAACAACTACTTGCTCGTATCTTTCAATTTCGTAATTCAAGCGTTCTAAGATTTGACACATGTCTTCCATTATTGCTACTAACTTTTTAAGATGCTCGATCAAAAGCTTTTTCCTAACATCAACAGTCACATCGTCCTGTTGAAAGAGTAAAACATAGTCAATTAATGTTGCAATCGAAAAAACTGCTGATCGCATACATTTAGTAAAATAAATCCATTCACAATCTTGTTTCGTATAATTACTGATTTCATTCGTGGTACAGTTCATATAAGGGATTACTCCAACATGTTCATAATAGTGAAGTGTGTTAATTGTAGTATTACGTTTTTCATTTATTTCTGCGATGGCCATAAGTTTTATGATAACCTAAGATAAAAGAAAAAATTTAGTAGATGACCATATTAGCTAAATAATATTGAAGCTGAAGCATTAAGTATTATTTTGAAATATACAATATTATGAAAACTTTGTCCTTTGCAATAATTGTAAGAACATTTCGATTTTATATCTAAGAGAGCACATCAAAGCTATGAGAGATGCAGTTAATATTAAATATTGGTGGAAATGTTGTGCTTAGCTGCTATCGTGAAATCCACTAATTAAATAAAATGTAAGTTAATAAATATTTACATTTTAACCGTGGAAAATGAATAAGTTATATTTTATAAAAAACATATTGAATTTATCCCAAACTTAATTTTTTTACACTAATTAATAATATAATAATATTTGTTATGAATGATCCTGATCATGTAAGAGTTTATAACTAGCTAAATGGACTTACAGTATTAGTATCATAATTTCTTTTATCATGGATATAAAGAAAATAATTGACATGTTGAAAATTATATGATATCCTTATCATATAATGAAAAAGGAATGTTACTGGTTGTGCAGGCTTTACCGTTCTATAGATGATATTTTGTTAATATTATTTTTGAAGGTACAGTCTTTTTTTGTGTACCTAATAAGATAAAATAGTATTTAATTTAAGTTTAGAATCTTAATTTTATATGTAATATGTGGAGTACTTGAAGTTGTAGTTTATTTTTAGTTAGTGTATCTGTTAAATTAATTCACTCAAAAAGGGGAACACTTATGAAGATAGAGAAGATAATTAATAATAATCTAGTACAATCTTTTGATAATAACAATAAAGAAGTTCTTGTTATGGGATGTGGACTTGGATTCAAGAAAAAAAATGGTGAAATTATTGATAAAGATAAAGTTGAAAAGATTTATTCTCTAGAAGATAAAAATTATTCAAATAAATTAATAGAATTATTATCTGATATCCCTTTAGAAGTAATTCAAACAACTAATGAAATAGTATCCTATGCAAGATATTCTCTCGGAAAAAAGCTAAATGATAACATTTATATTTTACTAACAGATCACATAAATTTTGCAATGGAAAGAGTTAAAGAAGGGGTGCAGTTTAAAAATCCGTTATTATGGGAAATAAAAAGATTTTATAATCATGAGTTTTTAATTGGTAAAGAGGCGCTCCAAATAATTCAAAAAAGGTTAAAAGTTGATTTACCAGAAGATGAAGCTGCAAACATTGCGTTACATATTGTTAATGCTCAACTTAACTCTAGCAATATAGATGACACTATGAGTATGACTAATATGATTCAAAATATTTTAAATATAGTAAAGTTTCATTATAAGTTAGAATTAGATGAATATTCACTTCACTATGAAAGATTTATTACTCATTTAAAATTCTTTTCTCAAAGAATTTTTAGAGGAAGTGAAATTGAAGATGAGGATAAAAGTCTTTCTGAAATGATGAGAGAAAAATATAAGGAAGCATATAAATGTACAGAAAAAATTAAAAAATATATTAAAAGTGAATTTAATTCAGAACTTACCGATGAAGAAATGATGTATTTAGCAGTTCATATAAATAGGGTCACAAAACAAACTGAATAGGAGGAGGATTGTTACTGGTAATGCAGGCTATACCTAAGAAACGTTAAATAAGAGCTCTTTTACGTTTCTTGGGTATTTTTTGTAAAGAAGAGCTTAGCTAGGCATTAGATAAAAGTATAAATATAGATAAATTAGTATGAAAGGTAGTTACTGTAAGCAGAAAACTGTATTATGGGCTTTACTTCATTAAAATTGATTCTAAAAATTTATTTTAAATGGAGGATTATTGTATTATGGACTATTCAATAGTAGCAAAAAAAATATTAGAAAAAATAGGTGGAGAAAGTAATGTCAATAGTGTCATACACTGTATGACAAGACTTAGATTTACCTTAAAAGATGAAAGTATTGTAAATGATGAAGAAGTTAAAAAAATAAATGGTGTTATGGGTATTATGAAAAAAGGCGGTCAATATCAAATAATTATAGGAAATGAAGTTTCTAAATGTTATAAAGAAGTATTAAAGCTTGGTGATTTTAGTGATAGTGTTAATAATACTACAAGTTCAAATGAAAAACAAAATATAATTACAAAAGTACTAGATGTAATATCAGGAAGTATGTCAGCTACTATGCCAGCAATAATTGGTGCAGGTATGGTAAAGGTGTTAGTAGTATTGCTTACAACTATTGGACTTTTATCAAATACTAGTCAGACTTATGCTATATTATCAGCTCTTGGAGATGCAACGTTTTATTTTTTACCAATAATACTTGTAATTTCCACTTCTAAAAAGTTTAATATTAATCCATATATATTTGCGGCAGTAATAGGTGTTATGGTATATCCTGATTTTGTAAAATTACTTGGTTCAGAAACACCTGTATCATTTTTAGGGTTACCAGTTACACAGGCAAGTTATGGTTATTCAGTTATTCCGATAATAATGATGGCATGGGTAATGAAATATATAGAAGAATTTGTAGATAAAATCACTCCTGCTGTTACAAAGAATTTTTTAAAACCAATGTTAATATTACTTATAGCTATGCCAATTGCAATAATAGTTATTGGACCAATTGGATTCTTAGTAGGTAAGGGTTTATCAACAGTTATGTATACAATTCAAGATAAGGCAAATTGGATTGCATTACCTTTAATGGCTGCATTTATGCCGTTAATAGTTATGACAGGAATGCATTGGGCATTTGTGCCTATAGCATTAGCAGCTTTAGCTAATCCAGGAGGATATGAAACATTATTGTTAGTTGCAATGCTCCCATCTAATTTAGCACAAGGAGCATCATCTCTAGCAGTATCACTAAAATCTAAAAATAAAGATTTAAAACAAGTTGCAAGTGCATCAAGTATTTCAGCGTTACTTGCAGGAGTAACAGAACCTGCAATGTATGGTGTTACATTAAAATATAAAAAACCTTTAGTAGCAAGTATGATAGCAAGTGGTATAGCAGGTATTTATGCAGGAATTGTATATTTAAAAGTATATGTTTTTGCAACACCAGCACTTATATCAATAGTTCAATTTATTAATCCAAATGGAGGCTCTAACTTTATTAATGCTCTAATAACAGCAGCTATTGCATTGATAGGCTCATTTGTATTAACATGGATAATTGGATTTGATGATCCAGCAAATGAAGATAATGAAGAGAGATCAGATGAAGGAAAAATAGAAGTCAGAGAAGCTAATTTAGATAAAGTTGAATCTAAAAGTGAATCAATAATTTTATGTCCAATTCAAGGAAAATCAGTGTCATTAAGCCAAGTAAATGATATAACATTCTCAGAGGAAATAATGGGAAAAGGTATAGCTATAATACCCAATATAGGTAAAACAGTATCACCAGTTAATGGGGTAGTTTCAGCATTATTTGAAACAAAACATGCTATAGGAATTACATCTGATGATGGAATAGAAATTTTGATACACATAGGATTAGATACAGTAAAATTAGGTGGAAAACATTTTACGGCTTATGTTAAGAGCGGCGATAAAGTAAATGCAGGAGATTTATTAGTTGAATTTGATATAGAAGCAATAAAAAAAGAAGGATATGAAGTAATAACCCCAGTTCTTGTTACTAATGCAAGTGATTATAAAGATGTATTATCATTAATAGACAAAGACGTAAAAGAAAAAGATGAATTAATAAAAGTAGTAAAGTAAATTTAAGTGATTATGCTAGCGAAGATATATTAAATAGATTTGCTAGTATAATTAATGAATAATAATTAAATCAAATTTTAAGAATTTAGTATTTAACAACAATTTTAATAAATAGTAAAATAATATGAATGCTATTACTTATAAGACTTAGGAGGAATATTATGTCGATTAAATTTCCAGAAGGATTTTTATGGGGAGGAGCCACAGCTGCTAACCAATTTGAAGGCGCATATAATGAAGATGGTAAAGGATTATCAACTCAAGATATAGCACCGAAAGGAGTGATGGGGCCTTTAACAGATAAGCCGACAGAAGATAATATGAAGCTTATAGGAATTGATTTTTATCATAGATATAAAGAAGATATTAAGCTATTTGCAGAAATGGGATTTAAAGTTTTTAGATTATCTATTGCTTGGTCAAGAATATTTCCAAATGGTGATGATGAAGAGCCAAATGAAAAGGGATTACAATTTTACGATGATGTGTTTGATGAATTAGCTAAGTATGGAATAGAGCCACTAGTCACAATTTCACACTATGAAACTCCACTCGCACTTGCTAAGAATTATGATGGATGGGTTAACAGAAAGCTAATAAGATTTTTTGAAAACTATGTAAGAACAATATTTACTAGATATAAAGATAAGGTGAAATATTGGCTAACTTTCAATGAAATAAATTCTGCAACTCATTTTCCTTATATGAGCGCTGGAATATGGACTACAAAAGAACAATTAAGTAAACAAGATTTATATCAGGCTATGCATCATGAGTTAGTGGCAAGTGCACTTGCAGTAAAAATTGGTCATGAAATAAATTCAGAATTTAAAATTGGTTGTATGATTCTTGGAGTACCAAACTATCCATTAACACCAAAACCAAGGGATGTACTTAAAGCTATGGAAGCAGATAGGCAAAATCTTTTCTTTGGAGATGTTCATGCAAGGGGAGAATATCCAAGATATATGAATAGATTTTTTAAGGAAAACAACATAGAAATAAGGATGGAACCTGGTGATAAAGAAATATTAAAAAATACAATAGATTTTGTTTCATTTAGTTACTACATGAGTTCATGTGCAACTGCAGATGTTGAGAAAGATATAAAAGGAAAAGGAAATCTTGTTGGTGGAGTACACAATCCATATTTAAAAGCATCAGACTGGGGATGGCAGATAGATCCAGAAGGATTAAGATATATACTTAATCAATTCTATGATAGATATCAAAAACCATTATTTATAGTTGAAAATGGATTAGGAGCTGTTGATGAATTAATAATAAATAAGAATGGTAATAAAACTGTAAATGATGACTATAGGATTAATTACTTGAATGATCATCTTGTTCAAGTTGCAGAAGCAATTGAAGATGGTGTTGAACTCATGGGGTACACTACGTGGGGATGTATAGATTTAGTAAGTGCATCAACAGCTGAACTAAAAAAAAGATATGGATTTATCTATGTAGATAGACATGATGATGGGAGTGGAACTTTAGAAAGGTATAAGAAAAAGAGCTTTTATTGGTACAAGGAAATTATTGCTGCAAATGGAGCAAATTTAATATACTAATTATAAAGAGTAAAAGGGTATGAGGAAATATAATCAAGGATTGAATCTGAAAAGAAAGTAAAAATTAAAAAACTACTTGACCTGGTGTTAACTCAAAGTGATAAACTATATACAGAATAAAGAAACATAAGTGAAATTAGAAACTACATGAATATTTGCAATAAATTATTTCGGAAAATATTTGAGTTTAAGGTGGAGAAAACATATGAAGAAAGTATTATATCTAATGAGACATGGACAGACTTTATTTAATATTAGAAGAAAAATTCAAGGATGGTGTGATTCGCCATTAACTGAATTAGGTATTGCTCAAGCAAAAGTTGTAGGGCAATATTTTAGAGATAATAATATTATATTTGATCATGCTTATTCATCTACTTTAGAAAGGGCTTGTGATACTTTAGAACAAGTTACAGATATGTCTTATACAAGAGTAAAGGGGTTAAAAGAGTGGAATTTTGGAAAGCTCGAAGGGGAGAGTGAAAATTTAAATCCAAAGATTCCTTATGGTGATTTTTTCATTCAGTTCGGTGGCGAAGGTGAAATGGAAATGAGAGATAGAATTTCCAATATACTATTAGAAATCATGAATAAGGAAGATAATCAAGTTGTATTAGTAGTTTCCCATGGTGCTTCATGTAGAGGTTTTATGAGAAAATGGGCACATACTAGTGATGTTACTCAAAAAGAAAGAATTGGAAACTGTTGCATATTGAAATTTGAATATGAAAATAATGAATTCAGACTCATAGAAGTTATTAATCATAATTTTGAAAATCTCAACCAATAAAAATATGTCAAATGCCAATTGCTTCATCAAATTATTGGGATCAAATCCATGTTTTCACACCTAAAGATGTTATGAAAGACGAGGAAGGTGTAAGAATTTTTAAAGTACTAGCTAATAATATAACATGCTTATTAAGTGCAAAAAAAAATAATATTGAGATGTTTGAAGCTTTAACTGGTTCAATGACAAATTTTATTCGTGATTAAGTAACCAATAGTATTAAAGGATATGACAATAATTAGAAGTTCTTTCTTAAGTTTATATATCAGGTTTCTTAAAACTAAAATGGCTCTTATTCTTGATTATATAGAATAGAGCTATTTTTTGATGCTTTGCATGGGAATAAAGTGTTTTCTTGTTTATCTGTTATTTGTGATGGGGTTTTCGCAAAAAAATCTATAAAATATATAATTTTATCTGTAATATATGTATTTATTAAATTAACTCGTTGTGCTATATAAGATCAATTCCTTTATGTGCTTATATTTACTTGTTATACCAATAGATTAATGTATAATGCGCCCATAAAAATAATATTTAACTTTATGGATATATTATCCAAACAATAACTGTTTTATTTTTAAAATATCCATACTTTTTCTTAAAAACTTATTTATAAAGCAGCATATATTATGAGCTAATATTTTTGTTTCAAGTCTTGCTAATAATCCTAATCTTGATTTAGCAAGTACCTTAGGTACATTTAATTGCTCTGATAATTGAGAGTTAACTGTTTCGATTAGTCTTCGTTTTTTGAATATTTGCTGCCTTAATTTTTTTGGTAGCTGTATTTTACTATTGTTTCTTTTTAAAGATACAAGGTTTATGCTACGCTCTGAGTATAATTCAGTATGAATACTGTTACCAATATATCCTTTATCACCAAGTATAGTTAGATATTTTGCATTATCAGTTAATTCCCATAGTGCTTCTCTATCATCAATACTTGCAGATGTTAATATGAAGTCTGTTATATAACCATCAAATGTGATTAAAGAGTGTAGCTTAAATCCATAAAAAGTTTCCTTTTTGGAAGCACACTTACCGTAGGCGGCGTAGCCCGTGAATGTTTTGTGAAATCTTGCTCTGCCAAATTTACAAGCATAAACTGGCATACTATCTACAATTCTAAAACAATCATATTGCAAACTAATAAATTTTGTAAGACTATGCCTTATTAATTCTATTGTTCTATATAATGCCCTTCGGGTTCGATTAAATCTAGTTCGACTACAAAAACTTGGGAATAGTTCTTTTAAATTTCTTTTACAATATCCAAGCCAAACTTTTTCTGAATCAATAGACATAAGTTCACCCGAAAGCGAGAGTGTTATTATTTCACTATCATTCATTATTGAATTTTTACTGTTTTTACGGTTTTTAATGTATGCTGGAGTTACTTCTTGGTAGATGTCATCAACAATAACAAATATGACAGTTATAAAATCTTTTAAATCTTCTATAGTTGTGATAGAATCTGTCTTGTAAAGCTCTAGCATATATGTATTTCCCCCTTCATTGATTTGGTGGTACTTTTCAATGATAGGGTAACATACTATGCTAGAGTTTTTCTATCTGTAAATCTTTCTAAAATTTCAACTAGCACAACGAGTTAAATTAACTTCCAAATGTTATCCTTACGTAAAAGAATCAAAATGAGAAGTTGGAATAGAGTTATAGTTGTTATTTACTAACAAACAGCTTCATCAGCACAATGTACAATATATTTTGTGCTGATCTGTTCTTATATTTATTAGTCAAGTTTATTTGACTTCTTAGATTTTACTCGCAAATAGGATAAGTAAAAGATAGGTATGATAATAATCAATATAAATTTGAAAGGAGATTTATTTATGGAACAAAAAATTGGAACAAGCCATAGTGGTAATTTAACTGAAGCAGTAAAAGGATTTGTTAATCCTTCTTTAATTATACTATTATCAAAGAAAAACAAATTTGAAGAACATGTAGAAGAATTAGAACAATTGTATCCAGGTGTTCCAAGTATCGGATGTACTTGTACTAGTTATACAAAGTATTCCACGATTGAAAATGGGGTAACAGCAATTGCATTTTATGATTGTATTAGTGTAGCGGCTAATGTTATATTAGAACTTTCTTCTATGCCAGTTAAGTATATTAGTCGAATGGAAGAGGATATTAAAAAGGTAAAAGCAGAGTCACAAAATACAATTTGTATTGATTTTGCTACAGGAAATCACAGCCGGCTAATGACAACGTTAGGAAGTATCTTAGAAAATAAGAATATTTCTTTAATAGGAGCTGGTGTTGATTGCAATAAGGTTTCTTGTAATGGTGTTATATATGAAGATGCTTATGCATATGCGTTTATTAAGAATAATGGAAGGATAAAAGCTTTTAAGGAAACTATTTATAAACCAACTGATTTAAAAATGGTGGTAACTAAAGCGGATTCAAAAAAATATATCCTTTATGAATTAAATGGCAAACCAGTAGAATCTGTTTATTGCGATTATCTTAATATTTCACCAAATAAAATAAACACACAATACTTTCAAAACCCATTAGGAAAATGGGTTGGTGATGAGTTTTACATAATGGGTATTGGTCAATTATAGGATGGAGCATTACAATGCTATAAAGGAAAAAGAAATTATAACCAATATCGTCAAGACAATCAAAAATGAGTTTAGTCAGAATCTTGATGAGTATAGTCAGGAGCTCATAGTTTCAAATATTGAAGCATTGCTTAATTACTCTAAGCGTTTTTATAGCAGGCAATTCATCACCAGAAGTACTGTAAATAGAGATGCAATTACACGTTTTAATATACTGATTGGAGATTATTTTAACTCAAAAGACTTAGAGGAGAAAGGAATACCTAATGTTAAATATTTAGCAAGTGAAATGGGATATTTAACAAATTATTTAAGTGATTTACTAAGGAAGGAAACTGGTAAGAAGACGCAAGAACATATTCGACTGCATTTAATTGAAAAAGCAAAAACTTTACTCCTCTTTGAATAAGTTATTTTCCTTTCAGCAAATGGTGCCCAAGTTTAAATTTGAACGCCATATTTATATTTTTTCAGTATTTTTTGAACTTTTATTTGTTGATTAAACACATGTGTTTCAACTTGATTTACTGCTGTAACAACTTCATTGAACTGAGCAATGTCAATTAACAATAATTAACTTTTGGCATCGATGATACAAGACGATACAGGTGGAGATTTATTCCTAAGTTTAATTGAGTTACAACTTTTGGGTTTATACTGAAGAACTTATTGAAACTTCTGTTAATTTGAATAGCCCTATATAATTTAAGTATAAGGATTGAGGTTATTTATTCAGCGAATAATAAAAATTTGGGAAGATTTAAGTTATAGTTGGATATTTCGAATAGAGAGAATATTGAATAAATAAATGTAAACAAATAATATTGATCTTAACTGGAATTGAAAATGCCAATTAAGTGTCTAATATACGTAAAAGTTTTAATCGAAGAATATACAACTTCGTTTAAAATAAATAATATTTAATAGAAAAGGAGGAATTGAAAAGAATTACCTATAAGCTTTACTTTAAGTAACAGTGTTGTGTACAAGCTTCGCAGCTCAAGCAGCAGTGTCTGATCCAATGAAGGCTTAGAAATTCTGAGAGATTATTTTGAAGAATGGAGGAAACAATCTATGAGAAATAACAAACAAATTATTTTGACCGCATTGGCTAGTGTAATGACATTTTCTCTTTTAACTACTTTCGGCATAACAGAAAAGAACTCTGTTGCAAAGGCTTCGACGACATCGGTAGAAAGTGAAACAGAAAAATCTGCGGTAATTTCTGCAGGGCCTAATATCGCTGTTGTTCAGACAGAGGCTGGAAAAGTTCAGGGATACAGTAGGAATGGCATTTATACCTATCATGGAGTTCCCTATGCTGAGGCAAAAGAAAGATTCGTTCCAGCAGAGAAAGTAGAGCACTGGGATGGAGTCAAACTTGCTTTTAACTATGGTCCGATATCACCACAACAACAGAGTGCAGGCGGATCTGATAGCAGTTGGGAAAACCCGTCCAGACAGTTTGCAATGGACAATAACAGTCAGAATCTGAACATCTGGACACCTGGTATTAATGACAATGCAAAGAGACCGGTGATGGTATGGCTGCATGGAGGTGGATTTTCAACAGGATCATCTGCACAAACAGCTGCTTATGATGGCGCAAATCTTAGCCAAAAGGGAGATGTTGTAGTTGTCTCAGTAAATCATCGACTTAATGTTCTTGGACATCTTGATCTTTCTCAATATGGTGAAAAATATAAATATTCTGAAAATATTGGAATTACAGATATCGTAGCTTCTCTTAAATGGATCCGTGACAATATTACACAGTTTGGTGGTGATCCTAATAACATTACGGTATTTGGAGAGTCAGGTGGAGGAGCCAAGGTACTTGCACTTATGACAAGTCCATACGCAAAGGGACTTTTCCAGAAAGGAATTGTTGAGAGCGGTGCGACAGAAACAATGGGAGTTAATTTTACTTCAAAGGAAGCCAGTAAAAGGGTGACAGAACTTACACTTCAAAACCTTGGAATTACTGCGGATCAGATAGAAAAATTGCAGACTATTCCATATGAAGAACTGTCACAAGCATCTGACAAAGCACTTCAGCAGACAGCAGAAGAACTTCATATTCCAGCAGCGCTTGGGGCAGGATATGGATTGTCATGGGAACCGGTAGTAGATGGAGACTATATGCCTACAAGTCCGGTCACAGAAAAAGGATTTGCAGAAGCTGGTAAGGATGTACCGCTCTTGATTGGCTCAAACCTCACAGAGTGGACAGATTTTTCACCAATAATGAATATGGCGAAAGCACAATCAGATAATAAAAATACATGGACCGAAGAAGAAATTGACAAGCATCTGAAAGAAACTTATGGAGATAAGGCAGATGAAATTGTAAATGCATTTCTTAAAGCATATCCTGATAAAAAGAAAGCAGATGCATTATATATTGATTCAACTACAATTAGATTGCCACTTTTAAAGATTATGTCCCACAAGGCAGATCAACAGGGAGCACCTGTTTATTCCTATGTTTTCAGCTGGGAATCTCCGGTTATGAATGGTGTTTTCACATCATACCACACATCCGAAATACCATTTGTATTTAACAATATAGATAAAGCGGATACAACGATCGGTGGAGGTGAAGATGCCAAAATTCTAGAAGAACGCATGAGCCAGGCATGGATAAGTTTCGCAAGGAACGGTAAACCAAGTGCCGACAATTTACCAGAGTGGGAAGCCTATGACCGTCAAGGTGGTGCGACAATGATTTTTGATAACAAGGTGAAGCTTGTGCATAACCATGATAAAGAACTTATGAAGCTTCTGGCACCAAATTATCAATATTAACATTTTGCCAAAGATGTTTCTAAAGCCTTGCTATCGTAAATAACATAACAGGATTTTAGAGATATTGGAAAAATGTAGAGATAGGCTGTCAACATTTTTTCATACACTTTTTATCCATTAAGTAAAAAGTTAAATTTATGATTTATATAAATCATTGAAAATGCAAGATTTAAGTCGCTTTATTTGTACTCTATGTGCAAAAATAAATTCCACATGTTGCTATTTTGCAAGATTAAGTTCGTGGCAACGAATTACACTATGTAGCTAAGTGTTATTTAAGTGCGGTCTTATCTGGAGAAATTTCTACCAATTTAAGGAGTTTGTGCAACTTGTTATTTAAGCATTAGGGACAGCTTAAACGGGAGGCAGCCGTTTAGACTGTCCCTTGCTGTGTTCTGTTAATATGATTTGTTAAAAGAGTTATCATCTTACTGTGTATATTAATCTAGGCTGTATCCCTTAGGAATTACATATCGTATGTGTTCATGATTTTTTGCTAAGAACTGTTTGGGTTGAAGTAATAATTTTTTGTACAAATCATAAAAATAACGTAAAAGTAAAAAATATTGACATTGAGTTAACTCCAAAAAGTAGAATTTGGTTAAGTTTAAAATTCAATAAAAATAACTAAAAGATAGAGGGTGAAATCGTATGACGATTAAGGAGGTAAGTAAAAAATTTGATCTTTCACAGGAGACACTTCGTTATTATGAACGTATAGGACTAATTTCTAATGTTAACCGTAATAGGGGTGGAATTAGGAACTACACTGAAGAAAATTGCAAGCGGGTTGAATTTATCAAATGTATGAGAAGTGCTGGCCTTCCTATAGAAGTCTTAATTAAGTATGTTATGCTGTTTCAACAAGGAGATGAAACTATTGAAGAAAGAAAAGAGCTGTTAAAAGAGCAACGTGCACAGTTAGCTAAAAAAATGGAAAACATGAAAAAAACCTTAGATCGTTTAGATTATAAAATAGAAAGATGTGAACAAGGAATAGTTACAAAATCATGATGACTTATTAAAACATCATGTTAGTGAATGCATAGAATGTGGCGCATGTATGAAAAACTGCTCATTTAATATAGATATAATAAATAAAATGGAACAAGCAAATCAGTTATTTGGTAATTAACCATGGAACAAGTAAATTGGAAAAGAGAGACATTCTTAGTCTTCAGATAATGCATGAAGACCAAGAAATGAGAAAAAGTGTTTAATAGAAAAGAAAATAAAGGAGAGATTAAAAATGGCAATTACAGATTTTTCAAAAGAGTATCATGAGAGTATGTTTCCAGGATATGAATCAAAGTTCTTAGAAACAGACCCAGAATTTATTGAGTTTTTTTACAACTTTGCATTTGATGAAGTTGTAAAACAGGATAATTTAGATGATCATACTAGAATGATAGCAATTATTGCAACCTTGATTGGATGTCGAGGGATTGATGAATTTAAGGCAATAGTACCAGCTGCACTTAATTTTGGAGTAACACCAGTAGAAGTGAAAGAAATTGTGTATCAATCCGTAGTTTATCTTGGAATCGGAAGAGTATTTCCATTCCTTAAAATATATAATTTTATCTGTAATATATGCATTTGTTAAATTAAATTCTAATGTTATTCTTGCGTTAAAAGAATGAAAATGAGAACTCGGGATAGAGTTATAGTTGTTTTTTACTACCAACCAAATAGGACAAGTGAAGGATAGGTATGATAAGAGTAGATATAATCTGAAAGGAGATTTATTTATGAAACAAAAAATTGGAATAAGTCGAAGTGGTAATTTAGCTGAAGCAGTAAAAGGAGTTGTTAATCCTTCTTTAATAATACTATTATCAAATAAAAACAAATTTGAAGACCATGTAGAAGAATTAGAACAATTGTATCCAGGTGTTCCAAGTATCGGATGTACTTGTACTAGTTATACAAAGTATTCCACAATTGAAAATGGAGTAACAGTAATTGCATTTTCTGATTGTGTTAGTGCAGCTGCTAATGTTATATTAGAACTTTCTTCTATGCCAGTTAAGTATATTAGTCGAATGGAAGAGGATATAAAAAAGGTAAAAGCAGAGTCACAAAATACAATTTGTATTGATTTAGCCACAGGAAATCATAGCTGTCTAATGACAACTTTAGGAAGTATTTTGGAAAATAAGCATATTCCTTTAATAGGAGCTGGTGTTTATTTCAATAAGGTTTCTTGCAATGGCGTTATATATGAAGATGCTTGTGCATATGCGTTTATTAAGAATGATGGAAGGATAAAAGTTTATAAGGAAACTATTTACAAGCCAACTGATTTAAAAATGGTAGTAACTAAAGCAGATTCAAAAAGATATATCCTTTATGAATTAAATGGCAAGCCAGCAGAATCTGTTTATTGTGATTATCTTAATATTTCTCCAAATAAAATAAACACACAATACTTTCAAAACCCATTAGGAAAATGGGTTGGTGATGAGTTTTACATAATGGGGATTGGTCAGTTACAGGATGGAGCATTGCAATGCTATAAAAGAATAAACAATATGGATATCATTTCAATTTTAGAGTTAGATGATTATAAACAGGTTATTAATAATACAGTAACTTCAATTAAAAAGGACATGAATCATATATCAGGGATTTTTTCTATGAATTGCGGAGGTCGATATACATTTTTTAGAAATGAAAATTATTGGGACGACTATTTAAAAACAATGAATTTTACTGATAATCACGTTGGAATTGTAGCAATGGGAGAGCATTTTAATTCACAACACGTAAATTTAACAATGGTATGTTTTGCATTTGAATAAAGTTTGAAAGGAGAACTTTTATGAATTTATTTCAATCTAGAAATAAAGATAAAGCTCACGATATAATTGAAATTAATAATGTCAAGGCCCCAAAAGATATTTCACCTATTGTATATGCTATTGATTATCTTAAGAAATGCACCGAAAATTTAACTACAGAAGAATTAAATACATCAGAACAGATTCGTAAAATTGAATTATCATTTAAAAAAGTTTTAAATGACAATTCCAAACTAAATGAAGAAATTGATAATAATTTTAATAATATCCTTTCCAAGATAGACATTGCTTCAGGAGGATTTGAAGAAGTTAAAAATGATATTATCAAATCTATTAATAGAGCAGAAACACAGGGAAATGTTTTAAAAGAAAATGCTAACAGGGTATATGCTAGCTTTAATGAAATGGATAGTGTCTTTAAAATGTTACAAAATTCGGTTGACGAAATTAAAAAATGCACAAATGAAATTGTAGGTATCGCAAATCAAGCGAATATGCTATCACTTAATGCATCTATTGAGGCAGCAAGAGCTGGAGAAAATGGAAAAGGATTTTCTGTGGTTGCAGAAGAAGTAAGGAAATTATCAAGTGAAATAAAAAATTTAGTTTCATTTGTGAAAAATAGTGTTGATGATGTAGAAAATGGTACAGAAGAATTAAGCAAAGCATTTAAAACTTCACAAAAAGTTTTAGAAAATGGTGGGCAAAGTGTAGATGATACAAATGAAATTTTTAATGAGATAAAAAATACGGCAATAAAGCTCGATGATGTGCATGCTGAAATTTTGAATGCTATTAATGAGTCTTCGAGTGGAATGCAAAAAATTGATGATTATATATCAGCATCACAAAAATCTTATCATAATATGACAGAGCATATAGATATGATTAATAAATTTGATACTAGAAAAAGTGTCCTTTTTGAAAATATAGATAATATGACTGAACAATTGGAACCATTGTTAAAAGAAGATTTATAAATAACCTATGAATCAATCTAATATATCCAGACTGGTGGGGAACGATTTCTATGCCTGTATGTACATTTATAGGTTGGTAAGTAAGTTGTTGGAATAATATGTAAAATAGATAAATTTATCTGATATATATATTTAATGAACTCACTTCAAAGAGTATGATATTCACTACTAGGAAAAGGAGTAAAGGAGTACTTATGAATAATATATTTAGAATCGATTTAATATCTGAGTTGCATGAGGTTGTGGGATATGATAAACCTAAACATCCATTGATTACAATATTGAACTTGAATAAAATCTCTGGTGTAAATGTACCTAAAAATGCACAAACAGTAAGTGGATTGTATACTATAGCCTTAAAACTCAATTGCCCTTTCAAATATGGGCGGCAAAATTATGATTTTAGAGAAGGGAGTTTGATGTCTGCGGCACCTGAACAGGTTGTAATAATAGATGATGAAGATTATAAATTAAAACAGGAGGGCTGGATGCTTTGTTTTCATCCGGATTTAATTAGAAAAAGTGAGCTGGGGCGTAAAATGAATGAGTTTACTTTCTTTTCATATGAAGTCAGTGAGGCGCTACATTTATCTGAAAAAGAAAAAGAAATTATAACCAATATCGTTAAGACAATTGAAAATGAATTGAATCAGAATATTGATGAGTATAGTCAGGATCTAATAGTTTCAAATATTGAAGTACTGCTTAATTATTCCAAGCGTTTTTATGGCAGGCAATTCATTACCAGAAGTATTGCAAATAACGATGTAATTAGACGTTTTAATATACTGATTGGAGATTATTTTAACTCAAAAGACTTAGAGGAGAAAGGAATACCAAATGTTAAATATTTAGCGAATAAAATGGGTTATTCAACAAATTATTTAAGTGATTTACTAAGGAAGGAAACTGGTAAGAATACGCAGGAACATATTCAACTGCATTTAATTGAAAAAGCAAAAACTTTACTCCTCGGATCATCAGAACCAGTAAACAGGATTGCTTATATGCTTGGATTTGAATATCCAGCGCATTTTTCAAAATTTTTCAAGTTGAAGACAGGAATATCGCCTATGGAATTCAGAAAATAAATACTCTTCTGTACTTGTTATTTTTTTGATTGGGCCTAATTCTTTGATTTTTTGTAGTAAAGAATAATTATTTAGGAAATATAAGTTAAAATAATCGGTAAAATATATAACTTTATCTGTAATATGTATATTTAGTGAAATTAATTTCTCGACTATAATTATTCTATGCTAAGTTCTAGTATTCAAGATTACATAACATAAAGGCTATAGCTTTAGAGTTTTGAAGAAATATTAATATTAGGGGGGATTAACTTTTATAGTAGGATAGTTGGTTTTTCAGATGTTATGTAATGAATAATTCAATTTGAAAAATGGAGGAAACAATATATGATAAAGAACAAACAAATTATTTTGCGTGCATTAGTTGGTGTGATGACATTTTCGCTTGTAACTGCATTTAGAATAACAGACAATAACTCTGTTGCAAAAGCTTCAACAAAAAGCGCAACAGAACAATCTGGGACAATCAGTGCAGGGCCTGGTATCGCTGTTGTTGATACAGAGGCAGGAAAAGTTCAAGGATACATTCGCAATGGAATTTATACATATCATGGAGTTCCATATGCTGAGGCGAAAGAAAGATTCGTTCCAGCACAGAAAGCACAGCACTGGGATGGAGTAAAACTTGCTTTTAACTATGGACCAATATCGCCACAGGAACAGACATCAGGTGCATTTGCATTTTTTGAGTCCAACTGGGAAAATTCATCAAGACAATTTACAATGGATAATAATAGTCAGAATCTGAACATCTGGACACCTGGTATTAATAATAATGCAAAGAGACCGGTAATGGTATGGCTGCATGGAGGTGGATTTCAATCAGGGTCATCTGCAGCGATAGCTCCCTATGATGGTGAAAATCTTAGCAAAAAGGGAGACGTTGTAGTAGTCTCAGTAAATCATCGTCTTAATGCTCTTGGATATCTTGATCTTTCTCAATATGGTGAAAAATATAAATACTCTGAAAATGTAGGAATTACAGATATTGTAGCTTCACTTCAATGGATTCGTGATAATATTGAACAGTTTGGCGGTGATCCTAATAACGTTACGGTATTTGGAGAGTCAGGTGGAGGAGCAAAGGTACTTGCACTTATGACAACTCCATACGCAAAGGGGCTTTTCCAGAAAGGAATTGTTGAGAGCGGTGCCACAGAGCCAATGGGAGTTAATTTTACTTCAAAGGAAGCAAGTAAAAGGGTGACAGAACTTACACTTCAAAACCTTGGAATTACTGGGGATCAGATAGAAAAATTACAGACAGTTCCATATGAACAACTGTCACAAGCATCTGACAAAGCACTTAAGCAGACAGCTGACGAACTTCATATTCCGGTAGCCCTTGGAGGAGGATATTCATTATCATGGGAACCGGTAGTAGATGGAGACTATATGCCTACAAGTCCGGTTACAGATAAAGGATTTGCGGAAGCTGGTAAGGATGTGCCACTCCTAATTGGTTCAAATCTAACAGAGTGGACAGCTATGTCGCAAGTATTTAATATGGATAAAGCACAGTCAGATAATCCAAATACATGGACAGAAGAAGAAGTGGACAAGCATCTAAAGGATACTTATGGAGATAAGGCGGATGAAGTTGTACAAGCATTTCTTCAAGCATACCCTGATAAAAAGAAGGCAGATGCAGTATATATTGATTCAATGATTAGACTGCCACTTTTAAAGATTATGTCTCGCAAGGCAGATCAACAGGGAGCACCTGTTTATTCATATCTTTTCAGCTGGGAATCGCCGGTTATGAATGGTGTGTTCACTGCATACCACACATCCGAGATACCATTTGTATTTGATAATATAGATAAAGCGGATACAACGATTGGCGGAGGTCAAGAGGCAAAGATTCTAGAAGACCGCATGAGTCAGGCATGGATCAATTTTGCAAAGACTGGCAACCCAAGTATCGACAATTTACCTAAGTGGGAAGCTTATGACCGTAAAGCTGGTGCGACAATGATTTTTGATAATAAGGTGAAGCTTGTATATAACCATGATAAGAAGCTGCTCTCACTACTTGCACCAAATTATAAATATTAACATCTTGCCAAAGACGTTTCTAAAACCTTGCTATCATAAATCATATGGCAGTGTTTTAGAGATGCTGGTAAAAGTTTAATTTGTACTTTTTCTTGACATAGTACCACATATTAGAAGCATAAGAAATAAATTATGTTAAAAGTCCACGATGCTGATAGCTTCGTGGATTTTTTCAAAATCTAGTTGCAACCTTTGGGTTTATACTGAAGAACTTATTGAAACTTCTGTTAATTCTTAAATTTACTTATAATAAAAATATAAAGAGAGAACTAATGAAGATACAGTAAAATAGTTAATGTTACCAGTGTGAGAAACATGATTTTAAATAATGATGTTGAGATGCTAATACTAGGTTTTCAAGTTTACAGAATTACTGATATTTACTATTTAACTGAAGGAGATTGAACTATGCAGGATAATGTAAAAACATCTTCAGAAAAGTATGAGGTTTCACCTCTTGAGCTGATTTTCGACTTGGTATTTGCGTTCGCAGTGTCTCAGCTGTCATCACATCTACTGGATAATCTCAGCTGGCGTGGAATGGTGGAAATGATAGTAATGCTGGTTGCGGTATACAATGTCTGGTTGTATGCGAGCAGTCAGGCTACGTTCGTACATGTTGGAAAGATTCAAACTCAATGGATGATGATGACAGTGATGCTTTTAGGGCTGTTCATGAATGCCTCTATTAATCATGCATTTGGAGAAGCAGCGTGGACATTTATAACTCCGTTTATGTTAAGCCAGATAGGCATTGGAGTATTTGCGAATTTTACCGCTACTAGAAAACTATTCAAAATTCATTTCTTGAGAATGCTCGGATGGATCTTTGCTTCTGCGCCATTTTGGATAGCAGGTTTGTTTGTTGATAGCGGGCCAAGGCTTATCTGGTGGGGGATTGCAGCGGGTATTGATATCATAGGAACTTGGCTTGCACATCCTGTTCCGGGCTGTGTTCTCGGATTCGATAATGTTGAATTTGATGCAGACCATATGATTGAAAGATGTAGACTTTTTCTAATTATTGCTCTCGGAGAGGCAATTTTTAATGCTGCTGCAGCTTTGTCAGCAGTTTCAATTAATTTGATGACATTGCTTGCAGGAATGAGTTCTTTAATATCAATAGTTGCTTTAGGAGCCCTTTACTTTGGAGGTTCAGATCATATGGTAGTTCGACATGCTGAGGAAACTACAAATCCTATTATGGCTGCAGGGCTTGCAGCAAAGAGTGAAATAGTGACGGTAACGGGAATAATTCTATTTTCGGTAGGAATTGAACTGGCGATTTCATACCTTTATGCGGGAATATCAGCTTTAGGGAGCACTCTTCTATTTGGTGGCCCTATTCTATATCTTATATCGCAAGGATGGTATCTATGGCAGATAACCAAGAAAATTCCATATTATAGAATAGTGGGAGGAATGAGTCTAATGGTAGCAGGATTCATTTTATATTTAATGAATTCATATTTCTCTTTGTTTTTTGTAACAATTTTGCTAGCTAGTCTTTCAGGAGTTATAATTTGCTCTGTAAAAAAGGAAAATTAAAATCAAAAACTGATAAAGAAAGTTGGAAAATAGAATAAAGGACAAATTAAATATTCAGAAACAAGGAACAAGAATGTTTCAAAAAAACAGCATTAATAACACAAATAAATAAGTTTAATTAAGAAAGGAAAAAGATTTATGAAAACTTTAGTTACATACTTTTCCTGGAGCGGAAATACAACAAAAATTGCACAGGATATCGCAAAAAGAACAAATGGAGATCTTTATAGAATTGAAAGAATAACACCATACAGCAAAGACTATAACACTTGTGCTTATGTAGAAGCAAAGGACGAATATGATAATCACAAACGCCCTGCAATTAAAACACCACTTCCCAATATTAATGAATATGATGCAGTGATTGTTGCTTTTCCAATCTGGTGGTACACTTCACCAATGACAGTATCTACTTTCTTTGAGTCTTTTCAAGATTGGAAAGGTAAGAAAGTATATATCTTTGCAAATTCATACAGTGACATCCCAAGTCAGTTTACTAACTCTTTGAATGATGCTAAGAGAAGTGCAAACAATGCAAATATTATCCCTGGACTTTACAACAAAGACATTAAAAATCTCCAATCTTGGTTAAAAAAGAACGAATTCTAATACTATTTTTTGGATAAAAAGAAAGAGTAGATAAATGACATGAAAGTTATAAAAATTTGATGAAAGAGGGTGAAAATCATAAAGATATATGAAAAATCAAAACTTGTAGATATAATAAATGCACCGGAATTTGAAGAATTTGGACAATTTCTCTTCCCGACAGGATACCGGAATCCATATTCGGGGCAGACATTAGATGAAATTGGGCATCTTCTTCCGTGGCACAGTTATATCAATACAGAAAATTCTATAGAAATCCTTGATTATATGCAGGAAAAGGTTAATGAGGGAAAACAGATTTTTTATGATATTTATACTGAAGAAGAAAAGCAAAAGAATTCGAGTAAAAGAGATACCGGTCTGTTTTTCTTCAGAGGAAAAAAGGATGCACCTTTTGCTGTGGTCAATGCAGGTGGTGGATTTGTATATGTAGGATCCATCCATGAAAGCTTTCCGCATGCCATGTATCTAAGCAAGAAAGGATATAACGCATTTGCACTGCAGTACCGGACAACTGGGGCACAGGCTGCATGTGAGGATTTGGCAGCTGCTATATCTTTTATTTTTCGTAATAAGGAAATGCTTGGTGTCAGCACAGAATGCTATTCACTTTGGGGAGGATCTGCAGGTGCCAGAATGGCAGCATATTTAGGAACTTATGGACCGGCTGGATTCGGTGGGGATAGAATTCTTGGACCGAAAACTATAGTGATGCAGTATACAGGACATAGTGAATATTCCAGAAATGATCCGCCAACTTATGTATGTGTTGGAACCAACGATTACATTGCAAGCTGGCAAGTGATGCAGAGAAGACTAAAGGATATGTCTGACTGTGGAATTGATACAGAGTTTCACAAATATAAGGGAATGCCTCATGGATTTGGGTTAGGCATTGGAACTGTGGCAGAAGGATGGATTGATGATGCTATTTCTTTTTGGGAGAGGCAGATGAAAGATACTAAGAGGTGATCGTATGAGTTTAAGAGAAAGATTAGAAAGAAAACAACAGAGTATGACAACACCGATTCCCTACAGCTATTATCAGCATGCAAAGCACCAAGGGAAAATTGTAAAGTTAGAATATGATACGTATGACTATTCAAGAAGAAAACAGTCAATCCGCAAATATGCTTACGTCTATCTGCCATATGGATATGATATAGATAACAGCGATAAGAAATATGACATTTTTTATATTATGCATGGATGGACCATGACTGCAGAGGATTTCTTTAGTTTTGGAAATCCACGTATGAAAAACCTGCTTGATCATATGATCGAGGATGAAATGATCAAGCCGACTATCGTGGTAACACCTACTTTTGACCCGTATAATCAGCCCAATGATTTTTCTAAATCTGTAAGAGAATTGAAAGTCTTTCACAAGGAACTGGTGAATGAACTGATTCCTGCAGTAGAAAGTACTGTACGTACATTTGCCCGAACAACAGATGAATCTGGACTGAAAAAATCAAGGGAACATAGAGCCTTTGGCGGCTTTTCTCTTGGAGCTGTAACCACTTGGTTTACATTTGTTCATAATTTGGATTATTTTAAATATTACCTACCAATGAGTGGTGATTGCTGGATTTTACAGGTCTATGGAGGTATGTATCAGCCGAAGGAAACTGCACAGTATTTAAGAAACTTAGTGCATAATTCCGAATACAACGATAAGGATTTCTATATTTATGGCGCAATTGGAACTCGCGATGTTATCTTAAGGCAGATGGATCCACAAATGCATGAGATGATGAAGCTGACAGATACCTTTAATGAAGGCAACGTATGCTACCAGTTAAAGTCTGGTGGAGTACATAATCTTGAAGCCGTTATGGAGTATGTATATAATGGCTTGCCGCATTTCTTCTGTTAAATGGAATGGAGTTATATGTAGATTAAATAGTATTATGAGTGGATTATATTGAGATGAAGAATCAGATATCCTAACTAGGATCATTATCGATTAGTCTGGGAGTAATAACTGTAAAAGAAAACGAAAGCAAAGAAACGATATTTAAGCCTGTAGACAATGTGTTGTTATACAGCAAAAAATAATGGAAGAAACAGCATGTTAATGGAATAATTTGAAATTAATAACCAATAATATTAAAAGGCAGTGAGGATTCAAATATTCTTCACTACCTTTTAATATTAGTGATTATGTCTATAGTGACTCAAGCACATAAGCATAAAATTACGAAAATTTTGAGAGAAGTCATTTTTAAATTCTGGTAAACCAGCAAGTTTCATTGCTTCTTCAACAAGTGGACTGACATCACAACCGTTATTTAATCCACATGCGTGAAATAGTAAAGTCCAATAAAGAGTAGTAGCTCTATCACTTGATATACAATGACAATGCTTAGTTAAAATTTGTATGATAGGATTAAAACCAGAGAGAACAGTTTTCTTAAATTCAGCTAATCGATCTATAGTAACATTGGTTTCAATAATGGTAGCAAGGATTCCGTAATATCGTAAATAGTCATGATGTTTATCCAGAATACTGGTCCATAAATTGGTAAACTCTTCATCAGTTAAATCATATTTGTCTGAGAAAGCAGATTCTATGTCGGAAAAATAGTTATTCTGCTTTTCTAGATATAATTCCAAGAATATTTCTTCCTTTGTTGTTACATATTTATATAAATTACCGCGAGACCACCCTAATGCTTCTGCTATGGTGGTTAATGTAATATCGTGATAAGTATGATCATGAAAAAGTCGATTAGTCGTTTTTATGATTTCGCTCATGCGCCGTTGTTTTTGCTCTATGCTGCGGGCTCTAATAAATTCAGTCATATATTTCTCCTCCAAATTGAATTTGATTTTAGTGTGACATAAAAAATATATATTTTAGTGTAACATAAAAAAATATAGTTGACAAGAAACGAAACGTCACTTATAATAAAAAAGTAAGAAACGAAACGTCACTTATTAAAATTTGGAGGTAGAAAAAATGGAATTTATAACATTAAACAATGGAATTATGATGCCAATGGAAGGATTTGGAGTATTTCAGGTGCCGGATCCAGCACAATGTGAACAGGCAGTGGTTGATGCAATTCAAGCAGGATATAGATTGATTGATACAGCATCTGCATATTTTAATGAAGAAGCAGTAGGAGCAGCAATAAAGAGATGTGGTGTTCCAAGAGAAGAACTTTTTATCACTACAAAATTATGGGTACAAGATGCAGGGTATGAAGAAGCAAAGAAAGCATTTCAGACTTCACTTGATAAGCTAGGTCTCGATTATCTTGATTTATATATGATACATCAGCCATTAGGTGATTATTATGGAGCATGGCGTGCAATAGAAGAATTATACAAAGAAGGAAAAATAAAAGCAATTGGGGTATGTAATTTTTATCCAGAAAGATTGACGGATCTTTGTTTAACTGCTCAGGTATTACCAGCAGTTAATCAGGTTGAGCTTCATCCATTTTTCCAACAGGAGAATGCTTTGGCAACTATGAAAGAATTCGGTGTTCAACCGCAGGCGTGGGGACCACTTGCAGAAGGGAAACATGGTATATTTACAAATTCAATGCTTACTGAGATAGCTGAGAAGTATGGAAAATCAGTTGCGCAGGTGGTTTTACGTTGGAATACACAAAGAGGAGTTGTAATTATTCCTAAGTCTGTACATCAAAATCGTATCGTAGAAAATCTTAATATATGGGATTTTGAATTATCACAGGAAGATATGAATAAAATTGCAGCGATGGATTTAGGACATAGTGAAATTGTTGATCATAGCAGTCCTGAATTTGTAAAATATCTGCATGGTGCTAAAGTTCACGAATAAGAAAAAGTAGAAATTAATGAAAAAGGGGGGGCATTAATGAAAAAGAGAAAAATAACAACATTACTGTTAACAGGTGTAATAAGCTTGGTATTATTAGCTGGATGTGGAAATATAGCAGCTAAAGATGATACTAATTCAAAAGTTCTGTCTATTGCAGAGCAGGGAGTCTTCTCAGCAGGAGGAACCACAGTGACTTCTAATGGTACATTTAATCCAGAGAACCAGTGGGAGGAAAGTGGAGCAGGACAGACTTCTCATGTAGATCACGCGAATGTACTCTACCAAATTCCGAAAAATAATACAGAACTCCCAATGGTGTTTCTACATGGCTATGGACAGTCGCGTATGGGCTGGATGACAACGCCAGATGGCAGGGAAGGCTGGTCTGATATGTTTTTGAGAAAAGGACACGGTGTATTCCTAGTGGATGAACCGAGACGTGGAGAGGCTGGTATGACTTCTGTAAGTGGTGATATCAGCACAAAGACATTAGATCAGCGCTGGTATACCCAGTTTAGAATCGGACGCTGGGAGGGTGGAAAATCTGTTGTCAATGAAGGATCTCAGTTCCCGAATGATGATGCATCCGTAGATCAGTTCTTTAGACAGATGACACCGGATACAGGTATGAAATCAGATATGGGAGCAGACTTTGATAATAAGACAGTGGCAAAGGCGTTAGCTGCAACAATTGATGAAGTATATAAAAGAACAGGAAAAAATTCTATTCTAGTAACACATTCTCAAGGAGGTGGTCCAGGATGGACAGCAGCTGGATACACAGATCACATTGCAGCAATCATTGCAATCGAGCCAGGCGGAGCACCAGCTGCTGGCTCAGAGGATTTTAAGGCAGTTACAGAGAAGAATATACCAGTGACATTTTATTTTGGTGATTATATCGATAATGGGGATCCGTCCATTCAGGCAACAAAGATGTGGCAGGCAATGCGTCAGACTTGCTATGATTTTGCGGATACTTATACCGCTCAAGGTGGAAATTGTACGGTAGTAGATCTTCCTAAGGAAGGTATTACAGGAAATGATCATTTTATGTTCGAGGATTTAAATAATGGTGTGATAGCTGATCATATTGAAAAGTGGATTCAGAAGAATGTTAAATAAATTTTGAAAATAAATGGGGCTTTTGCAAAATAGATGATTTAACTATGAAGCAAAGGCTCCATTTTTATACCTTAAAATGAAAATGCGGATTCAGAAGAATCTGCAAAAATGGCATAGTTATGCGAAAAACAAAATTATCCACAAAGAATTATACCGAATTTCAGTCATTTTATTAAATTTTTGGACACACTGTTATAGTGTAATAAGGACAAAGTTCTTTACAGTCCGCTTCGCGCGATGGAACGTAGCAAATTTTGCAGAGTTTAGCGCAATTCTTTTTATTACATAGGAAACGAATCTGGCAGTTTTTTCTCAAAGAACATGGAAGCTTAGTTCTAGATACTTCTCTTTTAGGAAAATAGCGATATTTTTAAATTTCTTTTGCAACAGTGCTAGGGTGTTTTTTAATCTTTCTAGCTATAGAGGCAAAGGATTCACCACCTAATAAACCTTTCTCAATCATAATGTGTTGAGTTGTTATTAAGTGAAAATATACTTGACTTCAGGTCATTCGAATGTGATACGGTAATCTTTAAAAGATTTCATGTTTTATGATGTGGGAGTGTTTAATCAGTGTGAAAATGCAATGATGTATTAATGGCATTTGATCTTTGAGAGAATATACACCCATTGTTAAAAATTCTTTCTGTAGAATGGAACTATGAAATACTACATTAACCAACTCCATCTGAGCATGTACGTTCATTTTTAAAAGCTGTTTCGCAGGTTTTTGAATTATAGGAATAAAAAATAAATTAGGTTAAAAGTCCACGTTGCAGTTGCATCATGGGCTTTTAACTTGATTGTGTTACAACCTTTAGGTTTTTACTGAAGAACTTATTGAAACTTCTGGTAAGTCTCAAATTTATTTATAATAAAAATATAAAAAACCTAGTGAGAGAATAGAATGGTTAACTTTTTCGGAAATGTTTAAATGAAAAAATTCTTGACTTAGAGTTAATTATCAAGCATAAGATAATTGTATCGCATATAAGAGTATATGGTAAATATTTATGATAAATTAAGGAGGAAAATTGTGAACTTCAGTATGTATATTCAGAACAGGAATTCAAGAAGGCAGGGGTGGAATTAGTTATATTTGATAAGGTTCAGCTTAATCCGCTTAAAGAAAAAGTAATGGAAAGTGCTGTTTTTGTAAAAGAATGGCATAAATTTCTAATACATAAAATCAATTCATAGGAGGTGCTTATCAAAACAAAGATTATATAACCTTGCACACACAATCGACATTAATTTAATACAAACCCGCTTGCGTAAGCATTTCCAATTTGGTAGGAAAAGTAATGGGTCATGAGATGGTGGAAGCTAAAAAGCTTAAAACATGTCAGATTTCTGCATGCCAGCTTAATTTCAAAAGCATGAAAGCACAGATGGGACAGCCGATATTAAACAATACCTCGCCTCGCAATAGAAAAGCACTATTTAGAAAGGAAGTTTTATATTTGAAAAAGCAATCTTACTTAGAGCCTTTATGGACAAAAAATTTTATTTTACTTTTGGTTGCCGCTGTTTTTATGTACATTGCAACATTTATGTTTACTCCGACTTTGCCATTGTTCGCACGTAGCATAGGAGTTATTGATCCTTCAGTGGGGGGGATTATCATCTTAGTCTATACTATAGGTTCTCTTGTTCCGCGAGTAATATGGGGGAATCTTGCTGATAGTTGGGAACGTAAAGCAGTATATCTTATTGGTGTCATAATAATGGCTGCAGCCGCACCTTTTTTTGGTTTGTTCGTGTCTTTGCCTGGAATTTTTATCATACGTTTGATTCAAGGCGTTGGTTTTAGCGCGTCTTCTACTGCTGGTAGCACTATGGCTGCAGATTTGGTGCCTGCTTCCAGACGAGCAGAAGGCATTGGATTTTATACTCTGGCAAATACCATCGGCATGGCGCTTGGACCTGAATTGGGACTGCATATGCTACAGCAACATGGTGCATGGTGGCTATTTGGAGCTGGCGCGTTAGCAGGAATAATCAGTTTAGGAGTTTGCATGTTATTGAATTACGAGAGAAAGCGAAGTTCTGTTCAGTCAGGTTTTATTTCAACACATGAGGCTATCCATGATATTACTGCTACACCGGCAAAATCGCTATCCTCTAAATGTAGTATATTATTCGAAAAGAGTGTGTTAACTACTTGTTTGGTGGTTTTATTCACAATTATGCCATATGGCGCTATCATGGCATATATTGCTAGTTATGGTATTGATCGTGGCATCAGTAATATAGGTCTGTATTTTTCTGTGTTTGCTTTAGCACTGTTTGTAGTCCGCTTAATGGTCGGACGATTATCAGATAGTCATGGTGTAACTGCGGTTATGATTCCTGGAATTGTGCTGATGTTTAGTGGATTGGTTGTACTTAATTGGGCTGAAAGCTTTGCTATTTTCATGGTGTCGGCAGTTTTGTTTGGCTTTGGGTTTGGCGTGGCTTTTCCTCTGTTGCAGACCACGGCGTATATGCTTTGTCCAGAAAACCGACGTGGCATTGCCAGCGCTACGCTTTTTTCCACTGCGGACTTGGCATATGGGTTTGGAGCTGTAGTCTTGGGAGTGGGAATTAAATACTTGGGATATGAAACAGCATTTGCTGGATTAACTATCTTTGTGGTAATTGCATTAATTTCTTATGTGATCTTTCTCTATCCTCGGCTTAAGTCTTACTATAATAAGGAAACTGGCGTTGGTACAAAAAAATGTTGTAAAAATTAATAACAGGAGGTTTTGAAAATGAAAAAGCACATATTAAGCAAATCTATTTTAAAAGAAAGAGAGGTGATAATATGCCTACGTGGTTAATTACTGGTTGTTCAAGCGGTTTCGGCCGTAATCTTGTTCAAGCTGTACTGAAACATGGGGATAATGCAGTCATTACTGCAAGGAGGCTTTCAACTTGTAGATTCCTATCCTGATACAGCATTAGCTATCCAATTAGATGTGACTAACCTCAAGCAGATTACTACTCAGGCGGTGCAACAAGCAGAGGCTCGATTTGGTGGAATGGATGTTCTAGTTAATAATGCAGGACATGGTTATCGTGCTGCTGTAGAAGAAGCAGATGAAGCAGAAGTAGATGAACTTTTCGCCACAAACTTCTTTGGACCTGTAGCACTGATTAAGGCTGTATTACCTGGAATGAGGACTAGAAGACATGGTACAATCGTGAATATATCTTTGATTGCCGCTCGTACTACTGCACCTGGATCTGGCTACTATTCGGCAACGAAATGTGCACTTGAGGGACTGTCAAGAGGTCTTCAGAAAGAAGTCAGTCCTCTTGGTTTATCGGTGATAATTGTTGAACCGGGTGCATTCAGGACTGATTTTGCCGGCCGCTCATTGCAGCAATCTCAAATCGCTATGACTGATTATGCAAAAACTGCGGGACTCCGTCGAATAGAGAATGATACTACAGATGGTCATCAGATTGGTGATCCAGCAAAGGGAGCACAGCTTATTATTAAGGCTGTCGAAGCTCAGAATCCACCTTCTTTACTGTTATTGGGAAGCGATGCAGTTCAAGTAGTTAGCGATGCACTTGATGCAGATCGTGCTGAACTGGAAGCTTGGAAAAAGGATAGTATTACCACAGATTTCCTGAATTAAGTGAATTCTCATAGATATTTGGTAACGAATACTGAAATAAATTAATTTAATAGAAATTATATAACATTAATTAAATTCTTAATTGCATTTAATTGAAAAGTGCAGAGGGGTTTTATCATATATTTTGATAAGAGAAGATATTTTATCAATTGGAGTAAATTCTAAGTGATAAAATGTTTTTTAAAAGAACGATTAATAGTTTAAATAAAATATGGTGTAAGTTATGCTTACATGGCATTTTAAAGTGTAGAAGGGAGGAAGAAAATATCGAGGTCTGCATATCTCGATGTTTTTCTATGTAATAGTTAAGAATAATAATGATTATATTACTTAACATAATAGGGGATGAAAGAATGACAGCAAAGCTGAAATTTAAAATTACAATTGATATTTTATTAACTGTGCTACTACCAGTTCTTATGGCCTATGCGCTAACAGGCCAGAAAGTACATGAATGGATTGGAGCGGTGATGTTTGCAGCGTTTATCATCCATAATGTCCTAAATGCCAATTGGTATCTAAATTTATTCCGAGGAAAATACACACCGCAGCGAATCTTGCAGACTGCTATCAATCTGATGGTGTTTGTATCTATGATTGGATTAATGATTAGTGGCATTATTATGTCACGCTATGTGTTTTCTTTTCTGCCCATAAATGGAAGCGCATCCTTTGCACGGGAACTGCATATGATGTCAGCGTATTGGGGATTTGTTTTAATGTCTTTGCATCTTGGTATGCATGGAAACATGATTAAAGGTATAGTCAGTAAGTCATCTGGAATTCAGTCGGGTTCTCGTCCATATAAAGCAGTACTTTCATTGATGGAAATTACGATTTCCTATTATGGTTTATATGCCTTTATTAAAAATGATATAACCTCTTACATGTTTTTGAAAAACATATTTGTATTCTTTGATCCTAATCAGCCAGTAATACTATTCTTTGCTGAATATATAGCTATGATGATGTTATTTGCATGTGTTGCATATTATTTTTCAATGCTTTTACAGATATATACCCGCAAAAAACATCAGAAGAGATATAAATAGCATTTGGATGAGCCAAGGTACTTGCACTTATAACAACTCCATACGCAAAAGGGCTTTTCCAGGAAGGAATTGTTCAGATCAGTGCAGAAACAATGGAAGTTAATTTTACTTTATAGGAAGCTAGTGAAATGTCTTTGCGTACGGAATTATTACGAACGCAATAATGGGGATTTTCGAATTAGATATCTAGTATCCTATTAAACAACTATTATATAGTCATAACAATATAACTACCTGTTACTGTTAATGCAGCATAAAACTATATATTAAAAATTATAAAAGAAAGAAGGATAAAAGAAATGAAGAAAGATTTTGGAATAAAAACAATCGTAACACCATTACCAGTATTAATCGTAGCTACTTATGATGAGAATGGTATACCAGATGCAATGAATGTTGCATGGGGAGGACAGTGTGGAGGAAAACACGTCGCATTGAATCTTTCTAAACATAAGACAACGGATAATCTGCAGCTGAAAAAAGCATTTACCGTAAGCTTTGCAGATAAAAATAATCTGGTTATTGCAGATTATTTTGGTCTTGAATCGGGAAAGGATACAGACAAGATTACAAAAGCTGGGGTTCATGTAACAAAGAGCATCCATGTAGACGCTCCAATCATTGATGAATTCCCATTGACTTTGGAATGCAAGGTTGTCAGCATGAACGAAGAACTTGGAGAATTAAGAGTAGTTGGTGAAGTAGTAAACATGAGTGCAGAAGAATCAATCATTGATGAAAATGGCAATATTGATTTTGATAAATTACAGCCACTTTCATTTGATTCTGCAACGGGTTCCTACCGTATACTTGGAGAAAAAGTTGGAAATGCATTTAAGGATGGAGTAGTATTGAAATAAAGACAGGTAATCCTGGCACTGATGAGAACAAAATATTGTTCTTCTGGCACACTGATTCAGAAGTAATAGAGCGTATGGCGGTGATGGGAAATTATCAGTTTAAGTAAGAGAGGAGAAAACTATTCAGCAGATGGAATTTACCGTTGTTCTATTGAAGAAAATAAAGATGACTTCCATTGTAGATGGAAACGAAGTGGAAAATCTATTTGTTGTAACAGAGGTTTATACAATAAGTGAGGATAGCATTCTGGCATCTATGTCTTATACAAAGTGAAAAAACTAATCCACAACGTCTTATGTTAAGTATAGTAAAAAATATTTAAGAAAGGAAAAGTATAATGAATTTTTACTATATGTTCATTATACAAGGTGAGTAACATGAAAAATCGTATTTTTGTTCTATTAGGTTGTTTCCTGCTCCTGTTTATGTTTTTTGGATGTACCTCAAACGGCAGTGGGGAAACAGCAGTCAACGCTTCAAAAAACAGTGGTACGGAATTATCGGTATCTGGAAGCAGCTCCACAGCCGAAAATAGTTCGTCCGATATGGTAAGTGGGAGGGAGGAACAAACCTCGTCTTCGGCTACTAAAAAAATCATTGTGGTATATTTTTCAAGAGTCGGCAATACAAACTTTAGCGATAATGTTGATGTAATATCATCGGCGAGCTTGAATGTTGGAAATGATGGCTTGATTGGTAGTACGGAAATTGTTGCAAAGCAAATTCATGATCTTGTTGGCGGGGATCTTGTAAATATTCAAACGGTTCAACCTTATCCAGCTGACTATCATGAAACTGTACAACGAAATGTTGATGAGTTTAACGCTGGATTTAAACCGGAACTAAAAACTAAGATAGAAAATATGGATTCATATGACACCGTATATATTGGTTATCCCACATGGGCAATGAACATTCCAAGACCTATAGCTTCATTTTTATCAGAATATGATTTCAAGGGAAAAACGATCATACCTTTCAATACAAATGGAGGATATGGATTGGGGGAAACTGTTAATTCTATCAAGGCGCTTTGCCAAGATTCCACCATACTTGATGCTTTTCAAATGCCAGGTGCAAATGTAAGAGATGCACAAGAGGTACAAAGAGCTGTATCTGAATGGCTGAATAAAATTGGAGTCATGAAATAAAAAATTAGAGGTATGAGAACTAGTGGCTCAAGACGTAATTAAGCCAATATTTATTTTTAATATAAATACAATTCTTTTATATTAAAAATATATATTTTATGTGGGCACGGAATTAAGTCTTGAGACACTGGTATTCTTTGTACACATTCTCAAAGTGATGGATATGGATGGGATATTGCAATTAAAAGCGATAATGTTCGTGCAATTGTGGCTCTTGAGCCGGCAACCTATGAGTTTTCAAGATGAGAAGCACCAGAGGAAATTCCTAATCTTTACACTGGTATTATGGGCGGAAAATTTGAAACAGTCATTATATCTGATTGGAGCTTTGAAAAACTTACCGAGATTGTAATTATTATTTATTTTGGTCATGATCTTCCAGAAGAAGTATCTATTTCTATTCCCCAGGATTTCTAGAGAGCTTTTAGAGAGATGGCATATGAGTGGCATATGTTGCTAATAAATATGGCGGAGATGTAGCGGTTGTTGATTTTCCGGCTGAAAGAATTAAAGGAAATACTCACTTTATTATGCTGATTTAAATATTTTACAAGTTGCAGATGATATTTCCGCAGGGCTAAAAAAGAGGGCATTGATAAAAAGAAGTAGGCATTTAGAAACATTAGAGCGTATGGCAGTGATAGGGAAAATTATTAGTTTAAATAAGAGAGGATAAAACAAAATGAAAGAAGTAGGAGAAAATAATTCAGCAGATGGATCTACTGTTGTTCTATTGAACAAAATAAAAATGACTTCCATTGTATATGGAAACAAAATGGAAAATCCATTTGTTGTAACAGAGGTCTATACAATAAGTGAGGATAGCGTTAAGCTAGCATCTATGTCTTATACTAGGATCTTATATTAAGGAAGGGAAAACATATATGAGTTGTAAAAAAATATTAGTCACATATCTTTCGATATTTTCATCGAAGGATAAATTTACAGAAAGGTTCGCGAAAATTATAGATGAAAAGACAGGTGCAGATCTGGTAGAAATTGAGTCTGTAAAAGCATACCCCGGATTGCATTCTGAGTATCCACAGATAGAGGCTATTGCCAAACATGAAAAAGATGCAGATGAACGACCAGAAATAAAAAATCAAATTCCTTTTGCAGATTATGATGTGATTTTTGTTGGATATCCAATATGGTGGTACACACTTCCACAGACTATGTTTACATTTTTTTGACAAATATGATTTTAGAGGTAAGACTATTATTCCTTTTAATACCCATGAGGGAAGCGGTGGCTGTGGAACGTATGAGACAATTAAAGAGCTTAAGCCTGATGCAACTGTGCTCAAAGGATTGCCAATTCGTGGCTTTGATATGGCAAAGGATCAAACCAAAGTAATTACAGATTGGATTCAGGGACTTGATTTATGAAAGGAGGTAACATACAGGCATAGTATCCATTAGTGCATGGAAATAAGGAGTTGCGTAATAATTTAGTAGTTATAGAGATTGGAAAGAAATATGGAAAATAGAAAAGTTATTTTGATTGTAATATTACTTCTTTTGGGCTTCATAGGCGTGGGATACTTGTTTTTATTTCATGATTCACGAAATAAAACTAATGAGAATGTAAGTAGTGAAAATAGAAAGGAATACAATAAAGAACCTGTGAGTGAAGAAAAAAATCCCGTAGAGGAAGTTAATACGGAAGGAATAAAAAAGTACAAAAATTTTTTACTAGACAATGTACTTCATTCGCAAACAAACGGTGATATTCATTATAACGTGTATATTCCTGAAAGCTATGATGGAAGCGAGTCATATGCATTATATTTTACACTTCCAGGTTATGAAGGATTATATTTTCAAGGTGTTGGCGTAAATCTGGGTGCGGAGAAATTTGGATTCGAGGCACAAAAATATAATTCGAATATGATTATTGTTGCACCCCAGCTTGAAGACTGGGGTGAGAAATCAGCTGACCAGACAATTGCATTAGTAGAATATTTTCTTAATAATTACAATATTGATCAAACAAAAGTATATGTCAACGGTTATTCAGGAGGTGGAGAAACCATGTCTATCGTGTTAGGAAAAAGACCGGATTTATTTACAGCATATCTGCATTGCAGTTCAAGATGGGATGGAGCTTATGAACCAGTCGTTAATAAACGTATTCCGGTATATTTTGCAGTAGGTGAGAATGATGATTATTATGGTTCAGGGCCAACAAAAGAGGCATATCATAAACTGCATGAATTATATGAAGCACAGGGAATGACAGAAGAAGAAATCAATCGGTTATTAGTACTTGATGTGAAAAATCATGATTATTTTGTACAAAGGGGAGCTGCTGATGAACATGGTGGCGGTGCACTGTTTGCTTATGACAAAGATATCATGGAATGGCTGTTAAAAAAATAGATTTTTAAAATTCACGATGTAATTGCTTCGTGGATTTTTTGTTCATAAAACTAGTTACAACCTTTGGGTTTAAGCTGAAGAACTTATTAAAACTTCTGTTAATTCTCAAATTTATCTATAATAAAAATGTAAATATATAACTAGTGACGAGATAGTAAAATAGTTAACAATATTATTAAGTACGATTTGCGCAATACTGAAATTAGGGATAAATATTTTAAAAGAATAACCGTTTAAAAAATAAATCAAATAAAAAGTCCACGTTGTATTTTGCTTCCTAGATTTTTTTAGGGAGGCTTAAGGATGAAAGAACGATTTATTAGATATTAAGAGGAGTGTGTTAAATTATATGAAAAAATTATTTGCTTTTGTGATGACCTGTGTTCTTTTATTAAGTTTTGTTGGGTGCAGCAAAACAGGTGCATCCTCTGCTGACAATTCAAAGCTTGATTCATCTGATACCGCAAAGAACGATACAGATGGTGCGTCCAGCCAAAGTGAAGCATCTAAGGAATCTACTTCATCTAGCAAAACTACTGCCCCTACTGAGAAAGACTCAAAAACACTTGTTGTTTATTTTTCTATGCCAGAAACCACAGATCCGAGCAATATGACCAAGGAGGAAGACAACAGTACTGTGGTCATTGATGGAAAAGTTTTGGGAAATACACAGTATATGGCTTACGTGATTCAGGAGAATACAGGTGCAGATATTTTCCGCATTGAGCCTGAAACACCTTATCCTACTAATCACGCCACTCTTGTAGATTTAGCAGCAGAAGAACAGGATAAAAATGCGCGTCCTGTAATCAAATCTCATATTGACAATATAGAACAATATGACACTATTTTCTTAGGTTATCCCAATTGGTGGGGAGATATGCCGATGATTGTATACTCTTTTCTTGACGAATATGACTTGTCTGGTAAAACTATTATCCCATTTAACAGCCATGGAGGCAGTGGATTCTCAAATACCATCAGTACTATTGAGAAGCTTGAACCTAATGCAACAGTAAATGAGAAAGGATATACGGTATCAAGAAACAAAGTTGAGGAGGATGCACCGAATATTATTTCCTGGTTAAATGATTTAGGATATGCAAAATAACTAGCATAAAGGGAGAAGAATTCTTGTTTAAAGTAATAAATATAAAAGAGAGAGGAAGATAAGAATTTTTGGTTTAATTTTTTATTGAGAAAGGGAGAAGAAAATGAAAAAATTAATAGTAATGATTTTATCGATTTCACTGCTCGTTTCGGTGAGTGGATTTTCAGGCAAAGCGACAGAAGCGGAAGTAAACAATAGGTTTAAAACACAAGCAACAAATAACCAAAGCTTGAGTATCAAGCAACAGAGTATAGTTACAATCGCAGCGTTTACTGCTAATGGTGATTTAGAAAAACTGAAAATAGCTTTGAACGAAGGGTTGGATGCAGGTTTAACTGTAAATGAAATTAAGGAAATTTTGGTGCAGATGTATGCATATGCAGGATTTCCACGTAGTCTGAATGGTATTAATACTTTTAGAATTGTCATGGAAGAACGGGAGCAAAAAGGAATAAAGGACGAGGTTGGTAAGGTAGCAAGTCCATTGCCTTCCAATAAAAGCAGCATAGAACTTGGAACAGAAATTGAGGCTAGCCTGACAGGAATGCCAGCCGGTAGCGGAAATACTTTTGTTCCCGTTATTGATGATTTTTTGAAAGGACATCTTTTCGGGGACATATTCGGAAGAGATGTACTAGATTTCCAAAGCAGAGAGATAGCAACCATTTCGGCGTTATCAAGTATTGATGGTGTCAATCCACAGTTACAGGGGCATTTTAACGTTGGGTTTAATGTAGGACTGACTGAGGCACAGATGAGAAACATAATATCTGTACTTGAAACAAAAGTTGGCAAGAAACAATCTGATAATGCAAGCGGGGTTCTGGATAAGGTTTTAATTAGCAGAGCAGCTAATGCTACAAATAAATAATCTAATTCGTGTCTAGTAATACCAAATCTAAAAAAGCTTGGAAAATTAATGTTTGCGGATTTCATGTGAAAACAAATAAAATCTTTATAAGAATGGAAGAAAAATTATGAAGAAAATAAAAGATTTATTAGTATTAGTAATTACTATGATAATTGCTGTTAGCTTAGTATCTTGTAATAATAGCCAAAGAAGTGCAAGTAGTCAGGAAAGCTTCACACAAAAGGAAATTAAAACTACCGATACTAATGATAATGCTGATAAAGGAACAAAAGAAGCTAGTTCAACTGCCAATGAGGAAAATGTGAAAGATTTAAGTGAAGGTGTAATTTTCCCAAAAGGTGAAAAAAGTACTGATACGGAACATTTTGTTGGGGAAGAATGGGTTGAAATGTTGATATCTAATGATGAGAATTTTAATTGCCCTACATTTAATGTGACTTTTAAACCAGGCGGAAGAAATAGTTGGCATAAACATCCAGGGGGTCAAATTCTGCTTGTTACTGGAGGAGAAGGATATTATCAGGAAGAAGGAAAGCCAGTACAGATTCTTCATGCAGGAGATGTAGTAAAGATACCTCCGAATGTTAAACATTGGCATGGTGCAACACCTAATAGCTGGTTTACACATATTGCGATGTTGCCTAATATTGAAAAGGGGGGAGTTGAATGGCTAGAACCTGTAACTGATGAAGAATATAATAATTTAACAAAATAGAAAAATATTAAATTTAAAACCTGCAGCGTATGTTATATCGGCAAGAAGAGCAGGAACAACTGCAACTTATAATCAATTAAATAAATATTTTGTTTTAATGCAGATGCCAATTGTTTCGTCACAGTATTGGAATATGGTTCACGGTGTTACTTCCTGAGCAAGTAAAACAGGATATAGAAGGACTTCAGACTATGAGAACTTTAGGAAGAAATATGACATTTTTCTTAAAATGTAAGGAAACTGGTCTAAAGATCGGTGCAAAGATGCCAGAGCGTGAAATAGGGATATTCACTAATTTTATAAGATAAACATACGATGTCATAATATATTGTGAGAATTTACCAAATAAAGTGAAATCATCGAACAAGTATGTAAAATAGATACCTGATGCAGATGATAAATATATAGATAGAAAGAGGAGTGACAGTCATGAAAAAATATTATTTATTACTACTACACCTACAGTCGGAGGTAACGGTGATACATTGATCGAAGCCGCTATGGAAGCGGCGAAGGAAAAAGGATCAAAAGTTCAAAGAGTAGATGTGAGGGATAAGAATATCTGTTCGTGCAAAGCTTGTTATAAATGTAAAGATAGTGGTAAATGTGTACAAGAAGATGATTTTTCTCAATTACTAAATTTAATACACGAAAGTGATGGAATTATTGCTGAAGCACCAATCTATTATAACTGCATGGCTGCACAGGCTATTACAGTAATTGATCGTTTTTGCTGTACATTTAGCTGTCCTTCCTATCAACTTGGTTTAAAGAAAAAGGTGGGGATTTTGTTGACCTGTACAGGGTCTTCAACTGAAGAAATGAAACGTCATGTTAATAATATATTAACGCTTCCAAGCCTTCAAAGATCCATTGAAGAATTTAAAACAGAAGTGTTTACAAATTGTGGTTCTGCAGATTCTTGTTTACACAATAAAGAATATTTGCAACACGCTCGTATGATTGGAGAATGGGTTACAGAATAAAATATACAGCTGCAGATATTGTGTGTTGGAATTTCAACAATACTAAATGTATAAAATACATCTATATTAAAAACAAAGAAAAAGAATAGGAGAGGATAGAGATGGTAAAAAGTTTAATTGCATACTTTTCAGACTCCGGAAATACAGAAGTAATAGCAAATATAATAAATGATAAGGTAAAAGGTGATTTGTTTAAAATTGATACAGTAGAAGTGTATCCAACTAATTATCATGAAGTAGTTGAAGTGGCTAAGAAAGAAAAAGAAATTAACAGTAGACCGAAACTATCAACTAAAGTAGAGAATATGAGTTCTTATAATGTAATATATATTGGCTTTCCAAATTGGTGGAGCACAATGCCGATGGGTGTATTTACATTCTTAGAATCATATGATTTCTCTGATAAGATTATTATTCCATTTTGTACCCATGGAGGAGGTGGAATGGGTAACAGTCAAGTGGACATAAAGAAACTTTGTTCAAAATCAAATGTTTTAAGAGGATTTTCAATTAGTGGAGGTAGCGTGAGTATGTCAGAAGAAGTATCAAGGTGTCTCCAGAAATTAGGAATGATTTAATAAATAAAAGATAGTGAAAGGTCGGGATTAAAAAATGAAAAAACGTAAATTAGGAAATAGTAATCTTGAGGTCTCTGGAATTGGTCTAGGATGTATGGGGATGGATCATGCTTATGGACAAGCAGCAGACCGTGAAGAGATGATTCGATTGATTCGCAGGGCAGTTGAATTAGGATGTAACTTTTTTGATACAGCTGTTGTTTACGGTAAATCCAATGAAGAGTTATTAGGTGAAGCATTAGCGCCATTGAGAAATCAAGTTGTTATTGCTACAAAATTTGGTATTACTGGCCAAGAAATTGTTGATGGAAAACCTCAAAATATCTTAGATAGTAGACCTGAATCTATTAGAGAACAAGTAAAAGGGTCTTTAAAAAGATTAAAGGTTGATTGTATTGATTTATATTATCAACATAGAGTTGATCCTAAAGTAGAACCTGAAGTTGTTGCTGGAGTAATAAAAGAATTAATCGCTGAAGGAAAAATCAAAGCATGGGGATTATCAAATGCACCAATCGGTTATATGAGACGTGCTCATGCAGTATGTCCATTAGTGGCTATTGAAAATCAATATTCAATGGTGTGGAGAGAGCCAGAAAAAGAATTGTTTGATTTATGTGAAGAATTAGGTATTTCATTTGTTGCTTATAGTCCTTTAGGTAATGGATTCTTAAGTGGTAAGTATACAAAGAATACAAAATATCAAGAAGGTGACTTCAGAAGTTTCATGGGAAGATTCAAGCCTGAAGTTATGGACCATAATCAATCATTATTGGATTTAATCTCAAAAGTAGCTAAAAGTAAAAATGTAACATCAGCACAAATCGTATTAGCTTGGGAATTGGCTCAAAAACCTTATATTATTCCGATTCCTGGTACAACCAAAATGCATAGGTTAGAAGAAAATCTGGGAGCTGATAATATAACATTAACGGAGGAAGAATTAGCTAGTATTAATGAAGCTTTATCTAAAATTGATATAGATGAAACACATTTTTAATAAATTAAAGAAATTTTTGCATTAGCAATTTAAATTAATATTTGTAACACAGGTCGAAAAAATTATAAAAGCAGTCTACTTCGAGTTACTCAAATGTATTATAGTGATAATATAACAACAAATTCAGTTGTGCAAAGATAGTTCTGCTTAAGTTAAATAACGAAAAGCAGAAAAAATTAGAATAAAGGAGAAATTAGTATGGAGTATTTCAGATTCCAGATCAAAAAGAATGTGAAAGATGTGTACTAGATGCAATAGAGGTAGGTTATCGTCTAATCGATACAGCACAGGCTTACGGTAATGAAGAAGCTGTAGGTAACGCTGTTAAAAAATGTGGTGTTCCAAGAGAAGAATTATTCATCACTACAAAGGTATGGATTGCTAATGCTGGATATGAAAATGCAAAGAAATCTATCGAAGAATCATTAAAAAAACTTCAATTGGATTATTTAGATTTATTATTAATCCATCAGCCATTTAATGATTATTATGGAACTTATCGTGCAATGGAAGAACTATATAAAGAAGGAAAACTTAAAGCAATAGGTGTAAGTAACTTTTATCCAGACAGATTAATCGACTTAACTAAGTTCAATGAAGTTGTTCCAGCAGTAAATCAGGTTGAAACACATGTATTTAATCAACAAGTAAAGGCTCAGGAAGTAATGAAAAAGTATGGCGTTCAGATTCAAGCTTGGGCACCTTTTGCCGAAGGGAAAAACAACCTATTTAGCAATGAAATATTAAAAGAAATTGGAGATAAATATAGTAAGTCAATTGCACAAGTTGCTTTAAGATATCTTATTCAAAGAGGAGTATCAGTGCTTCCTAAATCGGTTAGCAAGGAAAGAATGATACAAAATATTGACGTATTTGATTTTGAATTAACAAAAGAGGATATGGATTTGATTGCTGCTTTAGATAAAGGCGAAAGCTTATTCTTCTCACATTATGATCCACAAACAGTTGAATATTTAACAGGCTTAGTAAGATAAAATTAATGCGTATATAGTAAGAACTATCTGATACAATCGGGTAGTTCTTACTGCATAATATATATATAATGGAACTTAAAGACAAAGTAGAAGCTCATAGTAGTTCTTCTATATCCAGAAAAGGAAGAAGTAATGTCAATTAATCTTGTTTGGACTAAGGAATAAGTAAAAACTCCCAAATACCAAAAGATAATATCTTTAAGAGCTAAAAGTTATTATTAGGCTGAAATTACATTTATACAATATCTAAATTAATTTATCTTACAGTGAGTGGCTTTTCTATATGTTAAAACGGCTGTTTTTTTATTAAGGACAAGCATTATACTATCCCAATAGCGACGACTGTCAGACAGCCTTGAAATAAAGAGCTTGTAGTTGTGAGTTTAAAATACAAAACTTACCATCATAAACAAAGTAACTTTATAAAAAATATTTTTATTCTGAAATAGCTCTGATATAACTTGTGAAAAATTATGTAAGATAACAAAAAATATATCCATTCAAAAGCCTACATGGATGATTATATCTGTGTAGGCCTTTTTCAGTTCTTAAAAATTTTTTTACGGATAATATGTATTTCCTGCAACTACGCATTAAGAACGTATGGATGGAAATTTCAATGTGTTTGATTTTGTGCTGGGATGGTGAGATGAAAGCGATTGTTGCACTGGATGAAGGGAAAAGTTTGTTTTTGGCTCACTATGATCCGGGGATAGTTGAAAGGCTGATCAGCCTGCGAAGATAAGTAAGTGTATTAATGAATGTTCTAACGTTTTGGTTGGAACCGCCGTAGCTTTTTTCTCGTTCCAAATCAAGACTTTTTGTATTAAAATAATTGTATCAAGGCAGTTGCTTTTGTAATGAAAAGTCGCTGATTGAGTGAGTACTATTCAAAGAGTGGAAGAAATTGAGAAGATTTTTAAATTAGAAAGTTTAATGGTAAGTAGCAAGTTGCAGCAGTTGGTGGAGAAAATATCCATTAAACATATCGAAGCATCAAATTAAATCAGCTCCTAATAAGAGATGGGGAATTTAAGCAAACATATCCGGGACTGATAAAGTAGTATGTAGGATAAGAAAACGTTATATTCATAAGGTGAAATTCAAATTATAAGGAATGCGGCGCGTAGCTTTTTTTAGTTTGGATTTTCTTTATATAATAATAAAATCATGAACAATGGAGGAATTTACATGGATTATTCAGTAATTGCAAAAAAAATCCTGGACAAAGTGGGTGGCGAGAAAAACATCATAAGTGTTACACATTGTATGACCAGGCTTCGTTTTGTATTAAAGAACGAAGAAATGGTAAGTGATGATCAGATAAAAGCTATTAAAGGGGTAGCTGGAGTGATGAAAAAAGCCGGTCAATACCAGATTATCATAGGGAATGATGTGGCAAAATGTTACCAGGAACTCTTAAAACTTGGGAACTTCAAGGACTCTTCAAATGGAAATCCGTTGAATAAGCCGAAACAGAACCCAGTGATGGCGATTCTTGATGTAATATCGGGTTGCATGGCACCTATCATACCAGCAATCATTGGAGCAGGTATGATTAAAGTTTTAATTATTATTATGGGATTCTTTGTGCCTGATACTAATCAGACCATGCAGCTTTTAACGGTTATGGGTGATTGTGCTTTCTATTTTATGCCTGTGCTTATTGCATATTCTGCAGGGAAGAAGTTTAACACGAATCCATATATGGTGGCAGCAGTGGCAGGTGTGCTTTTACATCCGAATTTCATTGCACTCCTTAACAATGCAACAGGAGGTGTGTATTTTCTTGGAATTCCTGTAACGTCGGCCAGCTATTCGTCTACCATCATTCCGATTATCTTAACAGCATGGGGGATGTCCTATATTGAAAAGCTGGTGGAGAAGATTACTCCATCTGTAACTAAGAATTTTTTAAAGCCTGCATTGATTTTACTTATTTCTGCACCAGTAGCATTTATTATTTTAGGACCTCTTGGTTCTCTTATTGGAAATGGTCTTGCAGTAGTAGTACTTGGTATTCAGAACCATGCAAGTGTTGTGGCCATGATTATAATGGCATCAGCTATGCCGTTTATTGTTATGACAGGCATGCATTGGGCATTTATACCAGTGACAATGGCAGCATTAGCAACACCAGTTGGGGAGTCTCTTATGCTTCCGGCTATGTTGATAAGCAATTTGGCACAAGGATCTGCCTGTATGGCAGTAGCATTGAAATCTAAAAACAGTAATATGAAACAGATTGCATCTGCATCAGGATTTTCTGCGTTGCTGGCAGGAGTGACAGAGCCTGGCTTGTATGGAGTGAGTATTCCGCTTAAGAGGCCTATGGCAGCAATCTGTATAGCTAGCGGTATTACCGGTGCCTTTGCTGGATTTGTAAGGCTCGCAGCACATGCGTTTGCAACACCTTCTATAGTGTCGCTTCCGCAGTTCCTCAGTCCTGAAAAATCCAATAATATTGTGATGGCATTTGTGACAGCTGGAATTGCTATTGTACTTTCTTTCGTGCTTACATGGTTTATGGGATTTGAGGATCCGGTAGAAGTAGAGGAAAATGATAAAACAGAAGATTTGAGAGAACAGACAGATGCAAAAAAAAAGAAATTGGATACAGAAAATTTAATTGAAGGAAACACTATATATTCTCCTGTTTCTGGAAAAACAATTCCCTTGAGTCAGGTGAACGATGCTACCTTTTCTACAGAGATGATTGGAAAAGGATTCGCCATTATTCCCAGTGAAGGAAAGGTGTATGCTCCATTTGATGGGGAAGTGGCAGCAATTTTTGCAACCAAACATGCCTTGGGTCTTAAATCAGACAACGGCATAGAACTGTTGATTCATGTAGGATTAGAGACTGTAAGTTTAAATGGTAAGCATTTTACTGCTCATGTAAAAAATGAACAGAAAATCAAAAGGGGCGATTTGATGCTGGAGTTTGATCTAGAAGCAATAACAGAGGATGGATATGAAACGGTTACACCAGTCATTGTTAGTAATACGGCAGATTATTCAGAAATTATATCCCTGACCGACAAGGATGTCAAGGCTCTGGAGCCAGTAATGAAGGTAATGTAAGAGAGGAAATGAAGATTAATATAAGATTTTGGAAAAGACTTTTATGGGGAGACATAATATCGGCAAATCAGTGTGAAGGCGATGGAAATTGATTTTTATCAACAATATAATGGAGATATTTATTAGTTACTAAAATAGATTCCAAAGTGTTTTGTACGTTCGTTGCCTAGAATCGCATTTCTCCCAATGGTGATAATGAAATACCACCTAAAGCTTTATAAAAAGGTGATAGACTAAAACATGGAGTGTTTGATTAGATAGGATAATGGGCATACTTCATGAATCGTGCTAACCTTTAAAAATGTCTGTTGAAAAATAATTTGGAATTATTTATATGTTAGAAGAAGGGATGGATACAGTATATGAAAAGAAAAGGTTTGATAAAAGCATGTATCTTAGGAATATCATTTATATTGCTAACCGGATGTGCGAATAATACACAAACGAAGGCAGAAAGCCAGAGCGAGGCATCAGCGGATGAAGTAAAAGCCGTATCACAGGCATTTGTAGATGTATCTGCAGGCACATTGATGGGATATAAGGAAGGAAATGTCTATAATTTTAAGGGGATTCCATATGCTACAGCGGAACGATTTAAAAATCCTACCCCGATTACTTCCTATGAGAATAATTTTCATTCAGCACTTACTTATGGGGAAGTTTTCACCACAGGACAGAACGCTTGCAAGCACTGGGCATGTTAACCCATATGAATTTTTTACACCTTCAAATGGAACGGCGGACATGGTCGGCAATGAAAACTGCCAGTATTTGAATGTATGGACGAATAATTTAAAAGAAGACAAGCCAGTTATAGTCTTTTTTCATGGCGGAGGACTGAATAATGGTGCTTCCAGTGAGCTATCCTTCTATACG